>JBKOUV010000025.1:0-44714 GCA_046723555.1 Actinomycetota bacterium | reverse complement strand
GGAGCAGCCAGAGGATCACGACAACGATCGCACCCAGGGCCCCGTAGGTCTCGTTGTACCGCCCGAAGTTGGCCGTGTAGATCGAGAAGAGCAGCGAGAGGACGATCCAGCCGACGGCTGCGAACACCGCACCTGGAGTGGCCCACGACCACTTCGGCTGGTCGCGGTCGGGTCCGAAGCGGTACAGCAGCGCGAACCCGAAGAGCACTCCGGCGAACAGGACGACGAACCGGAGCACGCTGATCAGGACGCGTCCGGCGGTGCCGAGATCGGTGGACGCGATGAGGGGCGGGAGGAAGGCGATCAGGGCGAACGCGACCACGAGGAACAGGATCGCCCCCAGCGTGAAGACGAGGGCCAGGGCGCGGAGCTTGAGGAAGCCACGAGTCTCCTCCTCGTCGTACGCCAGGTTGATCGCCTCGATCAGGCTCTTCATCCCGGCCGACGCCGACCACAAGGCGAGCAGGAAGCCGACCACCACCGTGAGGATGGCGCCCGACGATGCGTCGCCGATGGAACGCACCTGCTGGCTGATGAGGTCGCGGACCTCGGCAGGGGCCGCGGACAGCGAGTCGGCGAGCTGGTTGTCGATGGTGGCCGGGTTGGCGACGAGTCCGTAGATCGACAACAGCGCCGCCAGCGCCGGCACCAGGGCGAGGAACCCGAACAGCGCCACGCCGGCGCCGAACAGCGTGACGTGGTCTTCCTTGGCCGCCGCTTTGGCCCGCATGAGCACGTCCTTCCAGCCGCGGGCCGGGATGGCCCGGGGGGTGGTGGCGTCGCGACCGCGGCCGGGTTCAGCGCGGGCGACTTCAGTAGCTCGGTTCGTCGCCGTCATTACGAGCCTCCCTTCACTGCCCGCTGTCGACCTTTCGCCCTAGTACCCGCTTCGCCGCCACGTCATCCACAGGGCCGGAAATGTCCCCGCCCGTCACGGGTTGCACTCCCGTCTACCGCCCGTTCCGCGATTGCGCGGTTCGACCTCAGTAACGTCCAGCCCGGAGCGCAGCTTGTGTCGATGGGGAGTGACGACGGGTCGTACCGGCGTGAAGGACCGGCCACGGCGCCAGTCGCGCTCGTCCCGTCCAACGTGCCGTCGTGGCTGCGGACCGCGGGCGTCGGTTCCTGGCTTGCCGTCGGGATCGCCGTGCTGGCGGCGATCGTCCTCTCGATCGTCGCCGTCGCCACCGAGGTGGCGATCCCGCTCGCGATCGCCGGCGTGCTCGCGGCGGTCCTGGTGCCGCTCACCGATCGCCTCGAACGGGCGCACGTGCCTCGGTGGCTCGGATCGACCCTCGTCTTGATCCTCGGCATCGCCCTCGCCGCCGGAACGGCGGCGCTCGTGATCAGCGGGATCCTGGAGCAGAGCGACGACATCTGGCAACGGCTCGAGGACGGCCTCACCGAGGTGAACACCAACGCCGGCGGCAGCGAGACCACGGCCCAGACCCTTCTCGGCGACGCCCACAACGTCGTCCAGACGCTGACCTCGGGCGTGTTGGGTTCGCTCGTGAGCTCGGTCGGCGTGCTCGTCATCGGGTGTGTGCTCGGCCTGTTCATGTTGCTGTTCCTGTTGAAGGACTGGGACCAGATCATCGGGTGGGTGTCCCGTCACCTCGGCGCACCGGCGCCGATCGGCGAGCGGATGGTCAACGGAATCGTCACCGCGTTCCGCGGCTACGCGTGGGGGCTGACCCTGCTCGGCGTGGCCAACGCGGTCGTCGTCGGGCTCGGTGCCTGGGCGCTGGGCGTTCCCCTCGCCTTCTCGATCGCCGTGGTCTCGTTCGTGACCAGCTACATCCCCTACCTCGGAGCGTTCGTCGCCGGTGCGTTCGCGGTCCTTATCGCCTACGGGTCGGACGGTCTCGGAACCGCACTGGCGATGCTCGCCATCGTGTTGCTGGCGAACGGCCTCATCCAGAACGTGCTCGAGCCCTTCGCCCTCGGCACGAATCTGCAGCTGCACCCGCTCGCCGTGCTGCTCACGGTGACGACCGCCGCCGCGCTGGTCGGCGTCCTCGGTGCGATCCTCGCCGCCCCCTTGGTGTCGGCCGCGGTGAACGTCTACAACCAGCTGCGCACCGAGGGCCTGGTCGGCAGGTCACCCGCGCCGGCGAGTGGGGGGCCGTAGCCCGCGGAGGACGGACCTTCCGCCGGTGTTGCCGGGGGGAAGGATGGGGGAAGGTGCGCGCAGCAGGCTGCGGCGGCAACGTACCGATGCCCGTGGAGGAACTGCTGTGACCCGTCCCAACCGAATCGCCCGCACCTTGGTGGCAACGAGCGCGGCGGTGGCCGCGGCTGTGTCGTTGACCGCACCCGCCGCCCATGCCAGCCCGAGTCCGCCGGACGTGCCGGACCGCATCGCGGTCGAAGACGGCAACAAGGTGTTCCTCGTCGGCCATGCCGTGGGCGTGCAGATCTACACGTGCACCGCCACGCCGGCCGGGGCCAGCTGGAGCTCGGCCGTCCCGCGAGCCAACCTCTACGGCGACAACGGCGAGCTCATCGCCACCCACTTCGGCGGGCCGACGTGGCAGGCGAAGGACGGGAGCGCGGTCGTCGCGCAGCGGGTCGACGGCGTCACGATGGACGCCAGCGCGATCCCGTGGCTGCTGCTGTCGACCGTGCGCACGACGAGTGGCCCCGACGGCGACCGGCTCACCGTGACCACGTTCATCCAGCGCACCGCCACGACCGGCGGCCTCGCTCCGGCCGCCACGGAGTGCGACGCGGCCACGGTCGGGACGAAGGTGGAGGTGCCCTACACCGCCGACTACTCCTTCTGGAAGGCAACCGGGGCCTGACCCCCAGTGATTCTCAGGTGACTTCGGATCGCTGGGCGATCCCCCGGCGGCTCAGAACGTGATAGGGACAGGAGATGCCGCCAGCGGGCCGCCAGGTGGAGACGATCGCCGACGTTCTCGAGGCGCTCGATGTGATCATCGCCGACGCCATGGACGGCGGCAGCCGGGTCGGTTACTTCGCCGCGATCTACCGGAAGATGACGGCCAAGATCGGCGAGGGGATCGAAACCGGGTTCTTCGACGACGGGGCGCGGATGGAGCGCCTCGACGTCGGGTTCGCCGATCGATACCTGCAGGCGTACGAGGCCTTCCGCGCCGGCGCGTCGACGACGAGGTCGTGGGCGCGGGCGTTCGAGGCGACGACCTCGGCCCGCCCGATCATCCTCCAGCACCTGTTGCTCGGGATCAACGCCCACATCAACCTGGACCTCGGGATCGCCGCCGCCGAGGTCGCGCCGGGAGCGGCGTTGCCCGATCTGCGCCGGGACTTCGACCGGGTCAACGAGATCATCGCCTGGCTCATGGGCGAGGTCGCCAGCGACGTCGCGGCCGTCTCGCCGTGGATCGGGCTGCTCGATCGGCTCGGCGGTCGTCGCGACGACGAGATCATCCGCTTCAGCATCGAGTCGGCCCGGAGCGCGGCGTGGCGCTTCGCCGTCGAGCTGGCCCCGCTGGCCCGGGAGGACTGGGGCGGCCCGATCGGCGCCCGTGACGCGAGCGTGGCTCGCCTGGGCGGAGTCGTGCTCAACCCGGGCCTGCTGACGTTCGCCCTGCTGCTGATCCGCGCCCGGGAGAGCACCGACGTTCGGCGCAACATCGAGTTGCTCAACCGCGTCCCGGCACCCGACCTGGGTGAGGTGGAGGCCCGCGTCCGCCAGGAGCGGGCACTCACCGACTGAACCGACCACTTCCACTGCATCTGGAGTGGCGGTGCGCGGCGACGGACGATCCGCGATCGGGACGGCCGCCCGTATCAAGATGATCGGCACGACGACCCTTGGAGCAGCCCATGCGTGACGCGATCTTCCTCATCGGTCGGATCCTCTTCGCCTCGGTCTTCCTGCGCTTCGGAGTCGTGCACCTGCTGCAGACCGAGGGGTCGGCACAGTACGCGGCGTACAAGGGGGTACCCCGGGCCCGGACCGTGGTCGTTGTCACCGGCATGGCGATGTTGGTCGCCGCCGTGGCCATCATCCTGGGCATCTGGATGGATCTCGCCGCGCTGGGTCTGGCGATCTACTGCGTCGTCGCCGGCGTCGTGATGCACGACTTCTGGAGGCAGACCGACCCCCAGACCAGGCAGGCGGAGATGGCCCAGTTCTACAAGAACATCTCGATCGCCGGTGGGGCGCTCATCCTGCTCGCCGTCAGCGAGCACGCACCGCTGGCGATCACCGACGGCCTGTTCTGATCGCCTGGTGAGACGATTCGCGCCCAGATTCCGGTCGTCCGCGGCCGGTTCGCGGGGCCCGACTCAAGCGGGTGTGTCGGCGAGCCGCTCGACGTCGCGCAGGCCGACGTCGATGGCGAGGTCGGTGAACACGTCCGCCATCTCCGAGCGATAGCGCAACTGCACGCTAGCCCCCCGAGACCGGCTGAACACGCTGGACTCGGCCGGCTGCACGACGCCAGCCGAGCGGCCGAGCCGCACCCGGGTGGCGGCGTCAGCGAACAAGTCGTCGTTGCCGGGATTAGCCGCGGCGAGCTGGGAGATCAGCGCCAGCACGACCTCTTCATCGATCGTGCCAGTGATCTCACCGAGGTCACGGGAGAGACCGATCGAACGGGCGGCGGCGATGACGTTCACACCTCTAGTCAACATCCCGCCAGCCGGGTTATTGCGTGACACCAATCACTCGGTGTCCAATGCTGGTCGTTCCGGCGTAGACGGTTTCGGCGATGCGTCGGACCTGGCCCGGCGTGGGGGTGCGGTGGAACAGGAGCGGGATCGTGAGCAGGGGCGCCGTGAGGGTGTACAGCACCGTGTCGGCGTCGACGTTGGGACGCAGTTCGCCACGGTTCCTGGCCCGCTCGACCATGCCCCGCCACGCGTCGAACACCGGCCCGAAGTGGTCGAGCACGAGCGCGTCGAAGTCCGGTGACGAGCCGCTGGCCATGATCGCGTTGAGCGCGATCTCGACCGGATCGCTGAAGAAGCGGGCGAGCTGCCGGGCGAGGACGTCGGCGTCGTCGAAGTCCAAGACCCGCTCGAGCTCCTCGCGGCCGGCAAGCTGTAGACGCGCGGCGCGACGTCCGGTCATTCGGGATCGCCCACCCAGGGGCGGTACGCCAGACTTGAGAGGTGGCGAGCACGGGCGCCGGGGCGGGCATCGTCGGCAGGGTGACGGAACGAGAGGCCCTGCGTACCTGGCTCGACGACGTCCTCGCCGGCCGGCCCCGCGTCATCGCCATCGAAGGCGCGGCCGGGATCGGCAAGTCGACCCTCGCGCGGTGGTTTGCCGAACGGGCGCGTACGGCGGGCGCACGCGTGCTGTCGGAGGCGTGCGTAGAGGACGGCGGCGTGCCGTTCCTCCCCGTGCTCGGAGCACTGGCGCCGATCGTCGCCATCGACGAGCTCGTCCGGCCCACCGTGCAGTCGGCCCTCGCGACGCCGGCCGGCGTCGACCCGGACCGGCTGCGGCTGTTCTCGGGCTGCGCCGCTGCCCTGACCGCCGCGGCCGAGCACCAGCCGGTCGTCCTGATCGTGGAAGACGTGCATTGGGCGGACGAGGGCACCACCAGCCTGCTCAGCCATCTGCTGGCGAGCCTGAGCCACTCGGCGCTACGCGGACCGACCCGTATCGGCCTGCTGTTCACCGCTCGACGTGACGGCTCGCCGGCCGTGGACCGCCTGACTCGCCAGGTGCGTCGGGAGCCGGACGGCCGGGCGCTGACCCTCGGCGGCCTCGAGCCGCTGGAGGTGCACGCCCTGCTCAACCGGGCGCTCGGGAGCGCGCCGGCGGCGACCGTCAGTGGTGTCTGGGAGGCCACGGAAGGGAATCCGCTGTTCGTCCAGCTGCTCATCGCGGCCGGCCACGACGAGGTGCAGGCCAGGGACGAGTTGGACATCGAGAGCGCGATCGCGGCGCTGGTGGACGACGAGTCCACGGACATCGACGCCCTCTGGCGGCAGCGCCTCGACCGGGTCGGCCCCGCGGTGGTCACGGTGCTCGCGGCTGCAGCAGTGGCCCGCCAGGACGCCACCCTGCCGGGGCTCGCCACCGTCCTCAACCAGCCACCGGACGAGATCCGGAGGGCGGTCGACGTCGCCCGATCGTCCGGACTCGTCCACGAGGTCGGTCAAGCGGTCGTGTTCTCCCACCCCTACCTTCGCCACGTGGTGCTCGCCCGCTTGCCCGCGCCCGAGCGCCGTCGCCTCGAGTTGGTCACGGCCGACTGCGTCGCGGAGGCCGGACCCCGCTCGCCACGGACCACGATCTCGATCGCCGAGCACCTCGTGCGGGCCGGCGATGCCTGCCCCCCGGAGCGGCGACGAGCCGCATGCCTCGCCGCCGCCGACGCCGCCTTCGGGATGGCGGCGTGGTCCACCGCCACCCAGATGTACACGGCGGCGATCGGCGACGACGAAGCCGCCGACCTGTTGATCAAGGCCGGTACTGCGGCGTACCGGGCCCAGGACCTCGACGCGGCCACCAGGTGGTTCGGAACTGCGGTCGCGGCGGCGCGGACCACCGGAGACGTGAGCGCGTGGGGTCGCGCCGTCGTCGGCGCCGGCCGCGCCCGGTTGACCGGTGGGGGCGCCGGATTCGGACACGTTCCGGCCCTCGACGAGGTCGAGCAGTTCCTGCACGACGCCGCCGACGCGCCATCCGAGTTGCGCGCCCTCGCCTTGGCGTTGCTCTCCGAAGCGGCCACCGCGCGTTTCGACGGCGCCGCGTCGCAGCAGTTGCTCGACCAGGCCCGGCAGCTGGCCGAGCACACCGACGATGTTCCGCTGCGGACGATGCTGGACGGGGCGCGGGGATTGCTCGAGCTCACGTGCGGGCGCCTTCAACCTGCCGCCGCGTTCGTGGACGCCAGCACGGACGGGGCGCGCCGCTGGGGCGAGCCGTGGGCGACCTTGTGGGGGCAGTCCCGCCGGGCGCTCGTCCACCTCGCCGCCGACGAGCTACGAGCTGCTGACGAGGGCGCGCGGGCCGGCGCACGGCAGGCGGCGGTACTTGGCGACTGGGCGGAGTACGCCCTGGCTCAATCGGTGCGGCTGCCGGTCGCGGTCGCCAACGACGACCCGGCCCGTGCCGAGGAGCTCGCCGATCGGGTCGAGCTCGCGATGCACCGATGCGGCTACTACTACGCGGCCCACTTCGTCTACCCTCCACTGGCCTGCAGCCGGGCGAGGCGAGGAGACCGTGACGGAGCCGAGGCCGCCCTCGACCGTCTCGCCGAGACGGTCGGCGTCGACGCCAACCGCTACCGGGTACTGGTCGCCCTGGCCGACGACGACCTTGCGGCGGCGCGGGAGCGGCTGGCGCGAGCCTGGTGGCGCGGCGGGCTGGCGCCCGAACCGGTGTTGGCTGATCTCTCGGCCGCCGTAGCGCTGATCGAGGCCGGCCACGCGCTCGCCGAGCCGCCGTTGACCGCCGCGGGTGACCGCGCGGCGCGTTTCCTGGCCGCGCAGGGTGTGCGGTTCTGCCCCGACTGGCCGACGACGCTGGACCGGTCCCTCGGACAGGCGGCGCTGGCGTCGGAGCGGATGGAGGAAGCGGAGGATCTGCTCGGGCCGCTCGCCGCCTCGGCCGGTCGCCCCGGCGCCACCTGGGAGTCCGCCACCGCGAGCGCGCACCTGGCGAAGGCGCGCCTGGCGCGCGGTGACCCCGACGCCGCCCGCCGCCGCCTCGAGGCGGCCGTCCGCACGTTCCTCGCCCTCGGTGCGGCCCCGGCGACCCGCGCCGCCACTCGATGGGCGTCCGAGGTCAGTCTCCCAACGGTGCTCGGTCCCGAGGATCAGCCACTGCGCATCATCGTGATGACGGACATCGTCGGTTCGACGTCGCTGAACGTCCGCCTCGGCGATGACGCCTACGTCGAAGTGCTGCGCGCCCACGACCGCATCGTCCGGGCCGCCTTGCGCCGGCACGGCGGGATCGAGTTCAAGCACAGCGGCGACGGCGTGAACGCGTGGTTCGAGGACGCGGCTTCCGCCGTGCGGTTCGCCATCGCGCTGCAGGACGAGCTGGACGAGTGGAACCGCAGTCACTCCGGGACCGAAGTGCACGTGCGCTGCGGGATGTCATGCGGGCGACCGATCCCGCACGGCGGCGACCTGTTCGGTGTCGCGCTCTCCGAGGCGGCGAGGGTGTGCGCCCTGGCCGATGGCGGAGATGTCTTCCTGTCGGAGGCGGTGCGCGCGTTGGTTCCGGCGGGCGTCGCCGCCTTCGCGCCGGTCGGCCGCCAGGCGCTGCGCGGGTTCTCCGAAGCGGTGACCGTATTCGCCGTTCAGCGGCGGTGAACTCGCTAACGTCCGGGCACTTTCTGGGTCCCGGGGGGTGGAACTCATGCCGATGATGCCGTATCACGTCGAGAAGGGCGCTGTCTTCTCGATCTTCGAGTCGTTCCTGAACGACTCCCCGGCAATGGCGTTGAGGGTCCTGCGAGCAATCCGTGACCCGACGCGGACACTCGACGACTCGGTCTTCTTCGACGACGCCACGCTGAAGAGCCGCCCGCCGATCACGGGTGGTACCTGGGCCGAGCACTTCGCGCGGGACTGGCTCGGTCCCAGCGTGTACGCGAACAAGAACTGGACCGGGTACTGGATCGGGTACCGCGGCAACGTCGACGCGATCGTCCGCCTCACGTTCCGCCGGGCGCTGGAAGTGGCCCTCGGAATCAACTACGACGACGCGCTCCCGGAGACTCCCCCACGGCACTGGCCCATCCAGATCCTCTGGCACTGCGGTCAGCCCTGGTTCGAGGGGTGGGTGGCCTGGAACGAGCGCCAATCCGGGGGCTGCGATGTGACCGTGCTGTTCGCGACACCCGGCCACGCCGGCGGCGTCGTGCGGCGCCGGATCACGGCCCCCGCGACCCGACAGGGTCGGGACTACGCGGAGAACCCGGTCACCATGGACACCCTGACGGGCGCGCCGCGACGTCGAGGGTTGATGGTGGTCTCACACCAGAACCACGGGCGCGAGGACCCGTCGGCCGTCTGGCAGCGGTCGCTGTCGGGACAGTGGCAGGTGCCCACGATCGTGACCCATGTCGGCGAGGGTGAGGTCATCACCGTCGCGCCATCGGAGGCGGAGGGGGGCGTGCTCGCCGACGGACGCCCATTTCAGCAGGAGGTATGAAGGTGCCGTTCGACTCGATGGAAGAGGTCGTGGCGACGGTTCGAGACGACGTCGAAGCCGTGCTCGAGACGGCCATTGACCCTCGTTCGAGGCTCAATCGCAGGGAGGGCTTCCAGGAGGCCACCGCGGGGCTGCTCTCCGCAACGGTGGGTGTCGTGCAGTGGAGCTACGCGGGTGAGACCGACGGAGACTTTCTCGGGGCGGGCCGATCAGACGACCCGGATGAGAATCTGATCACCATCAACGGCGTGACGATCGTGACCGAGGACGAGGAAGGTCAACGCTGGTTCGAGCGGTACATCGACTGGGCCGACGCGTTCGCCCAACTCGGCTTGACCGTGTCGTGGCGACGGGCCGTCGGCGAGGCCATCGTCGGCGGATGACCGCCCGCGGGCGCTTCGGTAGCTGCTCAGCGGGTCGTGAACTCCACCGTGACGTCAGGGGTCGCAACTGCGACCGTGCCGTAGAGCGGTCAACGGTGCTGGAAGGCGTCGACCAGAGCAGCAGCCTGCTCGTCGTCCACGCCGTGCAGTGTGAAGTCGAGGTGGACCGAGCTGAACACGGTGACGTCGTCGCGGACCTCGTGGGCGCGGTCGATCGTTCCTTCGACGGCGGCGTCGACGCGGGCGAGGGCGACGCCGGTGTCCCGGGCGAGCACCTCGACGAGCTCGACCGCGCACGATGCGACACCGCCGAGGAACAGCTCGGCGGGCGTCAGGGCCTCGCCGGGACAGCCGTTCTGGACCGGTCCGTCGACGACGACGTGCTGGTCCCGGGCGCTGAGCAGGACGCGACCGAGCGTCGCCGTCGACGCCGCGCTAACCCGGTAGTCCGAGGCCATCGCTTGATCACCGTAGTTGCTGCCCGCCGCCCCTCGAACTGGGCGGGAATCGTCGCGACAGGTGCGACGAATCCCGCCCAGATGCCCGAATGGGACGGGCGGTAGCCGGCCTCGGCCGCGTGGCGCAGGGTGGCGATCCAGCTGCTGCCGCCCACGAACGGGAACACGACCTCGACGCCCACGTCGGCGAACGTCGTCACCGCCGACTCGTCGGCGTCGCTGCCGACGCCGGTCCCGTCGGAGCGGATCCACGACCGCACGTCGTGACCGAGCCCGCTCAGCTCGTCACACGCCGCGGCCGCCGACTGCTCGGTCAGCCGGTCGGAGAACACCCCGATTCGCCGTCCGGTGAGCCAGCCGTTCGAGTCGGCCCACCGCACCGCCGCCCGGTACAGCACGTCCTGGGCGGTGCGCAGCTTGAACAGCGACGGACCGGCGGCCGTCAGCGCGGCGCTCGGCAGGGCGTTGACATCGATGACCGGGATCGGCGTGTTGACGGCGAGCCAACGCGCGCCGTCGGAGAAGTCCCGCCCGCCGAGGATCGCGATCGGGCCCGACGCAGCGAGCTCCCGCGCCGCATCGACCTTGCCGGCGGCATCGTTCGACGCGTACGACGCGAACGACGGTCGGAGGTCGTGGCCGTGCACCGGGAGCCGGCCCGCCGCCCGCATCCCGGCCAGCGCGCTGAGCAACTGCTCGCGCGGATCACCGATCCCCCAGGCCGGGTCGATCGCGGCGTACTCGCCGACGTCCGGCACCGCCACGCCGACGTCCAGCACGTGGTCAGCGCTCCCAGGTGAGGCCGTCGTCGGTCGACCGGTGGACGCCGACGCCGGTGCCGGCGTGGACGACCCCGTCGGCCACGGCGACGAACGCGTACACCGTCCGGTCGGCCAGCCCGGTGCTCGCGGGATGCCAGGTCGCCCCGTGGTCCGTGGACCGGTGGGCACCGTCGCTGGTGCCGAGCAGCACCGTGCCGGCGGGAGTCACGGCGATGCCGTAAACCTTGGCGCCCGGGAGCCCTGGTGACACGTCCCGCCACGCGGGCGCACCGTCGTCGATCGCGAACACACGGCACCCGCGAACCGCGGCGTAGAGACGGTTGGCGTCGTCGCGGGCTAGGGCGTAGACCGCCTCGTCGGGCAACGAGGCCCCGCCGACCGGTGCCCACGACACCCCGCCGTCGATCGACCGGTGCACGGCCCCGCCCTTGTGCCCGTCGACGAGGTTGCTCGACGCGGCGACGACGTCGCCGGAATGGTTGACGAGGAGGTCGTGAACGACGGGGTTCGGCAGACCGTCGTTCGACGCCCGCCAGTGCGGGTCGCCCGCGGGCGACCGGTACACGCCACCGCCGTTGGTACCGGCCAGCAGCTCGCCGGTCGGGAGGGCGGCGATGGTGTACACGTCGAGGTGGGCGAGCCCGTCGTTGGCGACTTGCCACGGAGCGCCGTCGGCGTCGGATCGGAGGACGCCGCGTGCCGTTCCGGCCAGAACGGCGCCGCGCTGATCGGCACTGACGCAGTAGACCGCCGCCGCCGACCCGGTGTCGACGAGTGTCCACGACCGTCCGCCGTCGACCGAGCACAGCAGACCGGTGCCGGTGCCGCCGTAGATCGCGCGACCGATGGCGCTGACGCTGAAGACGTGGGAGGCGGTGAGCCCAGTGGGTTCGACCTGCCACGACCGGCCCCCGTCGGCGGACCGCCAGACCCCGTCGTAGCCGCCCGCGTAGACCGTGTCGCCGTCGCTCATGCCGAGGGAGAAGACCCTCGCCTCGCCGATCCCGGCGCCCGTCGCCGACCACGTACGGCCGTCGTCGCTGGCGAACGCGCCAACCCCGGTCCCGGCGAGGATCCGGTCGCCACCGAGCGCCAAGAGGCAGTGGACGTGGAGGTCACCCAGCCCACCGGACGTCGCCGTCCACTGCTGCGCGTCCGCCGACCGGAACACCCCTTTGCCGTTGGTGCCGGCGAACCAGGCGACGCCGGAGTCCGCCAGCGAGTGGATCGTGACATCGGGTGGTCCGACCGGACGCCAGTGCTCGCCGCGGTCGTCGGAGTGCCACAGTCCGGCTCCCTCGGTGCCGGCCACGATCGTCCCGTCACGGCGGGCTCTCACGGCGTAGATGCGGACGTTCGTGACCGGTCCGGCGACCGCCGCCCACGTGGCGCCGTCGTCGACCGAGCGCCAGACGCCGTCGGCGGCCGTGCCGGCGTAGACCGCATCGCCCTCCGTCAGCGCGAACACCGTGTCCGAGGGCAGCGCGACGCGTTGCCACGCCTCGCCGCCGTCGACCGACCGCCACAGCCCGTCCTCGTTGGTCCCCGCCAGCACGCTGCCGGTCGACGTCACGAGCACCGCGTTGGCGCTCAGCTCGGCCACGGCGGGGGCGGCCGACCACCGGTCGCCGTTCGATCGCACGACCCCGGCGGCGTACGTCGCGGCGAAGACCTCACCATTCGCGGTCACCGCGAGGCCGAAGACCTTCGGCGGGCCGGCCAGGCGGGCCATGGTCAGGCGACGACCTCGGCGACGCCGCCGCGGCGGAGGTCGGCCCCAGCCGCCAGCGCGCCGTCGTGCCAGCCGACGACCTGGGCGGCGCCGTAACCCTCCGGGCCGGCCGGGCGTTCACCGGTCTCCGGTATCGTCTCGACCAGCGGATGACCCTCCTCCGCGGCGACGTCTCCACCGAAGAGGACCTTGAAACGCGGGGCGTCGATCGCCGCCTGCGGCGCCATTCCCTCGACGAGCATCCGCAGCAGGACCTGGACCTGCGCCTGAGGCTGCATGAAGCCACCGGCGACACCCAGCACGTAGCGCAGCCCGCCGTCGCGGTCGGTCACCACGGCCGGGATCGTTGTGTGCGGGGGCTTGGCGCCGGGCGTCGGTGGGCGGCGCAGCGCCCGGAGCATCGTCGCCCGGTTGCCGATCGGACCGCCCAGCACCGGGACGCCGAGATGGCTGCCGAAGTCACCGAACACGCTCGTGATCAGTGACGCGCCCCGACCGTCGGCGTCGACGACCGCGATGTAGGTCGTGTCGCCCTTCGCCGGGCTCGGTCGCGCCCCGATCGCGGCCGGGTCGAACCCGGCCGCCTTCATGCCCCGGCGGATCGCCTCGAGCACGGCGACCCAGTCGATGGGGCCGCTCGGCTCGAGGGTCGACAGCGCCTCGATGACGGCCGGGCCCTGCGTCGGTGGGCCGAGCTCCCAGACGACGTGCCCGGCGAACGGCCCCGACTCGAGGGCCATGTCGGTGGTCCGGTGCGCCGTCAGGTCGTCCACCAAGAGATAACCACCGTCGGCGGCCACGGTGGCGACCAGCTCGGCTCCCAACGGGCCGTCGTAGAGAACGGCGGCCCCGTCAGCGGCGATGGCGCGCAGGCAGCCAGCCAGCGCGGGGTTGCGCACTTCGTCGCCGGCCGCGACCGGCTGCCCGCCGGGTACGTACAGCGGGCCGAGCACCGGATCGACACCGATCTCGGCCGCCGCACGCGCCGCGGTGGCGGCCAGCGATGGCCGCACCTCGAACCCGTCCTCGGCCAGCGCGATCGCCGGGTCAACCGAGGCGGCGATCGTGCGGGTGCCGAACCGCGCCAGCGCCTCCTCGAGCAGTCCCACCGCGCCGGGAACGGTCGCCGTGCGCCCACCGCGCACCGGAACGGTGTCGAGCCCGTCGGCCGCCAGCGCCTCGGCGGTGAGTCCCCGCGGGAGCGCGCCGGCTCCGTCCAGCGCGACCGGCGGCTGACCGGGCTCGACCGTGATCAGGAAGGCGTCCCCGCCGGGGCCGGCCGACTGCGGCTCGACGACGTAGAGCACGAAGGCGGCGGCGACCGCGGCGTCCACCGCGTTGCCGCCGCTCCGCAGCACGTCGGCCGCCACGGCGGTGGCGCGCGGGTCGGAGGTCGCCGCGCCGGCTGCCATCACATGCGCAGGTAGCGCTCGGCGTTGGCGCTCATGATCTTGCGCATTCGGTCCTCGCCGAGGCCGGTCCAACCGAGCACGATGTCGGGCGAGTTCGGGAACTCGGCCTGGTTGTGCGGATAGTCCGACTGGTACATCAGCACGTCCTCGCCGACGACGTCGCAGATCGCCTTGGCCATCGCCTCGCCCTCGTAGAGCTCGATGCCGCAGTAGATCTGGCCGCGGCGGGCGTACTCGAGCGGCTCGTGGTCGAGATCGGGCAGGGCGTGGCCGAGGTACTGGGCCTGACCGGTGAGCCGGATCAACCAGCCGGGGAGCCACCCCGCGCTGCACTCGGAGAACCCGACGCGCAGCCGCGGGTACTGGTCGAACAGCCCACTGAGGATCAGGTAGGCGACGAGCCGCTGGGCACCCCACGGATGAGCGGCCGAGCGGGCGACGACGACGTTGCCCCACACGTCCCGGTAGCCGGGGAAGTACGGCGGCTCGTAGAAGAACGAGTGGTGGAGCAATGGCAGGTCGTGTTCGTCGATGGCTCGCCAGATCGGGTGGAGGCTGGGGTCGTCCACCGGCAGGCCCTCGGGCAACACCACCGTCACCGCGGCGACCCACGGCGCGTCGGCGAGCCGCTTGACCTCGCCGGCGGCGCCGTCGGGATCGGCGGCCGACACCGGCACGGTGGCCTTCAGGCGGGCCGGGTCCAGGCTGCAGTACGCCTCGATGTACCGGTGGTACGCGGCGTAGATCTCGACCGCCAGCGCCGGCTCGAGCGCCGAGACGGCGTAGGCGAACGTGCCCGGGATGATCAGGTGGACGTCGACGCCCTCGGTGTCCATGTCGCGCAGGCGGCCGGCCGAGTTGAGGTCGTTGACCCCGGGCTCGTACGGCGGGCGCTCCTTGCTGACGCTGCCCTTGAGCGGGCTCTTGCCGCCGCGCACCGCCTCGTCGCCGAGGTAGCTGGCCCCCATCCGCCGCTTGTACGCCATCGGCTCGATGCTGAGGAAGTGCCCGCCCTCCGACGACGGCTGGTAGTAGGGCCGCAGTTCGTCCCACCGGGCGGCGAGTGCCGGACCGGCGAACTGCTCCAACGTCTCGATGCTCGGACCGACGTGAGTGTCGGTGTCGATGATGCGGTACCCCTGCTTCACGATCGCACCTCCCAGGATTCAGTATACTCTAATTGGGTGCGCCGGGCCGTGGCCGCGGTTCTGCTGGGGACGTTCATCGTCTTCCTCGACACGTCGATCATCGCCATCGCCTTGCCGTCGATCGCCGACGACCTGGGCGCGGCGACCGGGATCGAGTGGGCGGTGTCGGTGTACCTCCTCGCCCTCGGCGTCGCCCAGCTGACCGCAGGGTGGCTCGCCGACCGGTTCGGCACCCGCCAGGCGTTCCTCGCCGGAGTCGGCGGGTTCGCCCTCATCTCCCTGTGCGTCGCCGCCGCGCCCAACCTCGTCACGATGGTCGCCTTGCGGGCGGCGCAGGGACTCGCCGGCGGGCTGATCATCCCGCTCGGCGCGGCGTTGATGTTCACGATGTTCCCGCCCGAGCACCGGGGCACCGCGGTCGGGGCGTCCGGGACGGTCATCCAGCTCGACCCGCTGGTCGGGCTCGTCCTCGGCGGATGGATCGTCACCGCGGCGACGTGGCGGTGGGTGCTCCTGCTCGAGCTGATCCTCGGTGGGCTCGCCGTCGTCATCGGCCGTCGCGCGCTCCCGGACGTCGATCCCCGCCGGGTCCGCCGCTTCGACGTCACCGGGTTCGCGGTGGCCAGCCTCGGCCTCGTCGCCATCCTCGTCGCCTGTTCCCAGGCCGACGAGTGGGGCCTCGGGTCGCCCGCGTTCGTCGCACCCTCGCCACCGGCGCCGTGCTGCTCGGCACGTTCGTCGTCGTGTCGTGGGGCAACCCCGCCGCGCTCGCGCTGCTCCTGCCGCGGGGACCGGCGCACGAGCTGGCGACCGTGGAGGCGCGACATAGAGTGTCCTCAATTTCTCCCGAGGGGGTCGAGTGAGTGAGTTCGTGAGGATCCAGCGTCACGTGACGTACGCCGCGGCCGCCGAGGCGCTGGCGGCCGGCCTCGCCAAGGCGGCCGAGCTCGGCGTCAACGCCGGCGTCGTCGTCACTGACGCCACCGGCGAGATCGTCGCCGCCGGTCGCACCGACGGCGCCAGCCCCAAGGTCTGGCGCGGCGGGCTGATGAAGGCCAGCGCCGCGGCCGGGATGGGCCGGTCGACGAAGGAGTTCCTCGAGAAGCGACTGATGAAGGACGAGGTGCTCTGGCGGGCGATGAGCGCCAACCCGGAGACGTTCCTCGTTCCCGGAGGTGTACCGCTGCTGTACGAGGGCAAGTCGGTGGGCGCCGTCGGCGTCAGCGGCGGCCACTACGACGACGACACCAAGGTCGCCGAAGCTGCCGCCGCCCGCTTCGCCGAGCTCGTCGCCGCTTCCTGATGTAGCGGGGCGTCAGAGGCGGAGGTAGCGCTTGGCGTTGGCGGTGAACAGCTTCTCCAACGCCGGCCGGCCGAGGTGGTCCTCCCAGGCGAGCACGACGTCGGGGGACTCCGGGTAGCGGCAGCCGCCGTGCGGGTAGTCCGACGAGTACATCAGCACGCCGTCACCGACGACGTCCATCACGCTCTTGGTGATCACCGGGCCCTCGTCGAGCTCGACGCCGCAGAAGATCCGGCCCGACTGGGCATATTCGATCGGCGTCTGGTCGGTCTCCGGCAGGGTCGTCTGCAGGTACGCCTGCTGGTACTGCAGGCGGTTGAGCCACCCGCCCACCCATCCCGCGCTGCACTCGGAGAAGGCGACGCGCAGGTTCGGGTAGCGGTCGAAGAGCCCGCTCAGCAGCAAGTAGGCGAGCAGCCGCTGGGCGCCCCAGGGATGGGCCGCCGCCCGGGCGATGGCGAGGTTGCCCCAGATGTCGCGGTAGCCGGGGAAGTACGGCGGCTCGTAGAAGAACGAGTGGTGCATGATGCCGAGGTCGGCCTCTTCCATCGCCTGCCAGATCGGCTCCAGCGACGGGTCGTCGGCCGGCAGCCCCTCCTGCAGCACCGGCGTGACGCACGCCGCCCACGGCTCGCCGGACAGCCGCTTGATCTCCTGCGCCGACCACTCCGGATCCTGTCCGCTGGCGAGGATCGTCGCCTTCAACCGGTCGGGTGCGGAGCCGCAGTACATCTCGAGGTAGCGGTGGTACGCGCCGTACAGCTCGCGCTGCATCTCCGGGTCGAGCACCGACGCCGCGGTGGCGAACGTCGCCGGGATGATCACGTCGACGTCGCGACCCTCGCGGTCCATGTCGTCGAGGCGGCCCTGCCAGTTCTCGTCGTTGACGCCCGTGGCCGGCTTCACCGTGTAGTTGAGCTGGGTCTTGCCGCGCAGCGGGATCTTGCCGCCGGCCTCGGCGACGGCCTCGTCGCCGGACGTGTTGAGCTGGCGCTTGTACGGCATCGGGTTGATGCTGAGGTGATGCCCGACGGTGACCGGCTGGTAGTACGGCAGCAACTCGTCCCAGCGGCGGCGAAGGATCGGCCCGGCGAACTGCTCCAACGTCTCGACGTTGGGACCGACGTGGGTGTCGGTGTCGATGATGAAGAATCCCTCGCGCATTGTGTTGAGTATACTGAATTAGGATGAGTGACTGGGATGCCAGGATCGCCGAGCTGGGCATCGAGCTCCGTGATCCACTGCCTGCGGGCGGCCTGTACACCTCGGTGGTGTTCGACGGCCAGCTCGCCTACTGCTCGGGCACCGTCGCCGTGGAGGGCCCGCCGCTGAAGCTCGCCTTCGCCGGTCTGGTGGGCGCCGACCTCGACCTCGAGACCGCCCAGAAATCGGCGGCCGGAGCGATGCTGAGCACGCTCGGCAACCTGCGCGGTGCGCTGGGCGGGAGCCTGAATCGCGTCGAGCGGTTCCTCAAGCTGGTCGGCTACGTGCGCGCCGGTCCCGACTTCGGCCAGACGCCGCAGGTGATGAACGGCGCCAGCGAGCTGCTCCGCGACATCTTCGGCGAGGAGCTGCTCCCGGCCCGCACGGCGATCGGGGTCTCCGCCCTGCCCGGCGGGGCGAGCGTCGAGCTCGACACGATCGTAAGGCTCACGTCCTAGCGCGGCGCGCTATTCCTCGATCGTGATCGCGCCCTCGGGGCAGCCGAGCGCGGCCCGCCGGACCGCGTCCTCGAGCTCGGGCGGGACGTCCTCGTCGTCGTCGGTATAAGCATGACCGTTGTCGTCACGCAGCTTGAACACCGCCGGCGCCTGACCGGCGCACAGCGTGTGGCCTTGGCACTTGTCCGGGTCGACGTGAGCTCGCATCGGGATTCAGTATGCTCTATTCGGCGATCGTTGGAGGAGGGTAGCGATGGCTCTCGATTTGATCAGCGTCGACGATCACGTGATCGAACCGCCCGGGGTGTGGGTCGACCGCCTCCCGGCGAAGTACCGCGAGACCGGACCGCACGTGGTCGAGGCTGAGGGCCGTCAGTTCTGGGAGTTCGAGGGCCAGCGCGGGGCGACGATGGGCCTCAACGCCGTCGCCGGCAAGGAGAACAAGGAGTTCTCCATGGACCCGGTCCGCTTCGATGACATGATCCCCGGCTGCTACGACCCGATCGAACGGGCCAAGGACCTGCTGCGCGACGGCATCCGCGGCTCGGTCTGCTTCCCGACGTTCCCCCGGTTCGCCGGCGTCACGTTCCTGAGGGCGCAGGACAAGGCGCTCGCCGACCTCTGCGTCAAGGCCTACAACGACTTCATGATCGACGAGTGGAGCGCGGCCGTCCCCGGCCTGTACATCCCGATGGTCATCGGCCAGCTGTGGGACCCGCCGGCGATGGCCGACGAGATCCGCCGCTGCGCCGCCAAGGGTGCCCGCGCGGTGACGTTCCCCGAGAGCACCCACGCCCTCGACCTGCCGTCGTTCCACACCGACCACTGGTACCCGGTCTGGCAGGCCGTCAGCGACACCGACACCGTGATCTGCATCCACATCGGCACCAGCGGCCAGACCCGCATGCCGTCGCCCGACGGGAGCTACGCGGTCGAGATCGCCCTCGCCCCGGTCAACGCCCAGATCACCCTCACCGACCTGCTCTTCAGCGGGATCCCCGACCGCTTCCCGACGATCAAGTTCGCGATGTCCGAGGGCGGCATCGGATGGGTCCCGTTCGCCCTCGAGCGGGCCGACCGCACGTGGGAGAAGCACCGCTACTGGGCAGGGCTCAGCGACGTCCCCCCGTCGGAGCTGTTCCACCGCAACTTCTGGGTCTGCTTCATCGACGAGGAGATGGGCGTCGAGGCCCGGCACCACATCGGCATCGACCGGATCATGTGGGAGTGCGACTACCCGCATGCCGACACACCGTGGCCGTGGAGCCAGCGCGACGTCGGCCAGGCGCTCAAGGATCTCCCCGACGACGACGTCGAGGCGATGACGCACGGCAACGCCGAGCGACTGTTCCGCTGGACCGAGCGGCCCGACGTCGAGGCGATCCTCGGTCCCGCCTGATGTCGGCGATCGACCAGGACCAGGCTGTGCCGGTGGTCGACTTCGACCACCACTGCCCGGAGTTCGCCCGCGATCCCTGGCCGACGCTGAAGCGCCTGCGGGAGGAGAGCCCGGTCGCCTGGAGTGAGCGCTACGGCGGGTTCTGGGTCCTCACGCGCTACGACGACATCAAGCGCGTCGCCCTCGACGACGAGACGTTCTCCTCGGCCGAGACGATCCTCATCCCACCGAAGAAGAACGCCGCCCAGAAGTCGATCCCGATCGAGATGGATCCGCCGGACTTCCTCGAGTACCGGCGGGTGATGCACCCGATGTTCTCTCCGGTCGCCGTCGACCGGCTCGAGCCGGTGATCGAGCACTTCGCCCATCGCTGCATCGACGGGTTCATCGAGCGCGGCGAGGCCGATTTCGTCCACGACCTCGCTGATCCGCTGCCCGCGATGACCACGCTGTACAAGCTCGGCCTGCCCCTCGAGCACTGGCCTCGTTTCGCCGAGCCACTGCACAAGACGGTGTTCTTGCGCCAGGACAACCCACTGCGGGAAGGCGTGCTCGAGCAGCTGGGGTGGATGCGCCAGACGTTGGTCGACGCCATCGCCGACCGCCGCCACACCCCGCGTGACGACATGATCACCTACCTCACCCAGTCCGAGGTCAACGGGGAGCCGGTCTCGGACAACGCGGTCCTGGAAATGATCATGCTCACCTGCCAGGGTGGGTTCGACACGACCGGCTCGGCGATCAGCAGCGCGCTGATCTACCTCGACCGCAACCGCGACGCCCGGCAGCACCTGATCGACCATCCCGATCGCCTCCCGCAGGCGGTGGAGGAGTTCCTCCGCTACGAGGCGCCGCAGTTCGCCCTCGCCCGCACCGCCAACCGCGATGTGGAGATCGGGGGCTTCCGCGTCAGGGCGGGCGACCGGCTGCTGCTCGTATGGGCGTCCGGCAACCGCGACCGGTGTGCGTTCGAGCAGCCCGACGACGTGCTCCTCGAGCGGTTCCCCAACCGCCACATGACGTTCGGGCTCGGCGCCCACCGGTGCCTCGGCTCGACGCTCGCCCGGCGCGAGATCCTCCACGCCCTGAAGGCCGTGCTCGCCCGGCTGCCCGACTACCGGATCGATCACGAGCGGGTCATCCGGGCCGAGACGATCGGCGTCACCTACGGGACGTTCGCCCTGCCGGCCCACTTCACACCCGGACGTCCGTACCTTGGCCGCTGACCCGGAGCGGGGACGCGACCCGCGCAAGCTCGGAGAGCAGGTCGCCGAGCGCATCGAGGACGACATCATCCGCCGCGGCTGGCCGGTCGGTGCCGTGCTCGGGTCGGAGAGCGACCTGATGCACAAGTACGGCGTCAGTCGGGCCGTGTTCCGCGAGGCCATGCGCATCGTCGACCACCACGGCGTGGCGGAGATGCGCCGGGGCCCCGGCGGCGGGTTCGTCGTCGCCGCGCCCGACCTCGACGCCGTCGTCCGCACGGTGTCGCTGCAACTGCAGTTCCAGGACATCAGCGTCGAGCAGGTCAACGAGATGCGGGTCGCCCTCGAGCTCAACTGCGTGCGGCTGGCGATCGAGCGGATCACGCCGGAGCAGATCGAGCGGCTGAAGCAGCACCTCGATCACGAGGTCGACGCGATCACCCACACCCGCGAAGCCGGCCGGCCCAAGGGCGACTTCCCGTCGAACGACTTCCACCTCCTGCTCGCCGAGTTCACCGGCAACCCGGCGATGCGGCTGTTCGTCCAGATCGTGATGCGGGTCACCGGTCTGCAATCGCCGCGGGCGGAGTCGCTGCACACGATGGCCGAGGAGGTCCACGCCGTGCACCGCCGCATCGCCGAGGCCGTGATCGCCGGCGACGTCGAGGCGGGGGAACGGCGCATGCGCCGGCACCTCGAGGCGGTGACGAGCTACATCGGCCCGCGGCGGAAGACGTCCCGCAAACGGACCGCGTGAGCGACGACTCCTTCGTCGACGCCCACGTCCACTTCTGGGACCACTCGGTGCCCGGGCTCTCGTGGGCCTGGCTCGAGCCCGGGTTCGACCACCCCCGCCTGAAGGGCACGCCCCGCCTCGACGCCCCGCAGTACACCACCCCGGAGTTCCTCGCCGAGTCGGCGGGCACCGGTGTCGTCGCCGCGGTCCACGTCCAGGCGGCGGCGTGGTCGGACCGGCCCCAGCGCGAGACCGAGTGGCTCGACTCGCTCGCCGCCGAGACCGGCTGGCCGCACGCCCTGATCGGCAACGTTCGGCTCGGGGCCGAGGACGCCGAGGCGGTGGTCCGGGGGCATCGGGACTCGTCGGCGCTCGTCCGGGGCGTGCGCGACCTGGCGATCGCGGCGGCGAGCCTCGACAACCCCGCGGTCGTCGCCCGGTTCGCCGAGGTCGCCCGGTCCGCCGGAACGGTCGAGTTGATGACCACCCACGAGGACTTCCCGAAGTTGGCCGCGCTCGCCGACGGCGCGCCCGACGCGACACTCGTGCTCGGCCACGCCGGGCTCCCGCTCGAGCGGACCCCCGCCTACCGGTCCACGTGGCTGCAGGCGATGCACCACCTCGCCCGGACCCCGAACGTGGTGTGCAAGATCTCGGCGCTGGCGAGCGCGTCCGATCCCCAATGGACGGCGGAGTCGATGCGGCCGTGGGTGCTCGGCTGCATCGAGGCGTTCGGGCCGGATCGTTGCATGCTCGCCACCAACTGGCCGATCGACCGGCTGTACGGGACCTACGACCGGCTTGTCGACACCTACCGGGAGATCCTGGCCACGCTCGCGGCCGACGAGCGGGCGGCGGTGTTCCATCGCACCGCCGAGCGGGTCTACGGGATCACGCGGTCGCCGCGGTGAAGTTGGCGTCGCGGACGCGCTCGCAGACCTCCACGCGGTACATCGAGTAGACGGCCTCGACCGCCCGCCGATGGGCCTCCCCGTGGTCGGGATGGTCCCGCCACGCCGCCAGGGCGTCCTCGTCCTCGAAGCGCAGCACGCCGAACGTTCCGCCGTCAGCGCGGTCGTAGTACTCGGCATCGACGAATCCCGGTGTCGCCTCGGCGAGGGCGTGCATGCGGCGAGTCATGTCCTCGTGCTCGGCTCGCCGGGAGTCATCGCGCGGGACGACGGTGAACAGCAGGACGATCATCGGCCGAACCGTACGCCTCAGCTGATCAGCAGCGACAGGCAGAAGCCGAGCACCGTGCCGACGCCGGCGAGCTCACCACCGTGCTCGTAGGCGAACGGCATCAACGAGTCGGTGAGCATCCCGAGCAGGCCGCCGGCCGCGAACGCCGCCCACCGCGCATCGGCGGACCCGCCTAGGTCGCCCGCCGCGTACCCGAGAGCGGCGGCGACGCCGCAGGCGAGGACGACGAGCAGCCACAGCCGGCCGAGCCGGCGCGGTCCCCAGCCGTCGGCGACCAGCTCGGCCGACGGCGCGATCGCCTGCGGCACGTTGGACACCAGGACGGCGGCGAGGAAGCTCGCGCTCACCGGGAGCCCGGTGGAGAGCTGGATGCCGAAGATGATCGACTCCGGCACTCCGTCGACCACGGATCCGACGACGATCCCCATCGCCCCGCCTTCGCCCGATGAGCCGTAGCGCCGTTCGACGACCCGATCGCCGATGAGGAAGACGGCGACGCCGACGAGCATCCACAGCCCGAGCTCCCAGAACTCGAGGCTCTCGGTCTCGGCGAGGAGATCAAAGGAGATCGCGGCGATCAGCGCACCGGCGCCGAACCCGGCCAGAACGCCGACGACGCGACGCGGCACCTTGACCCAGCAGACGAGCAGGCCGGCGGCGAGCAGTGATGACTGGGCGACGACGCCGAGGGCGAACGCGCTCAGCATCGGCCGTCAGGCGGCGACGATCAGATGCCGAGCAACTTGGACTTGGCGGCGGCGAACTCCTCGTCGGTGAGCACACCCTGAGCCTTGAGTTGGGCGAGGCGTTCGAGTTCGGCGATGGGATCTCCACCGGCCGGCGCGGCGGCCGGGGCCGCAGCTGCTGCGGCCGCCTGCTGTTGGGCGGCGGCCTGCATCGCCGCCTGCTGCTGTTGTTGCTCGTAGGCCTGGGCCTCGGAGGCCTGCTGAGCTTTCTCCTCCCCGTGGCGGCGCACCCCGCCGGACACCGCCGTCGCCGTGCCAGCCACCACGGCGGTGGTCGCCACCGTGCCCAGCACACTGGGCCGGCCCATTCGCCTCACTGCACGCCTCATCATGGCTGTTCTCCTCTCAACGCTCGTCGCTCGCCGCGAGCGCGGCGGCCACCGTCTCGGCGTCCAGGCGGTCGTGCGCGACCAGCCGCCCGCCCGCGCCGCGGATGGCGGTGACCAGCCGGCGGGCCCACGTGTTCTCCCAGACGATCAGCACCGCCGACGAACCCGGCGTCAACGCTTCCCCGGCGATCTGCAGGTCCTCGTCGCTCAGCAGACCACTGACCTCTCCGTCGACGCCTTCGAACGGGGCGGCGATGTCCTCCTCGATGTCGGCGAGCTCCACGCTGGCGACCGTGCCGTCCTCGTCCTTGGTCACGAACACGAGATCGATGATCGTCACGATCCCGTCGTTGACCAGCTCGGCCAGCGCCGGCGCGATCTCGCCGGTGAACTTGCTGCCGGGGAACTCGATCACCGCGATCTCGACGGAACCGGTCACTTCATCGTCGGACATGTGCACCTCCCAGTGAGCCGCGGCGACAGTAACCCAAAGACGTCTTGACATGGATCGTGCCATGTTGGCATGATTCGTGCCATGACCGCCGAAGCCGCCGCCCCGACGCCGCGCGCCGATGTTTGGTCCGCGCACCGGGCCGGTATCCGGGAGCGGATCGTCGATGCCTACATGGAACTGCTCGAGACCGCCAGCCCGACCGGCGCGTCGATGCCGGCCGTCGCCGAACGGGCAGGCGTGAGCGTGCGCACGCTGTACCGCTACTTCCCGAGCAAGGACGATCTCCAACGAGTGGCGGCGGGATGGTTCGAGCGCCGCACCCGCGCCGCGATGGACAGCCCGACGATCGACCTGACCAACTTCCGCCAGTACCTGCAGTTGCTGTGGACGGACGTCGCCGAGATCACGCCGGCGGTGCGGGTGCAGCACAGCACTCCGGAAGGTCGCGCGGTCCGCGCGGCCCGTCTCGCGGACAGCCGGGCGCAGGTCGATCGCACGCTCAGCGACGCGATCACCGGCCCCCGGCGGGCGGACATCGTCGACCTCATCGTCGCGGCGTCGTCGTCGTCGATGTTCCTCGAGCTCGTCGACCGGATGGGCCACGAACCGACGCAGGCAGCCGATCTCATCGCCGACCTGATCGAGCTGGTCGTCCGACACGAGACCGGCCGGGCGGCCGGTGAACAGGAGGGAGCATCATGATGACAACCGAAGCGGGTGGCGAGATGACGTTCGTCGCGCCCGGCCCCGGGACCTGGGTGCGCGACGTGTCGCACTGCGCGCCGTCAGCGACCCGCGTGTTCCAGCGCATCGCCTCGACGACGATGACCTCCGCCTACCGCGGCGTCTTCGCGCAGTGGGGCGCGCCGCTGGACACGATGGAAGTGCGGTTCCTCCACGGGAAGCAGTACTGGCGGCTGGTCCCGCTCGTCGGCGCCGAGCGCACCGGACCGCCACCGCCGCGGGTCGCCCTGTGGCTCGCCACCCGCCTGCATCCGGCGTTCCGCCGCCGCGAGCGCCTCGCCCGCAAGACGCTCGCCGAGCGGCCGTACCTCGACGTCGTCACCAACTGGCTGGGGGGTGAGCGGGAGGTGTGGATCGACCGCAACCTGGCGTTGCAGGCCATCGATCCGGCTGCGCTCGACGACTCCGGGCTCGCTCGTCACATAGAGGTCCTCGACGACCACTTGGTCGCCGGCTCGACCCGGCACCACCAGCTGCACGGAAGCGACCTCGGTCCGATCGGCGACCTGCTCGCCCACGGTCAGGCGTGGGGACTCGGTCCGGTGGCGCTGATGGACCTGCTGCGCGGGGCGTCACCGGTCACGCGGGAGGGACGGACGTACGGGCGCCGGATCGTGCGGGCGCTGGCGGCGGCCGGGATCGACCCGGCGACGGCCTCGACGCTGGATGACGTGCGGTCCGTACCGGAAGCTGCGGCGGCGCTCGACGAGTACCTCGACCTGTTCGGCTGGCGGGTCGTCACAACGTACGACCTCGACGGGTCGACGATCGGTGAGCTGCCGGGCGCCACGTGCGCGTTGATCCGGGCGTGCGCCACGGAGCTCGCCGAGGCCGCCGAAGCCGATCCCAGTGCGCTGCGGAGCCGCGTGCCGGCCGCCGAGCGGGACCGCTTCGACCAGCTGCTCACCGACGCCCGTCGCGCCTACGGCATGCGCGACGACAACGGACCGCTCACCGTCGAGTGGCCGATGGGGCTGCTGAGGCGAGCGTTCCTCGAAGCCGGCCGCCGGCTGACCGCTGCGGGAGGGATCGCCGACCCCGGGCACGTCTTCGAGCTCGACACACCCGAAGTCGCCGCGGCGCTGCGCGGTGAACCGGCGCCCGACGCGGCCGAGGTCGCTCACCGCGCCGATGAGCGGGTCCGCCAGGCGGCGGCCGAGCCCCCGAGCGTGCTCGGGCCGCCGAACCCGCCGCCCGACACGGCGCTGTTTCCTGCCGGCATCCGCCGGGTGATGAACATCATCATCGCCGCGACGTCGAACCTCGAGGCCGATCCCGAGGCGGCCACCGACCTCCGCGGGCTCGGGATCGGGTCGGGCGCGTACCGCGGGGTCGCGCGAGTCGCCATTGACCCCGACGAAGTACTGGAGGCGATGGACCCGGGTGACGTGCTCGTCGCCCGGTTCACCGCGCCGACCTACAACGCCGTGCTCTCCATCGCCGGCGCGATCGTCGTCCAGGAGGGCGGGCTGCTGTGCCACGCCGCGGTGATGGCGAGGGAGCTCGGACTCCCGGCGGTGATCGGGTGCCGACGGGCGATGGATGTCATCGGCGACGGCGACGTCGTCGAGGTCGACCCCGAGGCCGGCGAGGTCCGCATCGTCAAATGAGGTCCGCGCCTTGTCAGGCCGGCGAGCGGCGAAGCGAAGCGGAGCCGGCGAGCACGAAGGCGAGCTCGGCGCCGTTACGCCGAGCGAGCACGGAATGTGATTGTGCCCCCCCAGGGACTCGAACCCTGAACCAATGGGTTAAAAGCCCACTGCTCTGCCATTGAGCTAGAGGGGCATCGCGGCCTCAACGTACCGGCCGGCATCGATGCCGCATACTCTCGCCGTGATGACGTCCGTCGCCGCGATCGAGCGCGCCGAGTTGTGCGACCTGTTCCGCGCCGTCGGACCTGACGCGCCCACGCTGTGCAGCGGCTGGACGACCCGGGACCTCGCCGCCCACCTCGTCGTGCGGGAACGGCGGCCCGACGCCGCCGCCGGAATCGTGATCCCGCCGCTCGCCGGACACGGCGAGAAGGTCCGCCGAGCGGTGGCCGACCAGCCATGGGCCGACGTCGTCGCGCTCGTCCGCCGCGGCCCACCGCTGTGGAACCCGAGCCGCTTCGAGCCGGTCGACGAGTTCGTGAACACCCTGGAGTTCTTCGTCCACCACGAGGATGTGCTCCGGGCCCAACCGGGTTGGACCGCCCGTCAGCTCGAGCCGGAGGTCGAGGACGCCATCGCCGGCGCGATCGGTCGCGGCGGGCGGCTGCTCACCCGCAAGGCCGGAGTGGGCATCACGCTCGAGTCGGCCGGCCGCCAGCCGATCCGCCTGCGCGGCGGCACACCCATGGTCACGATCCGGGGACCGCTCGCCGACTGCGTGCTGTACGTCCACGGGCGCAAGTCCGTCGCCCAGGTCGAGCTCGACGGTCCGCCCGACGCCGTCGCCAAGGTCGAGTCCGCCTCGTTCGGGCTCTGACCCCCGCGATATCCGGGCGGGATTCGTCGCACCTGTCGCGACGAATCCCGCCCAGATCGTCAGCCGGGACGATTCCCGCCCAGATGTTGGGGCGCGGGCACAGATAGGTTGCCGCAAATGGCCGACTCGATTCCTCGTCCGGCGGGTTCGATCCTCGGGACCCGGGTGGTGCGCACCGAGGACCCCGATCTGCTCACCGGCGCGGCGACCTACGTCACCGACCTCGACCTGCCGGGCAAGCTGCACGCCGCGTTCGCCCGCTCCGAGCTGGCGCACGCCGAGCTGCGCGCCGTCAACGTCGACGACGCGCTCGCCATACCGGGAGTGGTCGCCATCTACACCGCGGCCGACCTCGGGCTCGCCCCGCACCACGGGTTCGTCACCGTCCACCCCGACTTCGCCCGCCCGCCGCTCGCCGACGGCGTGGTGCGCTTCGTGGGCGAGGCGATCGCGATCGTGCTCGCCGAGACCGTTGCCGCCGCCGAGGACGGCGCGGCCGCGGTGTGGGCCGACTACTCGCCGCTGCCGGCGATCACCGATCCCGAGGCCGCGTTCGCCGAGGGCGCGCCGATCATCTTCCCGGCCCACGGCTCGAACGAAGCACTGGTCGCCACCGACCCCGACCCGGTCGACCTCGAGGGCGACGGCAACGGCGATGTCGTGGTCGTCCGCGGTCGCTACGTCAACCAGCGCATGGCTGTCGTCCCGATGGAGCCGAACTGCGCCGCCGCCGTGCCGACTGACGACGGCCGGCTGACCCTCTACGCGTCGAATCAGATGGCCCACATGTTGCGCGACCAACTCGCCGGCGTGCTCGGGATGGGTGCCGCCGACGTGCGCGTCGTCCTCCCCCAAGTCGGCGGCGGGTTCGGCGGCAAGCCGGGCCTCATTGCCGAGTACTCGGCGCTGGCCGGCGCAGCCCGTCGGATCGGCCGGCCCGTCACGTGGACGCCGACGCGCAGCGACGACCTCATCGCCCAACCCCACAGTCGCGGGCAGGTGCAGTACGCCGAGCTCGGCTGCCGGCCCGACGGCACCTTCACCGGACTGCGGGTGCGGCTGCTCGGCGACAGCGGCGCGTACCCGGGGATCGGCACGTTCCTGCCCGCCGGCACGAAGCGGATGGCGAACGGCACCTACCGGTTCCCGGCGATCCAGTTCGACGTCGCCGTGGGCGTCACCAACACCACGCCGATGGGCGCCTACCGCGGCGCCGGCCGCCCGGAGGCGACCGCCCTGCTCGAGCGGCTGGTGGATCACGCCGCCCACGACCTCGGGATCGACCCGATCGAGCTCCGCCGGCGCAACTTCCTTCCCGACGAGGCGTTCCCGTTCCAGACCCTGACCGGGCTCACCTACGACACCGGGGCCTACAACACCCCGCTCGACGTCGCCGCCGAGGCGATCGGCTACGCCGACCTCCGCCGCGAGCAGGCCGCACGGCGTGAGCGGGGCGACCGGCGCGCCCTCGGCATCGGCGTCGCGACGTACGTCGAGATCACCGCCGGCGGCGGGACCGGCGAGTTCGGCGCCGTCGAGGTCCACGACGACGGCAGCGCCACGGTCCGGGCCGGCACGTTCGCCCACGGTCAGGGCCACCAGACGGCCTTCGCCATGCTCGTCACCGACCAGACCGGTATCCCGGTCGAGAACATCCGCCTCGTCGACGGCGACACCGACCTCGTCCCGCGTGGCGGCGGCACCGGTGGCTCGCGTTCCCTGCAGCTCGGCGGCACCGCCGTCCACCAGGCGACGATCAGCATGGTCGACAAGGCCCGCCGTCTCGCCGCCCACCTGCTCGAAGCGTCGGAGGGCGACATCGTGGTCGACACCACCGCCGGCACCGTCGGTGTGGCCGGCGTCCCCGCCCGGGCCCTCACGTGGGCCGAACTCGCCGGCCGGGTCGGCGAGGCACCGGCCGGACTGCTGGGCGGCGACGGCGACGGCGAGGGCGACGGCCCGGCCCGCCTGGCCGGTCAGGCCGACTTCGATCAGGCCGACTCGACGTTCCCGTTCGGCGCCCACATCGCGGTCGTCGAGGTCGACCTCGACACCGGCGAGTCCCGCGTCCTGCGCCACGTCGCCGTCGACGACTGCGGCACGGTGATCAACCCCCTTCTCGTCGAGGGTCAGCAGCACGGCGGCGTGGCCGCCGGCATCGGCCAGGCACTCTATGAAGAGGTGCGCCACGACGCCGACGGGAACCCGCTCACGGCGACGCTCGTCGACTACGGGATCCCGTCCGCCGCCGAACTGCCGAGCTTCGAGGTCCGCTCGACCGAGACGCCGACGCCGCTCAACCCCCTCGGGGCCAAGGGCATTGGCGAGGCGGCGACGATCGGGTCCACGCCGGCGGTGCAGAACGCGGTGATCGACGCCCTCGCCCACCTCGGCGTCCGCCACCTCGACATGCCGTGCACCCCCGAGCGGGTCTGGCAAGCGATCCGCGCCGCCGAGGCCGGCACCCTTCCCGACCCGTGGCAGGAACCTCCGGCGCTGTTCACCGCCCTGCGCGCCGGCCAGGCGGCCGACGAAGCCTCCGTTTCCGCCGCCGAGGGCATCTGACCGTTCTCGACCGCTGACAAACACGCGCTCCCAGATGCGCTACAACCGGCGCATGACGTACGCCGAGATCCTGTACGACGTCGACGATCCGGTCGCGACGATCACCCTCAACCGCCCCGATGCGCTCAACGCGTGGACGGACACGATGGCCGGGGAGGTGCGCGACGCCGTCGGGCGGGCCGAACACGACCAGGCCGTCGTCGGCATCGTCCTCACCGGCGCCGGCCGTGGGTTCTGCGCCGGCGCCGACATGAGGCGGTTGTCATCGCTGTCGGGTGCCGACGGCGGCGGCGGTGAGCCGCTCAACCCGGCCGAGACGCCGTTCACCGAGCGGTCGACACCGAAGCCCGGCGACGAGTCGTGGGGCGACGACCTCCGCGGCACGTACACCTACCTGCTGTCGGTGCCCAAGCCGATCATCGCCGCGATCAACGGACCGGTCGCCGGCATGGGCGTGCCGATCGCCCTGGCCTGCGACCTGCGGTTCATGAACGAGCAGACCGTGCTCACGACCAGCTTCGCCCAGCGCGGGCTGGTCGCCGAATGGGGGCTGTCGTGGCTGCTGACCCGTCTCGTCGGTCCGGCCCATGCCCTCGACCTGCTCTTCTCGGCCCGGCGGGTCGGCGGCACGGAGGCCGCACAGATCGGACTGGTGAACCGGGCGCTGCCCGCCGACGAGGTCCTCACCGCCGCTCAGGACTACGTCCGTGAGCTCGCCCGCACGTCGTCGCCGACGTCGATGGCGATCATGAAGCGGCAGGTCTACACCGAGCTGCACGCCGGGCTCGGCGCCGCCGAGCGCAACGCCCTCGAGCTGATGCGGGACAGCTTCCAGCGCCCGGACTTCGCCGAGGGCGTGGCGTCGTACCTGGAGCGCCGCGACCCGAAGTTCCCGCGCCTCGCCTGACCACCGCCATGCATCGCTGGGACGAGCGGACGGACCTCCTCGCCCACTCCGTGATCGGCTACGCGATCGAACGGCTGAAGACGCCGAAGGACCCCACGTGGGGCGCCCGGCCGGCTGTTCAACTCGCCGCCGCCCTCGACGGGGCGATCCGGCCGGAGGGCATCGGCGGCCACGAGGCGCTGACGCTGTTCCGCGACGTCCTGATGCACGCCTGCCGGCCGATGGACCACCCGATGAACCTCGGTCACGTGCCGACGGCGCCGACGCCGGCCGCCAACCTGTTCGACCTCGTCGTCAGCGCGTCGAGCATCTTCGCCGGGTTGTGGGAATGCGGCGCCGGCGCGATCGCGGCCGAGAACCAGGCGCTCCAGTGGCTCGCCGGGCTCGCCGGGTTCCCGCCGGGCGCCGGTGGCTGCTTCGTGACCGGCGGGTCGGCGGCGAACCTGTCGGCGCTGGTGACCGCCCGCCACCACGCCCGCGAGGCGCGCGGCGTCCCGGCCGGCGGTCGGTGGCGCTTCGCCACCACGGCCGAGACCCACGCCTCGGTGCACGCTGCGGCCAAGGTGATGGACGTCGACATCGTCCTCGTCCCGCCCGACGAACGCGGGCGGATGACCGGTGCCGCGCTCCGGGCCACGCTCGACGAGCATGAGGGCGACGGCCTGTTCGCCGTCGTCGCCAACTTCGGCACGACGAACAACGGCGCCGTCGACGAGCTCGACGCCATCGCCGAGGTCTGCGAGGAGCGCGGACTGTGGATGCACATCGACGCCTCCTACGGAGGCGCCGCCCTCTGTGCCCCGTCGACGGCGGACCTGCGCCGCGGCTTCGAACGCGCCGACAGCTTCGGCGTCGACCCGCACAAGTGGTTGTTCGCTCCCTACGACTGCGCCGCGCTGATCTACCGCGAGCCGCTGCTCGCCGCCGCCGCCCACGCCCAGCACGGCGCCTACCTCGACACCGTGAGCCGCGAGGAGTGGAACCCGAGCGACTACGCCTTTCACCTGTCCCGGCGCGGGCGCGGGCTACCGCTTTGGTTCAGCGTGGCGACCCACGGCACCGACGCCTACGCCGAGGCGGTGGAGACGACGCTCGAGGCGACCCGTTGGTTGGCGGCCGAAGTGGTTCGGCGCGACGGGTTCACGCTGCTCGTCGAACCCCAGCTGTCCGTCACCGTGTTCCGGGTCGACGGCTGGACTGAGTCCCGCTACGCGGCGTGGAGCACCAGCCGGGCCCGGGCCGGGCTCGCCCTCGTCCTGCCGACCACATGGCGCGGTGAGCGCTGCTACCGCGTGTGCATCGTCAACCCGCTCACCACCCACGAGATGTTGGGCGAGATCCTCGACGACATGGTCGACTTCGGGCCCGGCTAGACGTCCCACCACCCGAATCAGGTCAGCTCGTAGCGACTCGCCAGGCGCGGTGGGCCGCCTCCGACGACCCGGACGACGCCGTCGTCGACGAGCTTGCCGAGATGGGCGAGCACGGTCCGGCCGGCCGCCTTGTGCAGCTCGACGGCGACGTCGGCGTACAGCCGGGCCACGACGTCGGGGATCTCGGCGACGCCGGAACCCAGCGTGTCGACGATCTGCCGCTCCCGTTCGAGCCGGTGGGCGACGAGCGCGTCGACGTAGCGCTGGGGCGCGGCGATGCGCGGCCCGTGCGTCGGCCAGTACGTGTGGTCGGCACGGCCGGCGACCTTGCGCAACGAGTCGACGTACGCCGCCATGTCGCCGTCGGGCGGCGACACCACGGTGGTGCTCCAGCCCATCACGTGGTCGCCAGGGAAGAGCACCCCTTCCTCGGCGAAGGCGAAGCACGTGTGGTTCGACGTGTGCCCCGGGGTGTGCACCGCGCTGATCGTCCACCCCGGACCGGTCGCCGCGACGTCGCCGTCGACCACGCGGACATCCGGGTCGAAGGCGAAATCCACCGCCTCCTCGACCTTCACCCCCTCGGCGATCTCATCCTCGAGCTGCTCGTCGTCCGGCTCCGCCGGCGGGTGCGGCCCAAAGGCGAACGTCGGGGCCTCGGTCTCCGTGCCCAGCCAGGCGGCGAGCGGCGAGTGGTCGTTGTGGCAGTGGGTGACGCAAATCGCAGTCACCCGCTCGCCGTCGAGCGCGGCCGCGAGCGCGTTGCGGTGCGAGTCGAGGTCTGGTCCCGGATCGATCACCGCCACGCGACCGTGGCCGACGATGTACGTGCCGGTGCCCCGGTAAGTGAACTTGGATGGGTTCTCGGCGATGACCCGGCGGATCATCGGCGTGACCTGCTCGACCCGGCCGTAGACGACCTCGTCGAGGGGCTGGAACTTCGGGCCCGTCACAGGCTGCCGACCAGCGAGTGCACCTTGCCCACCGGCTCGCCGTGGCCGAGGACGGGCTCGACGACGACGTCGCCGGGGAGGTCGACGTCGAGCGACCGCAGCACCGCCACCACCACTGGAGACGCCGCCCGACCGGCGCCGTCGCCGATCTTGACGGCGACGGCGCGGCCGTCGGGCAGAGCGGCGACACAGACGCCCTCGGCGCCGTCCTTGACGAGCAGCCCCTCGACGGCCCGGATCAATCGGGTGACGGCGCGCGTCGGTCCGCCGACCATGTCCGGGTGCCGGGTCATCGCCTGTTGCACCCGGTGCCTCGCCACCGCCAGGCCGCGCACCGCCTTGGCCAACGCCCGCAACGAGACCGTCGCCGCCGGGGCGCCACACCCGTCGACGCCGACGTGCTCTACCGGGCCGACGCCTCGTTGCAGGTCGTCCAGGATCCGCCGCTGGACAGGGTGGTCGGGGTCGGTGTACTGGCTCGTCGGCCAGCCGTTGATGACGGCCGTCGCCAGCATCCCGGCGTGTTTGCCGCTGCAGTTCTGCATGATCGACGACGGGCGCTCACCCGCCCGTACGGCGGCGAGGCTCGCGTCGGGGTCGAGGGGAAGGGTGGGGGTGTTGCGCAGATCGCCGGCGTCGAGTCCGACGGAGGCGAGGATCTCGGCCACCGCGGCGAGGTGCTCGGGGCGACCGTCGTGGCTCGCGCACACCACCGCGAGCAGCCGGTCGTCGAGGTCGAGACCGGCGCCGACCATGCTCGCCGCCTGCAGCGGCTTCAGCGACGACCGGGGGTAGATCACCACGTCCGGGTCGCCCGCCGACCACTCGAGCGCGCCGTCGCGGCCGAGGGCGACGACCGCCCCGTGGTGCAGGCTCTCGGTGAAGCCGCTGCGCTCGGTCACGGCGACCGGCACGTACGCGTCGATCATGGCTTGTGCGACCGGCGCAACTTCTTCGCCCGCTTCCACACCCGATGGTGACGGACATCGGTGAGATCGCTCTGGATCACCTGGTGGCGGTTGCCGGTCTCGCTGATGATCGCCTGCGCCATCGCCGCCGCGGGAAGGGCGAGGATCGCGCCGATCGCGCCGAAGAGAGCGATCCCGCCGAGCGCGGCGCCGAACGCCAGGGCCGGGTGAACCTCCATCGTGCGGGCGGTGATGCGGGGCGAGAAGAAGTAGTTCTCGATCTGCTGGTACAGGACGATGGCGATCAGGACGATTGCCGCCTTGAACGGTGAGTCGAGGAACGTGATCAGCACCGGCAGGGCACCGGCGAGGTACGTCCCGACCACGGGGAGGAACTGGCTGACGACGCCGACCCATACGGCCAGGGCGACCGGAGCGGCCGTGCCGAGGGATTGGAACACGATCCAGTGGAACATCGCCGACAACAGGGCCAGCAGGGCGCGCGAGTAGATGTACCCGCCGGTCTTGTTGCCGGCCAGTTCCCAGATCGCCAGCACCCGCTCCTGCCGCGCCGGCGTGAGCCGGCTGCATATCGCCCGGCGCATCTTCGGCCCGTCGGCGACCAGATAGAAGGTGAACAACAGCACGGTCAGGATCTTCAGCATCACGCCGAGGGCGGCGACCGAGAGGTCGACGACCTGGTCTTGCTGGTCGCGGATGAACTGCTGCACGGCTCCGTTGGGATCGTTGAAGTCGGCGATCACCTGGTCCGCGTCGAGGTTGGTGCCGAAGGTGTCGTTGATCGTGTTGACGGTGTCGGTGATGTAGGTCTCGGAGTTCTCCAGCAGGTCGGCGACCTGGGAGAAGACCAGCGTGCCGATGGCGACGATGAAGACCAGGAACGCGAGCAGGGTGCCGAAGAGGAGGAGCGCGGTGGCCGTGCCCCGCCGCCAACCGCGGCGCGCGAGGCGGTTCACGCCTGGTTCGATGGCGAGGGCGAGGAACACCGAGATCGCGATCAGCAGGAACAGGCCACTCAGCCGGCCCCAGAAGAAGCGCACCACGAGCGTGGCGAGGAACCCCACCCAGAACACGACGACCGCCGGCACGACCCAGCGGGGGATTCGCCGCGATTCGGCGGCGGCCGCGTCCTCGGGTTCCGCGGCGGCAGGTTCTGGGACCACCGGCTCCGGCTGCGGGCGCAGCGGGCGCAACTCGCCGGGCTCGGGCTCCCTCGATTCGGGCTCCCTGGCCACGTGGGGAGGTTACCCAGCGGGGCCGGACGTCAGTGGTTGTCCACCTGGGCCGCGGCCAGCGCGGGGGCCAGGTCGCCCCGACCGGTGATCGCGACCCGTGACAGGCCGAGCCAGCCAGCCATGGTGTCCAACTCGGCGGCCAGGTCCGCCACCACTTCACCGGGATCGATCCCCGCCTCGGCGTGCGCCGCCTGCACCAGCAGCGACCCCGCCTGCCGGTCCGCCTTCAGGTCGACCCGTCCGACGAGCCGTCCGTCGAGCAGGTACGGCAGCACGAAGTAGCCGTAGACCCGCTTCGGCGGGGGCGTGTAGATCTCGATGCGATAGCGGAAGCCGAAGACACGCTCGGTGCGGTCCCGGTTCCACACCAACGAGTCGAACGGGCTGAGCAGCGCCCGCCCCGAGACCCGCCGGGGCGCCGTGGCCCCGGGGTGGACGTACGCCTGCTGCTTCCACCCCTCGACCTGGGCGGGGATGAGGCGGCCCTCCTCGACGAGCTCGGCGACCAGCGGGCGGCAGACCGTGACGCCCTGACGGTGGTAGTCGGCCAGGTCGCCGAGGGTGGCCACCCCCTGGGCGCGGGCGGCCCGCACGAGCAGCTCCTTGCGGGCGTCCCGTTCGGCCGGTGGCGTGGCCGCCAGCACGCTCGCCGGCAGCACCCGCTCGGGCACGTCGTACACCCGGGCGAAGTCGCGCGTCCGCCTGGTGACGGCGAGGCGACCGGTGAGGAACAGGTACTCGAGCGCGACCTTGGCGTCGTCCCAGTCCCACCACGGCCCCTTGCGGCCCTCGCGCTCGCTCAGGTCGGCGACCACCACCGACCCGCCGTCACGGACGCGCCCGAACACCTCCTCGACGAAGCCGTTGCGGCGCTCGGCGAGCTCGGTGATCCACCGCCACCCGGTGCTGTGCATCGACTCCATCCGCCAGCGGAACAACGGGTACTGCTCGGTGGGGATGTGCGACGCCATGTGGCCCCAGTACTCGAACAGGTCACCGTTCTGGGTGGCCTCGGCGATCATCGTGCGGGGGTGCGGCCCGAGGCGGGCGAACAGCGGCAGCTCCTGGCTGCGTACGAGCACGTTGACGGAATCGATCTGGATCAGCCCGACGCGGCCGAGCACCCGGCGCAGGTGGCGGCGGTCGACCCGGCCGGGCGGGCGGGGATCGGTGAAGCCCTGGGCGGCCAGCGCCATCCGCCGGGCCTCGTCGGCAGACAGCTGGATCATCCGACCAGACCGGCGTGACGCGCGCAGAACTCGCCGACGGCGTCGAGGAACGCATCGACGTCGTCATCGGTGATGTCCATGCTGATCGCCAGGTAGCCGCGTGGTGCGAGGTAGAAACCCGCTTCGAGCAGGGCGAAGAAGAATAGCTCGCGCCAGCGCGGATCGGCCCCGCGCAGGTCGGCCGGCGTGCGCACCGGGCCGTCCACCGGGTGGACGGTGTTGAGCGATCCCCACCCGGACGCGCAGAACGAGAGTGACGACGACGCGAACCGTTCGTTCAGCCCGTCCCGGAGCGTGTCGCCCCGCTTGTTCACCGTGGCGAGGGCGTCGGCGTCGATGAGCGTCTCGTGCACGGCCGCGCCGACGGCCATCGTGAAGGCGTTGTTGTTGAACGTGCCGCCGTGGGCGAGGCCGCCGCGATGGGGATCGAAGGCCGCCATCAGGTCCCCCCGGCCGCCGAACGCGCCGAACGACAGCCCGCCGGCGAGGTACTTGCCGATCGTCGTCATGTCCGGCGTGATGCCGAGCAGTTCCTGGGCGCCGCCGACGGCGAGTCGCGACGTCATCACCTCGTCGAAGATCAGCACCGCACCGCTCGCCGCGGTGAGGCGGCGGACGGCGGCGAGGAAGGCGGAATCACCGGGGATGCACCCGGCGGAGCCCATCATCGGCTCGACGAGCACGCACGCGATGTCGCCGCCGTGGCGGGCGAACTCGGCCTCGACGGCGGCTGTGTCGTTGTACGGCAGCAGACCGAACTCGAACGGGGCCCGCAGGGGCTCGCCGCCGGGACCGAAGTTGAGCAGGCCGCCGTGGTACGCGGCGTCGAACGCGACCACCCGGGCGCGGCCGGTGGCGTGGCGGGCGGTGAGCACCGCCATCAGGTTGGCCTCGGTGCCGGAGTTGGTGAACCGAACCTGGTCCACCGACGGGAAGCGCCTGACGACGGCTTCGGCGAACGCAGCCTCCGGTTCGGACATCGCCCCGTAGGACCACCCCCGGTCGACGACAGCACGCACGACGTTCGCCACCACGTCGCCGCGTCCGAGCAGTCCCGCCGAGTAGTCGCCGAGCAGGTCGAGGTACGTGTGCCCGTCGGCGTCGTGGAGGTGGGCGCCGTCGGCCCCGACGACCCGGAAGGCGAACGGCTCGATGTGGAGGACGGAGCGGGTGTTGCCACCAGGCATCACCCGGGCCGAGCGCTCGGCCAGTGCCGCGCTGCGCGGGTGACCGGCTACGTAGCGTTCCTTGGCGGCGGCGACGGCGTCATCGAGGTCCACGGTCAGACCGTAGGCCAGAGGTTGACGGTGGCGTGGATGCCGCCGTCGGCCGAGATGACCTCGCCGGTGATGGCCCGCGACGCGTCGGACGCGAGGAAGACGATGGTGTCGGCGACCTCCTCGACGGTCGACACGCGGCGGGTGGGGATGACTCCGAGGACGCTTTCCTGTACCCCGGGCTTGGCCAGGTTCTCCCGCCACAAGTCGGTCTCGACGACGCCCGGGGCGACGGAGTTGGCCCGGATCCCACGCGGCCCGTACTCCATCGCCAGGGCGCGGGTCATACCGTCGAGGGCGGCCTTCGTCGCGGCGTAGATCGCCCGGCGGGGTGCGCCCCGCCGGCCGCTGATCGAGCTGATCGACACGATCGAACCCGAGCCCTGCTCCAGCATCGCCGGCAGGACCGCGGCGGTGACGAGGAGCGCGGCGCGGACGTTCACGTTCCACATCCGGTCCATCTCGTCGACCTCGATCGCCTCGCTCTCCCGCCGCACCGCGATCCCGGCGTTGTTGACGAGCACGTCGACGCGCCCGCCGAACGCCTCGAGCGCGGTGGTGGCGGCGGCGCGGGGTCCTGCCGCGGTGGCGAAGTCGCTCGGGATCACGACGGGGTCGTGTTCGAGCTCCTTGGCGACGCCGGCGAGCTGGTCGGCCGAGCGGGCCACGAGGGCCACTCGGGCGCCGGCCGCGTCGAGCGCCCGCGCCGTCGCCGCCCCGATCCCCCGGCTGGCGCCGGTGACGATCGCCGTGCGTCCGTCGAGCGCACCCACGGCGTCAGTCGGATTCTTTGATCGACACCGATTTGATCACGACGTCGTCGACCGGCCGATCGCCGGAGCCGGTCTTGACCCGCTGCATCTGGTCGAGCACATCGAGGCCTTTGACGATCTGGCCGAACAGGCTGTACTGCGGTGGGAGCCGCACGCCGTCGTTGCCCGAGATCATGAAGAACTGGCTGCCGTTGGTGTTCGGTCCGGCGTTGGCCATCGCGACCGAGCCGATCTGATACTGGCCGGGCTTGGGCAGCTCGTCGGCGAAGCGGTAGCCGGGGCCGCCGCGGCCGGTGCCGGTCGGATCGCCGCCCTGGCACATGAAGCCGTTGATGATGCGGTGAAAGATCACGCCGTCGTAGTAGTGGTGGAGAGCGAGGAAGACGAAGTTGTTCACCGTCGTCGGCGCGTTGACGGCGTCGAGGGCGATCACGATTTCGCCGAGGGACGTGTCGAGCGTGGCGGTGTACCGCTTCTGCGGATCGATCCCCATCTGCGGGGCGGCGTTGAACTGCTGTCGCTGGGGCGCGGAACCATCAAACGGGGGAAATTCGGGCATCGCGGCACGCTACTGGCCCGACACCCACTCCCCCATCTGGGCGGGATTCGTCCCAGATGGGGGGTCAGTTGCGGGCGTTGTAGTCCGCGATGAGGGCGTTGGATTGGGCGGCCGCGTCGGCCAGCGAGGAGGCGACGTCGGCTCCGTTGAAGATCGCCGCCACCGCGTTCGCCGTGACCGACCGCACCTCGCGTTGCGGTCCGAGTACCGGGCCGACGGCGGCGAAGTCGTCCGTGCCGGCGACGACCTGGTCGTAGGAGACCTTGAACCGAGGGTCGTCCCGGTAGGTCGCCCGGAGCGGGTCGAGCTCCAGCGCGCCCTTGTTCACCGGCGCGTACCCGGACGCGGCCGCCCACTTCGACTGCGACTCCGCACTGACCAGGAACTTGATGAAGTCCCATGCCGCGGCGGCCTGGGCGTCCCCCGTGCCTTCCGTGATGTACAGCGAGCCACCACCGACCGTCGCCGACGGCGTGTCGCCCGGTCCGGGCATCGGACCGACCCCGACGTCGGCGCTGGTGATCCCGGGGATGAGCCCGCCGTCGAGCGCCGACAACACCGTGCCGAGGGCGGCGGACGTGGCGATCGCCATCGCCGCCGGGTGCTGCGGGTCGGCCATCTTGAGCAACGTGTCCTGTCCCTGGGGGTTGTCGCCCACGTTCACCGCCAGCCCGTCCTTGATCAGCGACTGGGCGTACGTCATCAACTCGACCCCGAACGGCCCGTCGTACAGCACCCGCGTCGCGGGGGCCCGGCGGCCGTTACCGTTGTCGGCGTACGGCTCACCGGCGCGGGCGAACCACTGCTCGAGGAACCAGCCGCCGCCCGAGTCGACGCCCGAGTCGAGGGCGATCCCCGTGGCCGCCGCGCCCGAGTCGACGAGCGCCTGTGACGTCGCCCGCAGCTGCTGGAGCGACACCGGCGAGACGTCGGGATCGAGGCCGGCCGCCGCGAACATCTTGCGGTTGTAGTAGAGGACCGGATTGCTGACGTTGAACGGCATGCCCCACTGCACCCCTTCGGTCTGGTAGGCGAGCAGCGCCCGGGGCAACAGCGGCGTCGTGTCGAAGCCGTCCGACTCGATGCAGGCCCCGACCGGGATGACCGAGCCGGAGTCGGCGAACTGCTGGACCGTGTACTCGGGGAAGATCACCAGGTCGGGCCGGCCGCCCTGCCGGCTCTGCACGAACTTGTCGATGACCTCGCCGTACCCGCCCTGGTTCTCGACACTGACCCGGACCTTGTCCTGGCCGGCGTTGTACTCGTTGGCCAGGTCGGTCAGCACTTCCTCGAGCACACCGCTAAGCCCGTACCAGAGCGTGATCTGCACCGGCTCGGCGACGTCGTCGAGGGCGTCGACCGGACACGGTGGCAGCGCCGAGAGCGGCGTGGTGGTCGTCGTGGCGATCGTCGGCGGAGTGGTCGGCGGCAGCGTCTGCCCGGGGATCGTGTTCGGCGGCGGACCGGGGACCGTGGTCGTCGTGGCCGGCGCCGGCTCGTTGCCGGCCTGGAGGATCGACTTCCCGGAGCCGCACGCCGCCAGCAACAGGCACGCGACGAGTGCACCCCGGCGCCTCACCCCTTCACCGCGCCTGCGGTCAAGCCGCGCACGAGCTGGCGCTGGAAGATCAGCAGCACGATGGCGATGGGAATCGCGGCGATGAGCGTTCCGGCCATCACCAGGTTGGGCTCGTCGAGCCGGGCCTCGCTGATCTGCTTGAGCCCGACCTGCAGCGTGTTCATGTCCGAGTCGGTCGTGATGAGGACGGGCCACAGGTACTGGCCCCACGTCCCCAGGAACGTGAACAGCGCGAGCGCGCCCAGCGTCGGCCGTACCAGCGGCACCGCGACGTGGCGCAGGAAGCCGACGTGTCCGACCCCGTCGATCGCGGCCGCGTCCCGGAGATCCCGCGGCAACGTGAGGAACACCTGCCGCACGAGGAACGTGCCGAAGGCGGTGGCGAGGAACGGCACGGCGAGCCCCTGGTACGTGTTGAGCCACCCCAACGAGTCGACCGTGCGCCGGTTGACCACCACCGTCGCCTCGAACGGGACGAGCAGGGTGGCGAGGAAGAGGAGGAAGAAGAACGTGCGCCCCGGGAACTCGAGGATCGCGAACGCGTACCCGGAGAGCACCGACGTCAGGATCTGGGCGATCGTCACCACCACGGCGACGACGATCGAGTTGAACATGTACCGCCCGAAGTGACCGTCGGTCCACGCCGCCCGCAGCACATCGAGCGTGAACGCGTCCGGCACCAGCGGGTTCTGGAGGACCTTGTTCCCCGGCTTCAGCGCCGCGACCACCGTCGTGTACACGGGGAACAGCACGATCGCCGACACCACCACGAGCAGGCCGTAGCGCCCGATCGCCCGCCAACCCGCCGGGGAGTCGTACATCGTGGTGGCGTCACCGGCCATCAGGACCCGGCTCACGCATAGTGCACCCGCCGGCTGACGAGAGCGAGTTGGAGCAGCGACACCACGAGCATGACGAGGAACAGCAGCACGGCGACCGCCGCTTGCAGCCCGTCGTTGTTGTTGATGATCGAGTTGCTGCCGTACGTCAGATAGGTCAGCGTCGTCGTCGAGTCGTCCGGGCTCGGACCGCCATCGGTCAGGAGGTCGATCTCGCCGTACGCCTGGAACGCCCGCGCCGTCAGCACGATCACGACGAAGAGCAGCGTCGGCCCGAGCAGCGGCAGGGTCACACTCCAGAACCGGCGGATCCCGCCCGCCCCGTCGACGACCGCGGCCTCGTGCACGTCGCGCGGGATGCCCTGCAGCCCGGCGGTGATGAGGATGAAGGTGAACCCGAGGTTGGCCCAGATGCTCGTGGCCGCGACCGACATCAGCGCCGTGTCGGGGTCGCGCAGCAGCCCGGGCGACTTGAGGACCGGGAACAGGTCGGAGATCCAGCCCACGTTGGCGAGCACGCCGACGTCCGGCTGGAGCAGGAACAGCCACATCAGGCTGGCCACGGCCACGGACGTGGCCACCGTCGACGAGAAGATCGTGCGGAACACCCCGACGCCCCGCAGGTACTTGTCGGCGAGCACCGCCAGGCCGATCCCGAGCGCCACACCGATCGGCACGGTGATCAGGGCGAACTTCACGGTCACCCACAGCGCGTGCTGGAACTCCTCGCTGCGGGCGACGTCGACGTACTGGTCCCATCCGTTGGACGTGCAGTTCTGGCCCTGGGCGTCGCAGCGGGCCTGGCCGAGCCAGATCGCCCGCCCGAGCGGGTAGAGCACGAAAACGACCAGGATGACGAGCGACGGGGCGAGCATCCACACCGCCGTCGGGACGTCTCGCCAGCGGGACAGCGTCGTCCGCTCCCTTGCCATCGGGCGTGACAGTAGGTCATCGTTCCGGCGTCGGCCGGAGCGCCCCGGGTAACGTGCTCGCCATGGTTCCCGAGGGCGAGCCCGATCTCGACGCGATCGCCAGGGACCTCGCCGACGTCGAGGCGGAGCTCGACCGGCTCGCCGACGGCACGTACGGCGACGACCGCACGCCACCGGATCCGGCGGCCCCGTGAGGCCGGCGCAGCGGGCCGCCGCGGTTGCGGCGGGCGGGCTCGGCATCGGCGTCCTCGTCGCCGCCGGCCGCAAGCTCAGCCGGGCGGCCAGCTGGCGGTCCCGCCGGATGTGGAAGATGACCGCCCGCGGCGCGACTCGGTACGCCGGCACCAAGGCCCGCCGGATGGTCACCCCCGCCGAGCGGCGGGCCGAGCTCGACCAGCAGTTCGCCATCCGCACCGCCGAGGACGTCGCCAAGGAGCTCGGGGAGATGAAGGGCGTGCTGATGAAGGTCGGTCAGCTCGTCAGCTTCATCGTCGAGGCCCTGCCCGACGAGGCCCAGGCGGCGCTGGCCTCGCTGCAGGCGAACGCCGCCCCGATGGCGCCGAGCCTCGCCGCCAGCGTGGTGCGGGAGGAGCTCGGTGACGAGCCGGAGCGGGTGTTCCGCACGTGGGAGGACCTGCCGGTCGCCTCGGCGAGCATCGGTCAGGTTCACCGGGCGGTGACGATCACGGGCCGCGACGTCGCGGTCAAGGTGCAGTTCCCGGGCGTCGGCTCGGCGATCGAGGAGGATCTCGACGGGGCCGAGTTGATGTACACGGTGTTCTCGGCGCTGGCGCTCAACGGGCTCGACGCCCGCGGGCTCGTCGACGAGCTGCGGGCCAGGATGCGCGAGGAGCTCGACTACCGGCTCGAGGCGCGCAACGTCGCCGAGTTCGCCGGCCAGTTCGCCGGCCATCCGTGGGTCCGCATCCTCAGGGTCGTGCCCGAGCTGTCGGCGAGCCGCGTGCTCACGACGGAGTGGGTCGACGGGATGACGTGGGAGCAGTTCGTCGCCACCGCACCCACCGAGACGAAGCAGCGCGCCGGCGAGGTGATCTGGCGCTTCGCCCAACACGCCGTTCACCGGCTCGGTGCCTTCAACGGAGACCCGCACCCGGGCAACTACCGCTTCCACCACGACGGGAGCGTGACGTTCCTGGACTTCGGCCTCGTCAAGCGGTGGGAGCCGGGCGAGTGGGAGCGGCTCGAGCCGAGCCTCGACGCGATCGTCGTGCACCGCGACCCGGAACGGCTGGTGGCGGCGATGGAGCTCGCCGGGTTCCTGTCGTCGGGACACGGGCTCGACCCCGAGCTCGTCTACGACTACGTCTCGAGCCCCTACCAGCCGTATCTCGTCGAGGAGTTCACCTTCACCCGCGACTGGATGCGCGACACGCTCGCCCGCATCGTCGACATCACCGGTCCCCACGCCGAGGTGATCGGGAAGCTGAACATGCCGGCGAGCTTCGTCATCCTCGACCGGGTGGTGTGGGGCATCAGCGCGATCCTCGGCAAGCTCAACGTGACCGCGCCGTGGCGGGCGATGCTCCTCGAGTACCGCACCGGGGCCGCGCCGGCGACCGAGCTCGGCGCCGACGAGCTGGCCTGGCGGGAGCTGAGCCGGCGGTAGCTACTCGACGACGAGCGTGCCGGTCATGCTGGCGTGGAAGTTGCAGTGGTAGTCGTACGAGCCCGGCTCGTCCACGGTCAGCTGGATCGACTCGCCGGCCGGGATCTCCTCGTTGAACGTGCCGTCCTCGGCGGTGATGGTGTGCGCCGACCCGGTGTCATTGGTGACCGTCAGCGGCTGTCCCGCGGCGACGTGGGTCTCGGCCGGGAAGGCGAACTCGCTGATCGTGATCGTCGCTTCCGCCCCGCCACCGCCGCCTCCACCACCGGCCGTGGTGCCAGGCGCGGCGGAGGTCGCCGGGGCACCGCCGGTGGTGGTGCCGCCGCCAGTGTCGTCGTCGTCGTCCCCGCATCCGGTGAGCGGGACGAGCGCGAGCGCGGCGATGGCCGCGGTCAACACGATGCGTCGCATCGTCCAACTGTACGCTCGCCCGGTTATGCAGCCGATGACCTCGACGCGACGGGCCGTGAACGGGATCGAGTTGGACGTGGTGGAGGCGGGTGACCCGGCCGCACCGGCGATCGTGCTCAGCCACGGCTTCCCGGAGTGCGCCCACTCGTGGCGGCACCAGATCGGCCCGCTCGCCGCCGCCGGATACCACGTGCTCGCCCCCGACCAGCGGGGCTACGGCGCGTCGACCGCGCCGACCGAGGTC
>JBKOUV010000137.1:0-4798 GCA_046723555.1 Actinomycetota bacterium | reverse complement strand
CGCATGCCGCGCGTCGTCCTCGCCGGGATCGTCGGAGCGATGCTCTCGATCGCCGGGGCGAGCTATCAAGGGGTGTTCCGCAACCCGCTCGTCGACCCGTACCTCCTGGGGGCGGCCGCCGGAGCCGGGCTCGGGGCGACGATCGTGTTCACGGTCGCCCGATCGGCGACCGCCGGCTGGCCGGTGGATCCGGCGCCGACCGTTGCCTTCGCCGCCGCGCTGCTGACGGTGCTGGTGACGTACGTCGTCGGTGCCGCGTTTGGCGGTACCCGGTCGGGCGTCACCCTCGTGCTCGCCGGAGTAGCGGTCACGTCGCTCGTCACGGCGGTCCAGACGTTCCTCCTCCAGCGCCACTCCGAGGTGGTGCGGGAGGTCTACAGCTGGATCCTCGGCACGCTCTCGACGGCCCGCTGGTCGGACGTGCGGATGGTGCTGCCGTATGTCGGCGTGGCGACGGTCGTGCTGCTCCTCCACCACCGGCACCTCGACCTGCTCCGGGTCGGCGACGACGAGGCGGCGTCGCTCGGCGCGCCGGTCGCCCGGGTGCGGTTGGTCGTCGTGATCGCGGCCACGCTCGGGACCGCCGCCGTGGTCGCGGTGAGCGGGCTGATCGGGTTCGTCGGGATCGTCGTGCCGCACCTGATCCGGCTGGTGTCCGGGGCGAGCTACCAGCGGGTGCTGCCGCTGTCGGTCCTGCTGGGCGCGGCGTTCCTGATCCTCGCCGACATCCCGGGTCGGGTGCTCACCGATCCGGCGGAGACGCCGATCGGAGTCGTGACCGCGTTTCTGGGCGCGCCGTTCTTCCTCGTCGTCCTCCGGGCCCGGCAGAACTCCCGATGAGTACGCTCGAGCTGCGGGGCGTGGGCGTGACGTACGGCCGCGCCGTCGCCCTCGCCTCGTTCACCGGCACGGTCGAGTCGGGGGAGTGGCTCGGACTGATCGGACCCAACGGTGCGGGCAAGTCGTCGCTGTTGCGCGCCGTGGTCGGTCTCGTCGCCAGCTCCGGCGAGGTCCTCGTCGACGGCAAGCCGCTGCCGGCGCGGTCGAACCGCCGGCGGGCGCAGGTGATCGCCTACGTGCCGCAGGAGCCGCTGATCCCCGACGACATGACGGGCGCCGAGTACGTGCTGCTGGGTCGGGCGCCCTACCTCGGCTACTTCTCGAGCCCGACCCGTCACGACCGTGAGAAGGTCGCCGCGGTGCTCGACCGGCTCGACTTGGCGGCGTTCGCGGCGCGCCGGCTCGGCACGCTCAGCGGCGGCGAGCGCCAGCGGCTGGTGATCGCCCGGGCGCTCGCCCAGGAGGCGCCAGTCCTGCTCCTCGACGAACCGACCAGCGCGCTGGACATCGGCCACCAGCAGCAGGCGCTCGAGCTCGTCGCCCGGCTGCGGCGGGACCACGGCCTGACGGTGGTGTCGGCGATGCACGACCTGACCCTGGCGGGGCTGTACAGCGATCGCCTCGCGTTGCTCCACGCCGGACGCTGCGTCGCCACCGGTCCCGCCGCCGAAGTGCTCGAGGCCGAGATCCTGGCCGAGTTCTACGGCGTGCAGGTGAACGTGCGGCACGAGCCCGACGGCACCGTGGTCGTCATCCCCCGCCGCGAGGTGGTCTGAGCCAGGTTCTGAGCCTGCGGAGGATCGCTGAGCGATCCGTAATCAGCTGAGAATCGAAACCCTCGGGTGGTGTCGCCGGGCGAGCACGTCGTGTTACGACGGGTCGAACCACGTGTCGCCGTCGAGGATCCGGTCGGCCTCAGAGGGACCCCAGGTGCCGCGGAAGTACGGATGGATGGTTCCGGGCTCGTCGAGCGCCGGCTGGACGACCCGCCACGTCCGCTCGACCACGTCCTCGCGGGCGAAGCGGCGGGGTGAGCCTTCGAGGGCGTCGCTGATCAGCCGCTCGTAGGCGTCCTGGCGCTCGCCCAAGGCGGCGGCGAAGTCGACGCTGACCTCGACCTCCTGGCTGTCGAGGTGCGGCCCGGGGGTCTTCGCCTGGAGGCCGAACGTGACTCCGTCGCGCTGCCCCAACCGGAAGCGGACGAGGTTGCGATCGGGCCGACAGCCCCCCGCCTCGTCGAAGAGCAGCTGCGGCGGCTCGCGCAGCTCGACCACGGCCTCGGTCACCGACTGGGCCATGCCCTTGCCGACCCGTACGTACCACGGCACGCCCGCCCACCGCCAAGAATCGATGTGGAGGTGGGCGGCGATGAATGTCTCGGTGTTCGACTGTGGATCGACACCGGGCTCGTCCCGGTAGCCGACGTACTGCCCGCGGAGCATCTCCTTCGGATCGATCGGGTCCATCGCGGCCAGCACCTTGGCCTTCTCGTCCTGGAGGAACGACGGGTCCGGGTCGACCGGAGGCTCCATGGCCAGCAGGGTGATGACCTGGAGCAGGTGGTTCTGCATCACATCCCGGATCGCGCCGACCGAGTCGTAGAAGCTGCCGCGTCCTTCGACGCCGATCGTCTCGGCCATCGTGACCTGCACACTGCGGACGTACCGGCGGTTCCAGATCGGCTCGAGCATCATGTTCGAGAAGCGGAACACGAGGAGGTCCTCGACGGCTTCCTTGCCCAGGTAGTGGTCGATGCGGAAGATGCGCTCCTCGGGGAAGATCGTGTGCAGGGTAGTGTTCAGGTCGATCGCCGACTGCAGGTCGCGGCCGAAGGGCTTCTCGACCACGATCCGACCCCGGTCGTGCAGGCCGACGGAAGCGAGCGACTCGGCGACGGTCGGGAACATCGTCGGCGGGATCGCCATGTAGTAGACGGCCGTCTTCGACCCGCACGCGTCGAGGGTGGCGGCCAGGGACTGCCAGGTCGCCGGGTCGGCGTAGTCGCCCTGGACGAGGTCCATCCGCTCGGCGAGCTCGGCGATGATGGCCTCGTCGGCCGAGTCGACGTACTCCAGGATCGATTCGCGGGCGTGGGTCCGGAAGTCCTCGTCGGTCCACTCGCTGCGGGCGACCCCGATCACGGGCACGCTGAGCCGGCCGCGCTCGACGAGGTGGTACAGGGCGGGGAACAGCTTGCGCTTGGCGAGGTCGCCGGTGGCGCCGAACAGCACCAGGGCGTCAGCCGGCGGTTGCTGCGAACCGCCATTCATCGCGACGACTCCCTGCGCTCGACGTGCCCGCCGAAGCCCGCTCGCATCGCCGAGAGGACCTTGTTGGCGACGTCCGCGCGGCCGCGGGATGAGAACCGTTCGTACAGCGCCGACGAGAGCACCGGCACGGGAACACCCTCGTCGATCGCCGCGTTGATCGTCCACCGGCCCTCGCCCGAGTCGCTGACCCGGCCCTCGTACGCCTCGAGCTTGGGATCAGCGGCGAGCGCGTCGGCGGTGAGGTCGAGCAGCCAGCTCGCCACCACCGAACCGCGCCGCCAGACCTCGGTGATCGCGGCGAGGTCGAAGTCGTAGCGGTAGAGCTCCGGGTTGGCGAGCGGCGCCGTCTCGGCGTCGTCGGTGTGGGCCGCCGACCCGATGTCCGCCTTGGAGAGCACGTTGAGACCTTCGGCGTAGGCGGCCATCAGCCCGTACTCGATGCCGTTGTGGACCATCTTGACGAAGTGCCCGGCGCCGTTCGGTCCGCAGTGGAGCCACCCCCGCTCGGCCGCGATCGGCTCCCCGCCGGCCTGCTCCCGAGTGGGCGTCCGCTCGGCGGCCTCGACGCCGGGGGCGAGGGCGTCGAAGATCGGTGCCAACCGGCCCACCGCCTCATCCGGGCCGCCGATCATCAGGCAGTAGCCCCGCTCGAGCCCGTGGGTTCCGCCACTCGTCCCGACGTCGACGTAGTCGATGCCATGGTCGGAGGAGAGCGGTCCGGCGCGCGTGATGTCGTCGCGGTACCAGGAGTTACCACCGTCGATGATCGTGTCGCCGCGCGCCAGCAACGGCACGAGCCCGGCGATGGTCGAGTCGACGTACGCCGCCGGGACCATGATCCACACGTGGCGCGGCGGGTCGAGCTTGCCGACCAGGTCGCTCAGCGTGGTCGCCCCTTCGACCCCTTCCCCGGCGAGCGCCTCCACGACCGTGGCGTCGACATCGAAGCCGATGCACTCGTGGCCGGCCTGCTCGAGCCGGCGCACCATGTTGGCGCCCATCCGCCCCAGCCCGATCATTCCCAGCTGCATGGGCAAAGCCTGTCACGCCGGGGGCGGTTCCGGCACCCGCGTGGCCCCCTATCCCCGGCCTCGACACCGTACGGGCGCTGATTCACGATGGAACGCAGTGACGAGATGCAACGTCTGATGAAGGTGTGCAGTCCGGATCGCTCGGCCCGTCGAATCGCCACGTCGGGTGAGCTGACGGTGGCCGTCGCCGAGCATGAGCCCGACGTCGGGATCGGTGCCGGCCGCGGCGACCCTGCCGCGTTCACCGAGATCGTGCGCCGCCACGATGGGGCGCTGCGCCGGCTCGCCTTCAAGCTGCTGGGAGGGGACCGTGAGCTGATGGACGATGCCCTGCAGGAGGCGTACGTCCGGGCTTACCGGGCCCTCCCGGGCTTCCGCCATGACGCCGCCGTCGGCAGCTGGCTCTACCGGATCGTGTACAACGCTTGCGTCGACGAGTTGCGCCGCGTCCGGCGCCAACCCGCCCCGATCGACACGGCGGCCGCCGGAGGCACACCGTGGGACCCCGTCAGCCCCGCACCCGGACCCGAGCGGGCGGTGGTCGCCCGCGACGCGACGGCGCGGGCGCTCGCCGGGCTCCCCGACATCCATCGCATCGCCGTCGTGCTCGTCGACGGCGAGGGCTTCGACGTCCAGACCGCAGCCCGGATCCTCGGC
>JBKOUV010000197.1:0-8535 GCA_046723555.1 Actinomycetota bacterium | reverse complement strand
AGCACCACGACTCGGGGACCCGTGGCAGAAGATCACCAGCGGACCGTCGCCCATCGCCACCGCCGGGAGTGCGACGGTCGCGGGTCGATGGCAATCGCTGAGGATGTTCGCGATGGGCGGGTGGTCTGTGGCCGCCTGTGGGCGGACCCTGGTGGCCGCCGTGGTTCGGCCGACGGTCAGATCGTCAGCGTGTGGGCCGGTGCCGATCAGCAGGCGCTCAACGTCGAGCGATGCCGCCGCAGCCGAAGAGCCAGCGCTGTGAGCGTGGCGGATCATTGGTGCTCGGATCCGGCACGCCCGCGCGGTGCAGCGTGGTGATCAGCGTTTTGTCGACCCGGTGCATTCCGCTGCCGGCAGTACGGCCGTAGAGCGTCTGGCCCGCAGGGGTGTGTAGCCCGCCTACTCCGGTTCATGACGAGAGCCCGGCGGCGCGCCGAGTGGCGACGACGACGGGGTTGTCAGGCGCGGCCCACGCGATCTCCCAGAAGTTTCCTTCCGGGTCAGTGAAGTAGGCGTCGCGGCCTTCGAAGAACTCGGCATCCGTCGGTTCCTTTGTGAAGGTGCCGCCTGCCTCGCGGACTTGCGCGGCGAGCGCGTCGACGTCGCCCGGTTCGTCGACGTTGATGATGACGCTGAAGCGGATGCCGCCTCGGCCGACCTCGGGCGTGGCGTTGCTGTCGGCTGCCAGCTTCTCGACCGGGAAGAGGGCGAGGACCGCCCCGCGCAACTCGAACACCGCGAAATCCTCGCTGTCAAACGCGAGCGGCCAACCGAGGCGACGGTAGAAGTCGCGTTGCGTGTCGAAATCGCGCACACCCAGCGTGAACATGTTCGCGAGTGGCGCTCGGTTGGTCGGCATGGCGATCCTCCTCGGTTCGGGATCGGGATCGGGATCGCCTGCGACTGGCGCCGGGGCGTACCGATCGACCGTTTCGCGTTCCTGCGCGAGGCGAGTCGTCCGCCTCGACGCCGAAGTCGGCCCCCGCTTCGGGGTATCCGGAAACGACGCCGAACGCCGGCAGTCGGGCGGTGAACAGCCTCGGGTTGATGGAGCCACGGTGCGCGACACGGGTATCGCGAGCGGTGTCAGCCTGATCCCTCATCGCCATCCGGTCTCTCACCGCTGCGCGCGTGGAACGATGGACGCCCTCGGCTCGTGTGGCCGCTTCGGCTCAGCACGATGTGATGAAGTGGCGCGATCCGGCTGCAGCTCTAGGTGCTCGGCCTCAAACTCTTCGGCCTGGCTATCGACGTCGCTGGGGCGAGCTCGGGCCGGCAGCCACACGAGTGTGATGACCACGCCGATGATGGTGACCAGCGCCCCGACCCGCAGCGCGGCGTGGAAGCCGTCGATGAACGCTGAGCGGGCGGCGGCGTCGATCCCATCGCCGGTGCCGCCGCCGATTGCGGCGGCCGCTCGGAGGGCGGCGCCGACAGAGTCCTTGGCTTGCTCGAGGACGTCCGCGGGCAGGGTCTGGCCGCTCAGCGCGTTGCCGAGGTGAGAGCCGTAGATCGACGTGAAAACGCTGCCGAGTACGGCGACGCCGAGCGCGCCACCCACCTGACGAGTGGTGTCGTTGACAGCCGAGCCGACGCCGGCCTTGGCCAGGGGCAGGGAGCCCATGATCGACTCCGTGGCGGGGGCCATGGTGAGAGCCAGGCCGGCGGCCAGGACGACCATCCGCCACGCGACCGCGGCGTAGGTGGTTTGACCGGCGGTGAACGAGAGAAGCACGAGACCGGTCCCAGTCAGGATCATGCCCGCCGCCACGACGCGCTTCGTGCCGAGCTGATGTACGAATCGGGCCGACAGCGGGGCGATGATCATCATCGGTACGGCGAAGGCGAGCAGGCGCACGCCCGTCTGTAGCGGGGTGTAGCCGAGCACGAACTGCAGGTACTGGCTGAAGACGAACAGCGAGCCGAACATGGCGAAGAACGTGAGCGTGATCGCCGCACTGGCGGCGCTGAAGCGCGGGTTCCTGAAGAGCGTGAAGTCGAGCATCGGGTGGTCGGTGTGCCGCTCCCACCAGGCGAAGGCGCCGAGCAGGACGGCACCGATCACGAAGCCGGCGATGGTCGCCGGATCCGTCCAACCGTTCTCGGGCGCCTCGATGATGGCGAACAACAGCGCGGTCAGTCCCAGGATGGAGAGGACGGCGCCGATCGGGTCGAGGCGTGGTGCAGATGGGTCCTTCGAGTCGGGGATCAGAAAGACGCCGGCCAGCAACCCGATGGCGACGACCGGCAGGTTCACCAGGAAGACAGAGCCCCAGTAGAAGTGCTCGAGCAGAAACCCTCCGGTGAGCGGGCCGAGAGCGACGGCCACTCCTGCCGTCGCCGCCCAGACGCCAATGGCCTTCCCCCGCTCGCGGGCCGGGAACACGTTGGTGATGATGGAGAGCGTCGCGGGCATGATGAAGGCGCCCCCGATGCCCATGAACCCCCGGCTGGCGATGAGGGCACCGGCAGAACCGGCCATCGCTGAGGCCAGCGAACCGAGCCCGAACACGACGAGGCCGAACTGGAGAGCGGGACGCCGCCCGAAGCGGTCGCCGAGGCTCCCTGCCGTCAGCAGGAGCCCGGCGAACACGAGGGTATAAGCGTCGACCATCCACTGGAGCTGGGTGTTGGTGGCGTTGAGCTGCCGCACGATCGCCGGCAGGGCGACGTTCAGGATCGAGTTGTCCAGCACGATGACGAGGAGGCTGAAACACAGCACGCCGAGGATGAGCCAACGGCGCTCCTCGGACTTTGCCTGGACCCGTTCCGACAGCTTCATGCCGTCACCTCGCTCTGCTCCGTCCGGTTCCCCGGACATCCTGCTCGCGCGCGTCTCGGATCGCCTTACGGTAGGCCGAGGAGTAACTCGGTCACGCTCCACGTGCCGCAAGGCACGACGGCAGCGGTTGTATCGATGGGAGGCTCAGGATGGTCCGACGACCACGTTGCCAGGGTGCTCGCGAGCGGCCCGTCCGGGCGAGCATGACTGCCTCCCTTCGCCGGCTCGGCGCGTCGCGGTCGGCGGGAGTGCTAAGGAGTGTTCCGGATTCGCCGTCTGGCGCTTCGGTTAGTTGTTCGGCCGTGGCGTCGGAGGCATCCCGACGAAGGAGGGAGCGGAATGTCCGAGTTTTCAACAGCTTCCGTGCTCGAAGATCCGGTGGCAGTCGAGTTGCTGCGGTCGACCGAACCGGCCCGGTTGGCCTACACGTGGACCGACGGCACGCCCCGGGTCGTACCGATCTGGTTCCATTGGGACGGTCACCGGTTGGTGTTCGGCAGTCCGGCCGCTGCACCCAAGGTGGCCGTGCTGCGCGAACGTCCCGATGTCGCCGTGACGATTGACCGCGCCGCCCAGTTCCCGTACAAGGTCCTGCTGCTCAGAGGCGCCGCCGATGTTCGGGACGTGGACGGACTCGTGCCGGAGTACGTCTCCTCGGCCCATCGCTACTTCGGTGAGGAGCAGGGCGCGGCGTGGATCCAGATGGTCGGTCAACTCGGACTGCGCATGGTGAGTGTGAGCGTGACGCCGCACTGGGCGCGGGTCCTCGACTTCGAGACCAGGTTCCCCTCGGCGCTCGCCCAGGCAATGGCGGCCGCGCAGCAGTGACAGCGTGCGACGGGGCGACCGTTGTGCGCTGGCCCGTTTGACCGAGGGGTCCACGAGCCTGGTCACCGGTGACGCAGCGACTGGCCCGACACGAGCCACGCTCCAACTCCGGGGAAACAGCTCTACCGTGGGACCTTCGCCAGCCCTGTTCGGTCCTAGGCGAGCCGAACAGAGCGACGCGGAACGGCATCGCTGGCGGGCTCTGGTGGCTTAGTTTGAGTCTGGCGAAGGATCAAACAAGGCCAGTTCCGCAGCGTCGGGCTCCTCAAAAGTCGCGGCCCATTCGACAAGGTGGGTGAGGAGAATCGGCTCGCTGTCCCACGGTGGCTCCAAGTTCCTGGTTTCGATGCGCCGCCACAGTTCATCGATCGCCGCGTTGACGTAGTGCAGCTCGACGCCAACGCCAAGGCGGCGAGCCACGGCTCGCATCTCGTCCCGTTCGACCCGCGTCCACAGCCCGAAATCGAGAACGACGCTCACACCGAGGCTGAGAATGTCTTGGGCGATGCGCCACAGTTCGCGTTCGACCTTGTCATTGGTCAGCGTGTCCCACGGGCTGGCACCGAGCGCCCAGAGCCATTCATCCTTCGTGAGGCGCACCGCGCTTCGGTCCGCGGCTAGCCGCCTTGCGAGTGTGGTCTTACCCGCCCCGGGCAACCCGCAGGTGAGAATCAGTCGGGCTCCGCTCACAACGATCCACACTCGCACGCCACTCAGTGCATCCACTCGCACGGATGGCCCAGTGAGGAGTGGAAGTCGCGACACACCAGGCACACCGAACGATCACACCACCGACGCCCGATACCGGTGCCCGGTAATCGCGGCGCTGGGCGCCCTGGAACGCCGGGTCGTCGGCGTGACGGGTGTCTACGGCGTGCGTGCTGACTGCAGCGGGAGCCATGCCAGGACGTTCTGGATCTGATCATCCCAGAGTCCCCAATCGTGGTTCCCCGGAACGAACGAGCTGGTGACAGGGACGCCGTTCGCGGCGCACGCTTGGACGAAGCGCAGATTGTGGGGGTACAAGCGGTCCTCGGTGCCGCAGCCCACCCACAGCGCGGACAGCACCTGCGGGTCGTTCTGCGTCAGCAGCCAGAACAGGTCATCGGGTGTGCCGGTCAGCGACCGATCAGCGAACACCCTGGTGAACAGTTGCGGATCCTCCGACCGGCCCGGGCCAATGCGCAGCGCTTCGACCTCGAGCGCACCCGACAGGCTCGCCGCGGCAGCAAACCGCCCTGGCTGGCGCAGTGCCCACTTCAGCGCCCCGTAGCCACCCATCGACAGGCCGGCCACGAACGTGTCGTGGCGATCACTGGACACCCGGAAGAACGTGCTGACGAGCTCAGGAAGCTCCTCGGACAGAAAGGTCCAATAGCGCCCACCGAACGCCTCGTCGGCGTAGAAGCTGCGCTGCACCTGCGGCATCACCACCGCCAGCCCCAGCGGAGCGACGTATCGCTCGATCGACGTGCGACGCAGCCAGATCGTGTCGTCATCGCTCAATCCGTGGAGCAGGTACAGCACCGGTGTCGGACCGGCGCGTTGATGACCAGCCATCCCGATCTGGGTCAATGTCTGCTGGGGCAACAGCACGGTCATCGACGTGGACAGGCCGAGCGCGTCGGAGAAGAAGTCGCATCGAAGATGAGCCATCCCGCCAGACTGCCCACCCGTTCACACGCCGTCCACACCCTTCACCAGTGCCATCTGTCAATCGCGGGCCGTAACGCCGGCCCCCGAGTGCCCAGGGTCGCGATCGTGCCGGGATCTATCGCTTGAGCACGGCGGCGAGGCCTTGGCGGCTCGACACGCCGAGCTTGTCGTAGATGCGCTGGATGTGGTTGTCGACGGTGCGGGGCGACAAGTAGAGCTTGGCGGCGATCTCTCGGCTCGTCAGCCCGTCGGCGGCGAGCACGCCGACTTCCTGCTCGCGGGCGGTCAGGGCGAAGGATGGGCCCTCGGCGGGCGCCGCCGGTGAACGGGCACCCTCGCACACGACGGCGAGGCGGCGGGCGAGCTCTTCGCAGGTGGCCGCCCGGGTCCGATAGCCCTCGACCCGCCATGCCGCCGCGGCATCGGTCGCCGCCTCATGGGCGACCAACGCGGCGCCGACATGAGCGAGACGGTGAGCCACAGCCTCGAGCGGTGCGGCGGCGCCGGCCACGAGGGCGCCGGCATGCTCGGCCAACGCCGGCAAGAGATCGCCGCCGATGCGAGCTGCGAGCGCAGCCAGCCGCCGGTGCTCGCTGCGGGCGTGACCGAGCCGGACGAGATCGTGGCACAGGAGAGCCTCGACGACGGGCTGGTCGGTGTCGGCCGCCCGTGCAGCGGCGGCACGCAGCACGGCGACGGCCTCGCTTGTCTCGCCGTTGGCCGCGGCGGCCCAGGCCCGGCCCCGTTCGACGAGATCGAGCTCGTACAGCTGCACGAACGACGGGTCGAGCGCGTCGAGCTCGGCAACAGCGGCTGCGCTCTCCGCGCGGGCGGACCGCATGCCGGCAGCGAGGGCGATCCCCCCGAGAGCCCAGCGCAACGCAGCGACGTGGTTGATCTCCTGGTAGACCGCGGCCGCCTCCCGGAGCGGTCGCTCGGCCGCTGACAGCCGGCCCTGGTGGATGAGGATGCGGCCGAGGGAGAGAGCAAAGGCTGACTGGAGTTCGCTGTCCCGGGCGGCGACCGCGGCTTCATAACCCTTGGCGACGAGTTCGGCGGCTTCGCGCGGTCTCCCAGCGGCGAGAAGGGCGAAGGCCGGACCGAGGTGCTGCACCTCGGGCAGGAAGCGAACCGCTGTCCCGAGACCCCGGTGGGCCTCGTAACCGCGCCGACCGATCTTGACAGCCTCGTCGAGCCGACCCGAGACGCCCAGCGCGATCGACGCGGCGTACGCGGCGCGGTAGAAGGATGGGCTCGCCGGCCGGTCGAGGAGGGGCTGGACGACGTCGATTGCGGCGGCGGGTCGGGGCACCTGGGCGAGCACTCGGCCCCATGCGCCCCGCAGCGGATCGATGAGCTCAGGGTCGGTGACGACGGCAAGCGTCTCGTCGACGACGGCCACGGCATCGTGCTCAGCGCCCAGGTAGAGACCGAGCACCCGCGCCCGGTTTTCGGCCACATTCACCCGCTCCTCGTCGGTTGCTGCCTCCGCAGCAAGGGCAGCCAGCAGGCTCGCTGCTTCCCGATGGCGGCCGGACATCATTGCCGACTGAGCGAGCACCAGCCCGGCCGGTACGCCTGCACCGGCCGTGCGAGCGGCAACACCGAGCCGGTCGGCCAGGGTGTAATCGTTGGCGACGTACGCGCGCTGGGCTGCCGCCGTGAGCAGTTCGGGGTCGACCTGCTGACCGGCGTCGAGCCGCCACGTGGCCACCCTGACAACGTCGCCCGGCCGAGGCATACCGGCGGCCTCAACTACGTCGGCGAGGGTGGCGCAAACCCGCCGCCGGCGCAGCACCGCCATCATCGCCCGCACCGCTTCGCCGTAGAGCGGGTGGGCAAGGGCGACCAATGGCGCCCCGCCCTCCTCGACCAGCTCCGCCAAGCCCTCGTCCTCGAGACGTTCCAGTGCCTCGACGTCGGCAAGGTTGCTGATCTGGTCGAGATCGATGCGCTCGGCGAGGGCGAGCACGTCGAGAGCCGCCCTGACGTCCGGCGCGAGGTTGTCCACGCGCCGCTCAATGAGCTCGACGAGCCGTGCCGGGATCATGGCAGAGCCGTGCGATCGCCAGAGTCCGCCCTCTTTGCGAAGCGAGCCGGCGGCGGACGCGCCCAGGACAAGCTCGCGCAGGTAGAGCACGTTGCCCCCACTGGCTTCCCACAGCCGGTGCTGCGTCGCCCCGTCGACGGGAGCGCCGAGCACGGCGGCGAGCAGCTCCCCGGTCTGCGGACGCGATAGCTTCCCGAGGTCGCACCGTTGCGCCAGCCCGCCGGTCCACAGCGTCTCGATGGCGTCTGGCACCGGCTCACCCGTTCGCACCGTGAGGACCGTTCGGCAGATCCCTTCCGCCACCACTTGGTGAACGAGGGTGGCGCTGGCGGGGTCGAGCCGCTGGGCGTCGTCAACGGCGAGCAGGCGTGTCGGACCGCCGCCGACGGCGGTCAGCACCCGTCTCGCCTGGGCCAGCATCTCGACCGGCGACGCATCCCTCACTGGTTCGTCGATCAATGGGGCGACGGCGCCGAACGGGATCGACGCCGCCGCCTTCATCCCCACGACCATTTTCGTCGACCATCCGCGTTCGTACGCGCGGTCGGTGATCTCGCGCGCCAGCCGCGACTTGCCGACACCTGCCGCGCCGGCGACGACGACCGCGACGCTCGGATCGCGGTCGAGGTGTTCGAACACAGCGGCGAGCTCCGCTTCCCGGCCAATGAACGGCCAGTCCGGCACACCCGTAGTCTGCCGCGCGCCCGTGGGTCCGTGAGCACCTGATCCGTCGCCTACGCGCAGCTGGTCCTCCCGGCGGCCCAGGGCGAATGCCGCACGTCGCTGTTGCAGTTCAGGAGCAACTCGTGAGGGAACATCGTGTCGCCCGGCTCCGTCTCGGGGAGCGAAGACGATTCGCGCCCCGTGCAGCCGGGGGCCTACTCGGGTGGCGCCGGGTCGATCTTGATCGGGTGACCCCACCCGCCCCGGCCGGCGGGCCTCCTGCACGACCGTGAATATCGAGCGCGGCGGTCGGGCCGTTACCGAGCGGCGTGCCAGCGTGCTGCAGCGAGATTATGTAGCCGCGATGTCGCTCGTTTCCCGACTGGACGTGGGACTCGACGTCGCACTGCCGATTCGGACGCGAGCTGCACCGGCGTCGCCGCGTCCGTGCTCGCGGGAGCTGGGTGCCCGCGACCGGCGGCGTAGACCGACGCGGTGTCGGGGTACGCCGCCCTTGGGTGGGACGAGTTGCGGGACGCGGCCCGTGCTGTCGTCG
>JBKOUV010000015.1:0-14413 GCA_046723555.1 Actinomycetota bacterium | reverse complement strand
CCGAGGCGGAGATCGCCCAGGTGCGGGCTGTGCACCAACGGGTGCGGGGTCAGGCTCCGGACGGGCGTCCGTACTCGGCCTCCGATCCGCACCTGCTGTCGTGGGTGCACGTCGCCGAGGTCGCGATGTTCCTCGGCGCCTATCAGCGCCACGGATCCAGCCGGCTGAGCCCGGAGGAGGCCGACGAGTACGTCGCCCAGTCCGCCGTCGTGGCCAAGGCGCTGGGAGCCGTGGAGGCGCCGATGTCGACCGCCGAGGTGCGGGCCACCCTCGACGCCTACCGGCCGGAGTTGCGCAGCACGCCGGAGGCGAGGTCGACGGCCCGCTACCTGATCGCCAGTCCACCGCTGCCGTGGACGTTGCGCGGGTTGTACCTGCCCCTGGCCGGGGCGGCCGTCGCCCTGCTGCCCCGCTGGGCGCGCTGGCCGCTGCGGCTGCCGTGGCTGCCGGTCACCGAGGCCACGGTGCTGCGGTTCGGCGGCGAGGCGGTGACCCGCACGATCCGCTGGGCGCTACCGGCCGGCATTCCGCGCGACGCGGCGTGACGCGGACCATCACCCTGGCGTCGACGTCACCACGGCGGCGCGAGCTCATCGCCGTGGTCGGCATCCCGTTTCGTGTGGCCGCTCCTGCCGGTGTCGACGAGACGCCCCGCGCCGGCGAGTCGCCGGTCGAGCTGGCCCGCCGCCTGGCGGTGGAAAAGGCGCAGTCGGTGGACGGCGATCCGGTGGTCGCCGCCGACACGATCGTCGAGGTCGACGGCGACATCCTCGGCAAGCCGGTCGACGTCGACGACGCCCGGCGGATGCTGCGGCGCCTGTCGGGCCGGGCCCACCGCGTCCACACCGGCGTGGCGGTGCGGAGCGGCGAGCGGCTCGAGGTCGAGCGGTTCGAAGTCGAGCGGCTCGAGGTCGAGGTCGTCACGACGTCGGTCCGGTTCGTCGCCCTCACGCCGGAGGCGATCGAGTGGTACCTCGCCACCGGGGAGCCGTTCGACAAGGCCGGCGCCTACGCGATCCAGGGCGCCGGCGGCGTCTTCGTCGAGGGCGTCGAGGGCAGCGTGAGCAACGTCGTCGGGCTGCCGCTGCACATCGTGGCCCGGATGCTCGGCATCCGAGGGTTTCGTGATGGAGGGGGTCGCAGCAAACCCTCCGGTGGCGGGAAACCCTCGGATGTGACCGGCGGTTAGCACTCGCGGCGGCCGGTTGCTAACGACGTCGGCCGGGGCCTACGATTGGCACTCGCACCCACCGAGTGCTAACCAGACTCGGCCCCGAGTCGAAATCCCGTGACACGCCAATGGAGGCTGCACCCAAATGAATCTGAAGCCGCTGGAAGACCGCATCGTCGTCAAGCCCAACGAGGCCGAGGAGCGCACCGCGTCCGGTCTCGTGATCCCCGACACGGCGAAGGAAAAGCCACAGCAGGGCAAGGTCCTCGCCGTCGGTCCCGGCAAGCGCTCCGAAGACTCCGGTGAGCTCATCCCCCTCGGCATCGACGTCGACCAGACCGTCCTGTACTCGAAGTACGGCGGCACCGAGGTCACCGTCGATGGCGAGGATCTGCTGATCCTCTCCAGCCGCGACGTACTCGCCATCGTCGAGGGCTGACCAGATGCCGAAGCTGCTCAAGTTCGACGAGGAGGCACGCCGGGCCCTCGAGTCGGGCGTCAACAAACTCGCCAACGCGGTGAAGGTGACCCTCGGCCCCCGCGGCCGCAACGTCGTGCTCGACAAGAAGTGGGGCGCCCCGACGATCACCAACGACGGCGTGTCGATCGCCAAGGACGTCGAGCTCGACGACCCGTTCGAGAACATGGGCGCCCAGCTCGTCAAGGAAGTGGCGACGAAGACCAACGACGTCGCCGGTGACGGCACCACCACGGCCACCGTGCTGGCCCAGAACCTCGTCACGCTCGGCATGCGCAACGTCGCCGCCGGCGCCAACCCGATGAGCCTGAAGCGCGGCATCGAGAAGGCGGTCGCGGCCGCGGTCGAGTCGATCCAGAGCCAGTCCAAGGACGTCGACGACAAGTCCGACGTCGCCAACGTGGCCACCATCTCGGCCGCCGACGCGGCCATCGGCTCGGTCATCGCCGAGGCCATCGACAAGGTCGGCAAGGACGGTGTGGTGACCGTCGAGGAGTCGAACACGTTCGGCACCGAACTCGAGTTCACCGAGGGCATGCAGTTCGACAAGGGCTACCTGTCGCCGTACTTCGTCACCGATCCGGACCGGCAGGAGGCCGTGCTCGAGGAGCCCTACATCCTGCTCCACCAGGCCAAGGTCTCGACCGTCCAGTCCCTGCTCCCGGTGCTCGAGCTAGTCATGAAGACCGGCAAGCCGCTGGTGATCATCGCCGAGGACGTGGAGGGCGAGGCGCTCGCCACGCTCGTCGTCAACAAGATCCGCGGCACGTTCCAGGCCGCGGCGGTGAAGGCACCGGGATTCGGCGACCGCCGCAAGGCGATGCTCCAGGACATGGCGATCCTCTCGGGTGGTCAGGTGATCAGCGAGGACGTCGGCCTCAAGCTGGAGAACGTCACCCTCGACCTGCTCGGCACCGCCAAGCGGGTGATCATCACCAAGGACGACACCACGCTCGTCGACGGTGGTGGCTCGTCGGAGGACGTCACCGGCCGGATCAACCAGATCAAGACCGAGATCGAGAACACCGACTCCGACTGGGACCGCGAGAAGCTGCAGGAGCGGCTGGCCAAGCTGGCTGGCGGCGTTGCCGTGATCAAGGTCGGCGCGGCCACCGAGGTCGAGCTGAAGGAGAAGAAGCACCGCATCGAGGACGCCGTCTCGGCGACCAAGGCGGCGATCGAGGAAGGTGTCGTCGCCGGCGGTGGAGTCACGTTGATCCGCGCCCGGCCGGCCGTCGCCAAGGCGGCCGAGTCGCTCGAGGGCGACGAAGCAACGGGTGCCCGCAGCGTGTGGGAGGCGCTGGTCGCGCCGGCCCGCTACATCGCCGAGAACGCCGGCCTCGAGGGCTCGATCTGGGTGCAGCGGATCGAGGCCGAGGAGGGCACGACCGGCCTCAACGCCGAGACCGGCGAGCTCACCGACCTGATCAAGGCCGGAATCGTCGATCCGGCCAAGGTCACCCGGGCGGCGCTGCAGAACGCGGCGTCGATCGCGGCGATGGTGCTCACCACCGAGTGCCTCGTCGCGGACAAGCCCGAGCCCCCGGCCCCGCCGGCGGCGCCGGGCGGCGGCATGGGTGGCATGCCCGGCATGATGTAACGCATGCGTTCATCCGTCTGGGCGGGATCCGTCGCACCACCGGCAACGAATCCCGCCCAGATGATGAGCTGCTGCAGAGCGTTCAGGGGCGCGCCGTGAGCCGGAGCGACCGCGTCCTGCGGCCGTTCTGGCTGCATCAGACCGCCGAGTACCTGCTCGGGCTGGTGCTGGTCGCCCAGGGCCTGCAGAGCCCCACGCCCGTGGTCCCGGCGTTGGCCGGCGGACTCGTGCTCGTCAACGCGGCGTGCGTCGACGGCCCGGTCTCGGCGTTCCACTGGTTCTCCCGGCGGACCCATCGCAAGTTCGACCTCGTCGTCATCGCCGTGATCCTGTTCCTGGCCTTGATGCCGTTCCTCGACGTCGACAACACCACCCGCATCGTCATGGTCGTGATCGCGGTGATCCTCGCCGTGGTGTGGTGGAACTCGTCGTTCGCCCCACCCGCACCACGCGACCGTGGCGAGCTGGTCGACCGCAGCGAGGCGATCGGCCGCGGCGCTGGCCGGGTCGCCGGCAACATCGCCCGCGCCGTCCGCGACCGCTCGAAGTAGCGTTCTGGCGTGTCCTCGGAAGCCTTTGAGCAGCCCCCGCCCGACCTGCAGAAGCTGATCGCGGCGTGGGAGCAGTTCGAGGCGGGGGAGGAAGCCCCGGGCAAGGTGCTGGCGAACCTGAAGACCGCCGGCCTGCCGGAGGTGCTGCGTCAGCTCGCCGAGAGCGGGTGGGTGCCGTCCTGAACCGCCGGCGCGGTGGCGCCCAGTACATCCCCCGTCCGGCCACGTGGAGCGTCGGCGACGCGGCCGCCCCTGCCGCTGACTCGTTGCGCCCGTCCGTCGCCGACGTCGTCACCGCCGTGGGCCGCTCGCGCGGCGAACAGCCGCTCGCCCCGGCTTTCCCCAACGCCCGGCTGTCGGCGGTGCTCGTCGCCCTCGCCGACGGCGACCACGGCGCCGAGGTCCTGCTCACCCGGCGGTCGATGGATCTCCGCCACCACCGCGGCGAGATCAGCTTCCCGGGCGGGCGCGTTGATCCGGGCGAGACCCCGGTCGAGGCCGCCAAGCGTGAGGCGCACGAAGAGGTCGGGCTCGACCCGGGTGCCGTGTCCGTCGTCGGTGAGCTCGATCACCTCAACACCGCCGTCAGTCGCAGCTACATCGTGCCGGTGGTCGCTCAGCTCGCCGAGCCCTTGCCGTTGGGGCCCACCAGCCCGGAGGTCGAGCGGGTCCTCTGGGTCCCGCTCGCCGAGCTCGTCCGCCCCGACACCTACCGGGCGGAACGGTGGGGCGTTCCACCGACGGACCGGATGATCCACTTCTTCGAGCTCGACGACGAGACCATCTGGGGCGCCACCGCGACGATGCTCGTCGACCTCCTCCGCCGCCTCTGACCCGTCACCCGAGGGTTTCGCGTCGATACGGGTCGCGCCAAACCCTCGGATGAGAGCAAACCCTCGGATGGAGTCAGGCCAGGGACTGGAGCAGCTGCCAGGCCGCGGCGACGTGCCGCCACTCGGTACTCCGAGTGCCGATGGAGAAGCGGAGGGCCGAGCGGCCGTCGAGCACGGTCCGGGTGAACAGGACGGAGCCGGTCGCGTTCGCCGAGTCGATCAGTCGGTCGGTCGCCTCGTCGCCGTCGGCGAGCCGGATGCACAGCAGGTTCAGCGGGTGCGGGGCGACGATCTCGAACCGGTCATCCGCCCGCACCGCGGCGGCGAGGCGTTGGGTGAGCTCGACGTGCCGGCGAATCATCGCCTGCGTCGCGGCGACCCCCTCGAGGCGGATCGTCAACCACAGCTTGAGCGCACGGAACCGCCGGCCGAGCGGGATCTGCCAGTCGCGGTAGTCGATCGCCGCCCCACTCTCGGCGGCGGCGGACCGCAGGTACTCCGGCAGGATGCTCAGCGCGCCCAGGAGGGCGACCCGGTCGCTCGTCCAGTACAGGTCGCAGTCGAAGTTCACGCCCATCCACTTGTGCGGATTGGTGCAGTACGAGTCGGCGTGCTCGAGCCCCTCGTTCACCCAGCGGTGCTCGGGCGCCAGCGCGGCGATCCCACACATCGCCGCGTCGACGTGCAGCCAGACCCCGTTCGAACGGCACAAGGGGCCGATCGCCGGCGTCGGGTCGAACGCCATCGACGACGTCGTGCCGTGGGTGGCGCAGACGAAGAACGGCACCAGCCCGGCGGCCCGGTCGGCTTCGATCGCCTCGGCCAGCGCGTCGGGACGCATGGCAAAGGACTCGTCGTGGGCGACGATCCGCAGGCGGTCGGTCCCGACGCCGGCGATGCGCAGTCCCTTCTCGATGCTGGAGTGGGTCTGCGCCGTGGCGTAGGCGACGAGACGCGTCGTGTCGCCGGTGGCGTTCACCGCGCCAGACGTCGCCCGCCACCGCGCCGAGCAGATCGCGACGAGCGTCGCTTCGCTCGCCGAGCCCTGGATCACGCCGCCGCCGTCACTCGTCGACCGGAACCGCTCCGGAAGCGCCAGCAGCTCGACCATCCAGTCGAGCATCAGCGTCTCCAGCTCCGTGCACGCCGGTGACGTCACCCAGCTCATCCCCTGCACGCCGAGGCCGGCGGCGAGCAGCTCGCCGAGGATCGACGGGTACGTGGTGTTCGACGGGAAGTAGGCGAAGAAGTCCGGGTGCTGCCAGTGCACGATGCCCGGGACGACGACCCGCTCGACGTCGGCGCGCACCGCCTCCCAGCTCTCCGGTTCCGCCGGCGGGGAGGCCGGAAGCGCGGCCCAGACGTCGCCGGGCTTCACGTCGGGGTTGACGGGATACCGCTCGACGTTCTCGACGTAGTCAGCGATCCACTCGATCAGCTGGTGGCCGGCTTGGCGGAACTCCTCCGGTGTCACGCCGCCGCAGGTTACGCACCACCCGCCAGCCGATGAAGGCCAGGCCGGCGATGACGACGCCGAACACCAGCTGCTGGCGCCATCCACCCTGCTCCTCGCTGCCGCACCCCGGCCGCGGCAGCGCGCTCACACAGTCGCTGAGGTTCTGGTTCTCCGGGATGAACGGATTGTCGACCACCGTGGTCGGCGGTGGGTTCGGCGGCGGCGTCGAGGCCACGGCAGGAGCGCCCGACAACGCGAGCACCGCCACGAGCGCCAGCAGCACGACCGACCAACGGGTCACAGTCAGGTTCTACCAGCGGCCTCTACGATCGAGACCCTGAACCCTCCACTGCGTTCCCCGGCCACGCAGGCCGTTGCTGGCCGCTCGCTCGCTGGCGTTCGCTCACTCGCAGGGGAACCCGGTACGCCCATGACCGTCCTCGTGGTCGACTTCGGCGCCCAGTACGCCCAGCTCATCGCCCGCCGGGTGCGGGAGCTGGAGGTGCACTCCGAGATCGTGCCCAACCGGATCACGGCCGCCGAGGTGCGCGATCGTCAACCCGCGGCCCTCATCCTCTCGGGCGGCCCGAAGAGCGTGCACGTCGAGGGCGCGCCGACGCTCGACCGGGAGATCTACGACCTCGGGGTGCCGATCCTGGGCATCTGCTACGGCGCCCAGCTGATCGCCCAGGAGCTCGGCGGCACGGTCGGTCGGGGGATGCGCGGCGAGTACGGCCGGGCCAAGCTCCGGCGCGACGCGCCGTCGTTGCTGCTGCCCGAAGACGCGCCCGACGTCCACGACGTGTGGATGAGCCACTTCGACGCGATCACCACACCGCCCGCCGGATTCACCGCCACCGCCTCGACGGACGACGCCCCGGTCGCCGTGCTCGAAGACGACACCCGGAAGCTCTACGGCGTGCAGTTCCACCCCGAGGTCGTCCACTCGCCCTACGGCATGGGCGTGCTGCGCCGGTTCCTCCACGAGCGCGCCGGCTTGGCCGGCGACTGGACGATGTCGTCGATCATCGACGAGCAGGTGGCGCGCATCCGGGCCGAGGTCGGCACCGGCCGGGCGATCTGCGCGCTCTCCGGTGGCGTGGACTCGTCGGTCGCCGCCGCTCTCGTGCACCGGGCGATCGGACATCAGCTCACGTGCGTCTACGTCGACACCGGGCTGATGCGCAAAGGCGAGAGCGAGCAGGTCACGGAGACGTTCCGGCGCACGATGGGTATCGAGCTGATCCACGTCGACGCCGGGGAGCGGTTCCTCACCCGCCTGGCCGGCGTCACCGACCCGGAGATCAAGCGCAAGCTGATCGGTGAAGAGTTCATCCGCGTGTTCGAGGAGCAGACCGGGGGTCTCGTCGACGCCGGGTTCCTCGTCCAGGGCACGCTCTATCCCGACCTCATCGAGTCCGGCGGCACCGACGGCACGGCGGCGGTGATCAAGAGCCACCACAACGTCGGCGGGCTCCCCGAGGACATGCGGCTCGAGCTGATCGAGCCGCTGCGCGACCTGTTCAAGGACGAGGTGCGCCGCCTCGGCCACGAGCTCGGACTCCCCGACGAGATGGTGTGGCGGCAGCCGTTCCCCGGCCCGGGTCTCGCCGTTCGAATCATCGGCGACGTCACGCCGCAGAAGGTTGCGCTGCTGCAGGACGCCGACGCGATCGTGCGCGAGGAGATCGCCGCCGCCGGCCTGGAGCGCGAGATCTGGCAGGCGTTCGCGGTGCTCGCCGACATCCGCTCGGTCGGGGTGATGGGGGACGAGCGCACGTACGGCCACCCGATCGTCGTCCGGGCCGTCACCAGCGACGATGCGATGACCGCCGACTGGGCCCGGCTGCCCTACGACCTGCTCGAACGGATCAGCAACCGGATCATCAACGAGGTCGCCGGGATCAACCGCGTGGTCTACGACGTGACGTCGAAGCCGCCGGGGACGATCGAATGGGAATGATCACACGGGGGACTCCGCTCCCCGTGGACCCCCCGAAGACAGCGCCATGAACTTGACGAACTTGTCGCGACGTCTTGCAATCACTTCGTAACGTTCCGCTATAGTCGCCGTTCGTCATGAGCCGCCATCGTACGGGGGTCGGGCGGTCCATGGTCGTGGCAGTGACCGTGGCCGTGGTCCCGGCCATATACGGAACCACAACCACCGCCGACTCAATCGACGACCAGCGAGCTGAGGTCGAGCGGATCACCGACCACCTCGAGGAGTTGGAGCGCAAGTCGGACGTCCTGTCCGAGCAGTACGTCCAGGCGATCGACAAGAAGCGGCAACTCGACGCCGACGTCGCCGTGGCCGAGAAGCGCGTCGCCGCCAAGGCGGCCGAGGTCGCCAAGCTCCGCGGCGAGCTCGGTGACGTGGCGGTGCAGGCGTTCATCGGCGCCGGCAGCAACGGCCTCGCGCCGATCTTCACCGACTCGTCCGAGTTCACCGCCGACCTGCAGCGCGACCAGCTCTCGCGCATCGCGGTGAGCGCCGGCACCGCGACCACCGACCAGCTCGACCAGGCGGTCGCCGACCTCAACGACGAGCAGGCGGCGCTCGAGGACAAACGCGACGAAGCCGCCGACCTCGCCGACGAGATCTCGGCGGCGAAGGATGCGACCGAGGAGCAGCACGCCGAGTACCAGCAGGCCCGGTCCGATGCCGAGGCCAAGCTCGGCCGGCTGATTCAGGAGGAAGAGGAGCGCCGGGCGCGCGAGTCCTTCCTCGAGATGCAACGGCAGGCCGAGGCGGCTGCCGCCGCCCAGCAGGCGGCCGCCCAGCAGGCGGCCGCCCAGCAGGCGGCCGCGCAGCAGCCGGCGACACCACCTGCCGACGACAACAGCTCCAGCGGTGGCGGGGGCGGCGGCGACTCGCCGGTGATCGCCCCGGCCCCCCAACCAGCTCCCGAACCCGCGCCGGAGCCCAGCCCGGAGCCGGCTCCACCGCCGGCACCCGAGCCGCCGTCGGTGCCACCGGCCTCGTCGCGGGCCGGTACCGCGGTGAACGCGGCGATGACCCAGGTCGGAGTTGCGTATGAGTTCGCCGCCGCCACGCCGGGAGTGGCGTTCGACTGCTCGGGCTTGACGATGTGGGCGTGGGCGCAGGCCGGCGTGGGGCTGCCGCACCAGTCGGCCGCCCAGTACAGCAGCGTGCCCCACGTGCCGTCGTCGGCGGCCCAGCCGGGCGACCTGATCTTCTACTACAGCCCGATCAGCCACGTCGGCCTGTACATCGGCGGCGGGCAGATGGTGCACGCGTCGATGCCCGGTGTCGGAGTGGTCGTGTCGTCGGTGAACTGGGGCAACGTCGTCGGCGTCGGTCGCCCTGGCTAAGCGTTCAGGCGCGCTTCGTCGTTACGGTCGGGGCCCGTGCCCGAGGGCTTGGATGTTGACTCCGTCGGCCGGTGGATCGAAGCGAACGTCGAGGGAACGCGCGGCCCGTTCGACGCGTCACTCATCGGCGGCGGTCGCTCGAACCTGACGTTCGCCGTCACGGGCGTCGACGGGCGGCGGCTGGTCGTCCGTCGACCGCCCCTCGGCCACGTCCTCGCGACCGCCCACGACGTCGGCCGCGAGTTCCGCATCATCGCCGCCCTCGGCCCCACGCCGGTGCCGGTGCCGGCGGCGCTGGCCTTGTGTACCGACGACTCGGTCAACGGCGCGCCGTTCTACGTGATGGAGTTCGTCGACGGCGTGGTGCTCGACCGCCCGGAGAAGGGCGACCTCCTCGACCCGCCGACTCGCGGCCGGGCGAGCGAGAGCCTCGTCGACACGCTCGCCGAGCTCCACGCCGTCGACATCGACGCGGTGGGACTGGGCGACCTGGCCAAGCGCGAGGGCTACATCGAACGCCAACTGCGCCGCTGGCGACGGCAATGGGAGGCGTCGAAGACCCGCGAGCTCGCCGCGATCGACGACGTCGCCGAGTGGCTCAGCGCACGGATCCCGCCGCAGCAGGACGTCGTGATCGCCCACGGCGACTACCGGTTCGGGAACTGCCTCACCGATCCGGTCACCGGTCAGATCAACGCCGTCCTCGACTGGGAGCTCTGCACGCTCGGTGACCCGCTCGCCGACGTCGGCTACTTCGGCGTGTACTGGACCGACCCCGGCGCCGACAGCCGGCGGCCCAACGACCCGTCGGGCGCCGAAGGCTTCCCGACCTACGCCGAGCTGCTCGCGCGGTACGCCCGCCGGACCGGACGGGACCTGAGCGGCATCGACTACTACGTGGCCTTCCAGTCGTGGCGACTGGCGGTGATCAGCGAAGGGGTGTACGCCCGCTTCCTGCACGGGGCGATGGGTGATCAAGGGGTCGGCGAGGACGAGCTCGCCTCGATGAAGGCCGGCACCGAGCGCCTTGCGGCCGACGCCGTCGCCGCCGTCGGTCGCCTAGGTTGAACCCATGCCACTCGAAGGTCAGTACGAGCCGAACGCGATGCAGTGGGTGCGTGAGCAGGTGGAGGAGTACGAGTCCTCGGGCGGGACCAAGGGCCTGACCCTGCGCGGAATGCCCGTGGTCATCGTGACGTCACGCGGCAACAAGACCGGCAAGCTGCGCAAGACCCCGGTGATGCGAGTCGAGCACGACGGCAGGTACGCGGCCGTGGCGTCCCTCGGCGGCGCCCCGCAGAACCCGGTGTGGTACCACAACCTCATCGCCGACCCCCACGTCGAGTTGCAGGACGGCCCGGTGAAGATGGACATGGTCGCCCGCGAGGTCTCCGGCACGGAGCGCGCCGAGTGGTGGGAGCGGGCGGTCGCGGCCTACCCGGACTACGCCGACTACCAACGCCGGACGGCGCGGATCATCCCCGTGTTCGTGCTCGAGCCCGCGGACGGCTGACCGTACGACCTACGACGCGTCCGGCTCATCCGGCGTCGTGATCGTGTAGCCCGTCGTGGCGGCCTGGATCTCCTCGACGGTCGGGTTGCCGGTCGGCGTCTGCACCATCCAGCGGTGCCCGAACGGGTCGCGCAGCGCCATCGAGCGGGCGCCGTACTCCTGATCCTCCGGCTCGCGCCGGATGATCGCCCCCGCCGCGGCCGCCTTCTCGCGCACGGCGTCGACGTCGGGCACGGTGAGGTGCAGGGTGACGGGCGTGCCGCCGAGGTCACGGGGCGACTTCACGTCGAGCTCCGGATACGGGTCGGACAGCATGATCATCGCGTTCCCGAAGCGCATCTCGGCGTGGCCGATGCGGCCGTCGTCGCCCGTGTAGCGGATCGTCTCGACGGCGCCGAACACGTCGTGGTACCACGCGATCGCCTCGGTGGCCGGGCTCACGCAGATGTAGGGCAGTAGGTCGGGCAGGGTGGTGGTCGGGGCGGTGTCGGTCACGGTGGTGCTCCGTTCGGGAAGGTCGACGACCGGGAGGTCGCCGGCAGCGGTCAGGGCGTCGGCTATGCGGGCGCGCAGCCGGCTGACGAACCGCGTGTCCGGCTGGGCCGGCGGCTCGACGTCGGCGAGGAGACGAAGACGCTCGAAAGGATCAGCGGTCATCGGTCCACACCTCCTCGTACACCTCGCGGAACGCGCGGCGGGCGCGCACGAGCAACGCCTCGGTGGCGTGGACGGTCCGCCCGAGCACCTCGGCGATCTCGGGCACCGGAAGGCCGTCCAGATAACGCAGCGTGAGCGCCGACCGGTGGTGGGCGCCGAGTTGCTCGAGGGTGTCCCGAGCCACGAGCACGTCGAGGTGGACCTCCCACTCGTCGTCGCCGGGGGGCGCGGCGGCGGTCGGGTCGTCGGCGACGGCGTGGAGCCGGCGGGCTTCCCGCTCGGCCCGCCGCCAGTGGTCGACGAGCTTGTGCCGGGCGATGCCGATCAACCACGCGGTCGTGAGGTCGGCGACGCGGTCACCCCGGACGGACTCGACCGCCGCCATGAAGACGTCGGCGGTGAGGTCTTCGGCGACGTCGCGATTGCGGCAGCGGGCGAGCAGGTAGCCGTAGACCTCACCGACCGACTCGTCGTAGAGCGCGAGCAGGTCGGCGCCGCGGTCCCCGGCTACAGCGGACGGCACACCCACATCCCGTTCATCGTCGCGAGCGGCGATTCTCCGACGCCCCGCCGGAAATTCATTCGGGACGCTGGGGCCAGACGATGTCGACGACCAGGCCGGCGTGGTCGCTGGCGTTGACGCCGGTGATCGGTTCGTCGAAGGCGAGCGCCGCCGAGAGCACCCGGCCCGCGTTCCCCTGCCGGAACCAGGGGTCACCGACGAAGACGTAGTCGATCCGCTTCCGGGGGACGTTGGTCGATTCGGCGATCGTGTTCGCGCGCCAGTCCTGGGTGTGGCCGGGACCGTCGCCGGCGACGCGCCAGGCGTCCTGGTAACCCGTCGTGCGTCCGTCCAGCGCCGTCATCGAGCACAGGAAGCGGATCTCGTCGCTCTCCGGCTCGGCGTTGAAGTCGCCGCACAGGATCGGGGGCATCGCGGCGCGGGCTTGACCCGGGAACCGCGTGACGTCGAGCTCGCCGCGCACCTCGCGGATGATCTCGTCGATGGCGACGACCTGGCGCTGCCGGTGGAGCCCGTGCATCGGGGCGGCGGCGAGGTGGCAGGCGAACACGTCGAGGCCGGCGGTGCGCACGTGGAACAGCTCCCATGGCACGCCGCTGGCGACCGGATCCTCGTCGGACGCGATCGGCAACCGGTGGTAGGTCGACTCGTCGATCGGCCAGCGGGAGAGCACGGCCGAGCCGAACAGCAGCGACTCGTCGGGCCAGAGCTCGGCGCCGAACGACGCCCCACCGAAGCGCCAGTGGTAGCCGAGCTCAGGCACGTTGTCGGCGATCCATCCGGCGGTGTTGGCGGTGTTGGCGTCCTGCCAGATCTCCTCGAAGCACACGACGTCCGGTTCGAGGCGGCGCAGCCAGGCGACGACCTCGAGCCGGCGACCGGGCCAGTCGGGTTCGAGCAGCGAGCCGGCGTTCAACTGGGCGACGCGGAGCACGGAAGCCGTCATCGCCACAGCGTCGCAGGATCACACCAACATCCGCTGCCAGATCTGGCCGACGAGGTCGTGGCCGAAGCTGTGGTGCGGTTCGGACTCGACGAGCTCGAAGCCGGCGGCTTCGTAGATCCGCCGGGCCGACACCAGCACGTCGTTGGTCCAGAGCGCCATCCGGGTGTACCCCGCCCCACGGGCGAAGCGGATGCACTCGTCGACGAGGCGGCTCCCGATGCCGAAGCCGCGAGCCTTGGGCTCGACGAGGAGCAGACGCAGCTGCGCGGTCTCCTCGTCCCGCTGAACGCAGAAGACGCAGCCAACGGGCTCGCCGTCGAGCTCGGCGATCCAGGCGTTCTCGCGGCCGGCGACGTGGTGGTCGACGTAGTCGGCGACGATGCGGGCGACGAGCGCCTCGAAGGTCTGGTCCCACGCGTACTCCTCGGCGTAGACGACCCCGTGGCGGGACACGACCCAGCCGAGGTCGCCCGACCGCAACGCCCGGATCAGATACGGCGGGGCGGGCGCCGCTCGGTCGAACACGTCCCGGATGGTGGACATCGCCGTCAGCAGCCGGCGCCGGTCCTCGTCGGCGAGCGGGCCGAGCAGGCCGGCGATCTGGTCGGCGGAGCGGGCCCCGAGGTCGGCGAAGACCGCTCGGCCGCGGTCGGTGAGCTCGATCACCTGACGGCGGCCGTCGTTCGGTGAGGATTGCGCGGCGACGAGCCCGTCGGCCTTGAACCGACCGATGATGCGGCTCAGGTACCCCGAGTCCAGCGCCAGCGTCCGGCGCAGCTCGGCGAGATCGATCGGAGCTCGCTGGCCGAGCTCGAACACGACCCGGGCTTCGGTCAGCGAGTACGGCGTGTCGAGCAGCCCGGCTCGGAGCAGCCCGATCCGGTCGGTCCAGAACCGGTTGAACGCTCGGACCGCGTCGATGTCCTGCGAATCGATCATTCCGTCTCCCCAATCGCTGACTTGGTCAACTATATTGCGGACGACGGCAGAGAATGTCGCGCGGTTCGCCTAGGTCGAGGTCAGCGTCACCTCGGAGACGGCGGGGGAGCCAGTGACGAGCGGCGTCCACTCGGCGCCGCCGTCCTCACTGGCGTAGACGTCGCCGTTGGGGAGGGCGACGATGGCGTGGTCGCCCTTCGCCGCCATCTGCCGCGGACCGACGGCGCCGTCGAGCCGCTCCGGGATGCCGTGGGCGCGGATGAAACGGTCGCCTTCGAAGCGGTAGATCGCCCCGTCGCGCCCGGCGTGGCCCGACGAGGCGCCGACGAGCACGCCGTCGGCCGTCACGGCGACGGTGAGCAGGTAGGTGGCGTGGAGCCCGGCTGTGTGGTACCGCCACGTGGCGCCCC
>JBKOUV010000111.1:0-4891 GCA_046723555.1 Actinomycetota bacterium | reverse complement strand
CGTGACGTCGCGCGGGCGCGGGACGCGGCGTCCATGCAGAACCACGACCTGCTCGCTGGTGGCGAGCGAGAACGCGGGCGGCTGGCGTCGATCACGGTGCCCACGCTCGTGATCCACGGCACCGCGGATCCGATGTTCCCGCTGGCGCACGGCGAGGCGCTGGCCGAGGAGATCCCCGGAGCCCGGCTGATGCCGCTCGACGGCGCGGGGCACGGGGTCTACCGCTCCGACTGGGAGACCATCGCCGACGCCATCGTGGAGCACAGCGGTTCGGCGTAGCTTCATATGCCTTGCAACGCATATGCCTGCTGTGGCATACTGTCCTCATGCTCACCACGTTCGAGGTGCTGGCGCAGCCGCTCAGGCGCTCGATCCTCGACCGTCTGCGCGACGGCGAGCACCTCGTCGGTGAGCTCGCCGACGATCTCGGGCTGAGCCAGCCGCTGACATCCAAGCACCTGCGGGTGCTGCGGGAGGCGGGCCTGGTCACCGTCCGCGTGGACGGGCCCCGCCGGTGGTACGGCTTGCGCGTCGAGCCGCTCGTCGACCTCGACGACTGGCTGGCCCCGTACCGCTGGATGTGGGAGTCCCGCCTCGACCGGCTCGGCGACCACCTCGAAGCGATGGCCGACGATGAAGGAGACACCGATGTCCGCTGAACGTTCCACTGACCGGTTCCTCACCCTCGACGGGCGCCCGACGGTGCGGGTCGAGCGGCGCTACCCACACCCGATCGAGAAGGTGTGGCGCGCCGTCACCACGCCCGAGCACCTCGGTCAATGGTTCCCGAGTGAGGTGGAGCTCGACCTGCGGCCCGGCGGGTCGATGCGGTTCCACGCGTTCGAGGGCGACCCGGCCGCAACCGGCACGGTCGAGGAGGTCGATGCACCGCGGCTCCTCACGTTCACGTGGGGGTCCGACCGACTGACGTTCGAGCTGACTGCGGACGGCGACGAGACGACGTTCGCCCTCACCCACTCGTTCGCCGATCGCTACGGCGCAGCCAGCTTCGCCACCGGCTGGGACCTCTGCCTGGCCGGTCTGCGGAGCGTGCTCGCCGGCGAGCCGCGACCCCCCGCGGACCGCGGCATCGCCCGCCACGAGGAGCTCGTCCACGGGTTCGGGCTCGACCGTCCGGAGGTGACCGAGTCCGGTGGCCGCTGGACGGTGCGGGTCGAGCGGCAGTTGACGTGCCCGGCCGAGGTGGCGTGGGACCTGTGGTTCGGCAAGGACCGGGACACCGGGGAGCAGCGAACGGCGCCCGCCGTCGGCGAGCCGTTGAGCCCGTACATGACGCCGGAGGTCGTCGTTGGTGTGATGACCGAGGTCGAGCTCCACCGTGTCCTGGCGTTCGATGTGACACCGGCGGGTGGACCGGGTGACCAGGTCCGCGTCGAGCTCACGGACGGCACCGGCCACGGCGCCCGGGTCATCCTCACGGTCACCGGAACGGACCCCGGCGAGCGCGACGCCGCCGCTGAGGTGTGGGGGACCATGGCGATCGGGCACCTCGCCGCAATGGCCGCGGAGTGGGCGCTGGCCCAACCCGTCGACGTCTGACCCGGTCGGCGGAGCGGGCCGACGACCGCTGGGGGTGGCGGTCGCCGACCAGCTCGACGCCTTCGATGACGTTACGCACCGTGGGTCACGCGCTGGTTTCGACGACGTGAAGTCCGGTGTTTCGAGACGCCGGCGGGAACCTACGATCAGCGCAGTGACGAGCGTCCGCGAGGGCCTGCGGATCCCGGTTGCCGGCGTCGAGCTGGCGGCCGACGTGGTCGTTCCGCCGTCTGCATCCGCGCTGGTGGTGTTCGCCCACGGCAGCGGGAGCAGCCGGCACAGCCCGCGGAACCAGTACGTGGCCCGCGAGCTGCAGGACGCCGGTCTGGCCACCGTGCTGGCCGATCTGTTGACGCCGTCCGAGGAGCGCGAGGACTCCCGCACCGGCGCGCTGCGGTTCGACATCGGATTGCTGGCGGCGCGGACGGCAGGGCTGGTCGACTGGCTCCCGAGCGACGAAGCGACGGCGGGCCTCGACGTCGGTCTGTTCGGCGCCAGCACGGGGGCCGCGGCTGCGCTCGTGGCGGCCGCGCAGCAGCCGGACATTGTGGCGACGATCGTGTCGCGGGGCGGCCGGCCCGATCTGGCCGGCGACGTCCTACCACAGGTGCGCCAGCCGACGCTGTTGATCGTCGGCGAGCGGGACCCGGACGTCCTGCAGCTCAATCGAGAAGCGCGGGCGCGGCTCGCCGGCGAGACCGCCCTCGAGATCGTGCCCGGCGCATCGCATCTGTTCCCCGAGCCCGGCGCGCTCGAGCACGTCGCCCGGCTCGCCACGGACTGGTTCGTCAGCCACCTCGGGTCCCGTGCCCCTGGCCCTGCTGGGTAAGCCCAGTTCCGGCAACGGCATCCCGGTTTGTGTCACCGTTCTCGCCGGTCGCCGGCGGCGTCGGTGACACAAACCACCTGATCAGGCCGGCGGCGGGGCGGTGCTCTGGCGGACGATGAGCTCGGTGGGGAGGACGTGGTGCCGGGCGCGGGCCTTGGTGCCGTTGCGGGCGTGGTCGATCGCCGCGGTGAGGGCGGCGGCGGCGAGGTGGCCCTTGGTGGTGATGTCCTGCCGCACGGTGGTCAGGCTCGGCCGCACCCGGCGGGCGACCGGGCTGTCGTCAAAGCCCACCACCGACAGCTCGTCGGGAATGGACACGCCGCGATCCTCGGCCGCCCGCACCACCCCGAGCGCGAGGACGTCCGAGAAGCACAGCACGGCGGTCGGTCGCTCCTCGAGCGTGAGCAGTAGCCCGGCCACCTCCCGCGCGCCGTCCTCACTGTCATGCTCGATCTGCACGGTCGTCGGGGTGATTCCGGCGGCACTGAGGGCATCGAGCCAGCCGAGCACGCGCTGCCGCTGGGGGTGCCCGAACGACGCCGCCAGCGGGTCGTCGGCGAAGCCGCGTGGGCCGTCGATGGCGAGGTTGACGATGCCGATGCGGCGGTGTCCGAGGTCGACCAGGTGCTGGGCGGCGGCCCGCGCCCCGGCGCGGTCGTCGACGTTCACGCTGGGGATCCCGGGCACCGGGTCCTGATCGACGAACACCAGCGGGAGTTGGCGGCGCAGCAACCACTCCCGCGACGGCGACTCGAGCCGGCAGGAGTAGACCAGTGCGCCGTCGATGGCGACGTCGCGTGCCGGGACGACGTCACCCGCACCGTCTGCGGTGAGCAAGGTCAGGGCCAGCCCGGTGGGCGCCAGTTCCTCGACGACGGCTCCGAGGAAACCGGTGGCGACCTCGTCACTGAAGGCGAACCGCAGCGAGTCGGTCAGCAGCACGCCCACCGCCCCGGTGGTGCCGCGGGCGAGCGCCCGGGCCGCCGGGTCCGGGCCGACGTAGCCGAGCTCGTCGGCCGTGAGCAGGATCCTCCGGCGCAACTCCGCGGAGAGTTGGTCAGGACGAGAGAAGGCATTGGAGACCGTCATCCGGCTGACGCCGAGCCGGTCGGCGATCGTCTGCAGTGTCACCCTCGCCACCTGGTCAGGGTACGGCGGGTGAGCCGACGCCGGCGCACGTCCGGGCGAACCGGTGCGTTGGGCCGGGCGCTGAACGCAAGGTCTTCCGCCGAGCTCTGCGAGTACAGCCTGGCGAGTTCGAGGTTTGAGTCCACGACATCCTCCTTTACCGCTACAGTACAGGCGCCGCACTGTACCGGTCAAGTGGCTGTCGTGTGACGTCTGCTACGACAGGGTTTCCCGGTAGACGACCACCGATCCGTCAACGAGGACCTCCCCGGACTGGGTGGTGATCATGGTGTGCATCGTGTACACCGGCTTGGTCGCGTGCACCGACGTGATCTCGCCGCGGGCCGTGATCACATCGCCGGGCCGCGTCGGAGCACGGAAGTCCCAGTTCACGTTCAGGAAGACACTGCCCGGTCCGGGCAGGTCCTCGGCGACGAGCGCGTTGAGGAGGCCGGTCGTCACGCCGCCCTGGACGATGATCCCGCCGAAGCGGCTGCGCGTCGCCGCTTCGAGGTCGTAGTGGAGGGGATTGCGGTCGCCGGTCATCGCCGTGAACCGCTCGATGTCTTCGGCCTCGACCCGACGGGTGCGCTCAGCGACGTCTCCGACGTTCATGCCCTCGATCCTGGTCGGCGCACCTTCCCGCAGCCTTCCCCCGATCGGTCAAGCTGAGAACCGTGGAAGAACGGACCGCCGCCGGCGTCGAGTACCTCGCGCTGGTCACCGAACTGCTCCAGCGGGCGCGCTTGGCCGACCCGACGGGCGGAGTCTGGGAGGCTGCCGACCTCCAGTGGTGGTGGCGTCGCGACCAGCACCCCGACGCCGATCGGCAGCGCTTCTGGTTCGACGACGAGAACGTGGTCGCGGCGGTGATCGTGACCAACTGGGGCGACCGCGTCGGCTGCGAAGTGCTCGCTGCTGGCCTCGACCCGGCGCCCGTCGTCGAGCTGGTCTGGCCGAGCCTCGTCGGTCTGCTCGATCGGGTCGGCGCGGTACCCATCGAGATGACGATCCCGGACAACGACGCTGTTCTCGTCGAGGCCGCGTCAGCCGTTGGGTTTCGGCCGGCCGCGGACTACGTCGAGACGTGGATGAACGCCGACGATCGACCCACGGTCCCGGATCCCCCGCCCGGGTTCACGCTCCGCGCCCGTAGCGACGAACCGGCTCGGCCGCACCCGATGATCCCGCGCAACGGGGAACACGTCGCCGCCCGGCTCGCCGAGTGCTCGCTGTACCGACCGGATGTCGACCTCGCCATCTACGACGCCGCCGGCGACGCGGCGGCGTACGGACTCTTCTGGGCCGACCCGGTCACCAGAGTCGGGCTCGTCGAACCGATGCGCACCGAGGATCGCTACCACGGCCGCGGGT
>JBKOUV010000027.1:0-3958 GCA_046723555.1 Actinomycetota bacterium | reverse complement strand
GAGCGTCACGACGTCGGCCACCGGCACCGGGTCGGGATGGGCGCCGCCGACGATGAGCCCGGCCAGATGCGCGGCGTCGAACACGAACACCGCCCCGACCTCGTCGGCGATCGCCCGGAACGGCTCGGGGTCGAGCCGCCGCGGATAGCTCGTCGTGCCGGCGACGATCATCTTCGGCCGGTGCTCGAGGGCGAGGTCGCGGACCTGGTCGAAGTCGATGCGCTCGTCACCGGGCGTGACCTTGTAGGCGACGAAGTGGTACAGCAGCCCGCTGGCGTTGACCGGCGACCCGTGGGTGAGGTGGCCGCCGTGGTCGAGGCTGAGCCCGAGCACGGTGTCGCCGGGCTGGAGCAGCGCCTGGTACACGCTCATGTTGGCGTTGGCGCCGGAGTGGGGCTGGACGTTGGCGTGCTCGGCCCCGAACAGCGCCTTCGCCCGTTCGATGGCGAGCGCCTCGACGTCGTCGATCACGGCGTTGCCGCCGTAGTAACGCCGGCCGGGGTAGCCCTCCGAGTACTTGTTCGTCAGCACCGACCCCACCGCCCGCAGCACGGCCGGCGACGTGAAGTTCTCGCTGGCGATCAACTGCAGTCCCGTGGTCTGGCGCTCGAACTCCCGCCGCAGCAGCGCGTCGACCTCGGTGTCGGGTTCGGTGTCGGTAGGGAACGGCATGGCGACTCCTCCCGGGGTCAGAATTCGGCTTCGAGATCGGCGAGCTGGGCGACGCGGTGGGCGTGCCGGCCGCCCTCGAAGTCGGTCGTGAGGAACGTTTCGAGGATGTCCTCGGCCAGCCCGAGCCCGATCACCCGGGCGCCCATCGACAGGACGTTGGCGTCATTGTGGGCCCGGGCCATCCGCGCCGTGTACAGGTCGTTGCACAGCGCCGCCCGCACGCCGCGCACCTTGTTGGCCGCGATCTGCTCGCCCTGCCCGCTCCCGCCGATGACGATGCCGAACTCGGCGTCGCGGTCGCGCACCGTGCGCCCGACCGCGGCACAGATCGGCGGGTAGTCGACCGGCTCGGTTGAATCGGTCCCGTGGTCGAGCACGTCGTGCCCGCGCTCGCCCAGCAGCTTCACCACGTACGTCTTGAGCTCGAATCCGGCGTGGTCAGAACCGATGGCGATGCGCGACATCGCCTTCGATCCTAAGGGCGAAGGATCGCGCTCCTAGGGTGATTCGGATGACGCTCGACCCCCGCACGCCCGTCATCGTCGGCGCCGGCCAGTACCTCCACCGCGCCGAAGGCGTCGATGATGCCCTCGAGCCGGCGGCGTTGATGGAGCGGGCGATCGTGTCCGCCGCCGCTGACGCCGGCCTGGCCGGACCACCGAGCGTCGACTCGATCCGCGTCGTCAGCCTGTTCTCGTGGCGCTACGGCAACCCGGCCTGGGTGCTCGCCGACCGCCTCGGGCTCGCCCCGACGGAGCTCGCCTACACCTCGGCCGGCGGCAACACCCCGCAGACGCTCGTCAACAAGACCGCGCTCGACCTCGCCGCCGGGCGCCTCGACGCGGCGATTCTCGTCGGCGGCGAGGCCTGGCGCACCCGCACGCGCGCCCGCCGGACCGAGGCCACCCTCGACTGGACCAAGGCGCCGGCCGACCAGGAGCCGGTGATGATCGGCGCCGACCTCGACATGACCCACCCGGCGGAAGCCGAGCGTGGCATCTACCTGCCGGTCCAGATCTACCCGATGTTCGAGACGGCGATCCGGGCTGCCGCCGGCCGCACTCCCGACGACCAGCTCGTCGCGATCAGCGAGCTGTGGGCGGCGTTCAGTGAGGTGGCGGCGAAGAACCCGTTCGCCTGGAGCCGGGACGTCAAGTCGGCCGAGGAGATCCGCACGATCACGCCCAGCAACCGGCTCGTCGGGCTGCCGTACCGCAAGTACATGAACTCGAACAACGACGTCGACATGGCCGCGGCCGTGATCATGTGCACCGTCGACGCGGCTCGCCGGCTGGGCATCGCCGAGGAACGCTGGGTCTTCCCCCACTCCGGCACCGACTGCCACGAGCACCCCTACGTCTCCAACCGCGACAGGTTCACCCGCACGCCGGCGGTCGAGCTCGGCGGGCGCCGGGTGCTCGAGCTCGCCGGCCTGAACATCGACGACATCGCCCTGATCGACCTGTACTCGTGCTTCCCGTCCGCCGTCCAGCTCGGCGCCCGCTCACTCGGACTCGACCCCACCGACGACCGCCCGCTCACCCGCACCGGCGGGCTGTGCTTCGCCGGCGGGCCGTGGAACAACTACGTGATGCACGCCATCGCCACTGTGGTCGGCGAGCTGCGCGAGCAGCGCGGCGACTCGGCACTGGTGTGGGCCAACGGTGGCTACGTCACCAAGCACGCCTTCGGCGTCTACGCCACGACTCCGCCCGAGGCGGGGTTCCGCCACGACCAACCGCAGGCCGACATCGACGCCCTGCCCGCCCGGGATCTCGCCGATGGGGACGAGGCGGCGGGTCCGGTGACGATCGAGGCCTACACCGTGATGCACGGCCGCGAAGGCGCACCCGAGCAGGCGATCGCGACGTGCCTGCTCGCCGACGGCCGGCGGGCTTGGGGGTTGTCGGAGGACGCCGATGTCATGACGGCGTTGACCGACGGCGAATGGGTCGGCCGCTCGGCGCGGCTCGACGCCGATGGAGGTCTACTGCTCGACGAGCGTTGAGGACTCGCGAGGCGTCGCCAGCGGCTGGCGCCCGCACAGCAGGCCGCAGTCGTCGATGCACGCGACGAGCAAGTCGTACAGCCGGTCGTCGGGGTCGGGTACGCACGCCTTGGCGACCGCCGGGACGGCGAACCGCACGATGTTGGGCGCGGCGAACCGGCGGAACTGCTCGACCGAGACGTCGTTACCACCGCCGCCGAACGACCGGGCCCAGTGGGCGGCGAGCGGCGCCGAGGCCAGGGCGGCCCGGCTGGCGTCCTCGAGGGTCCCGGCCGGCCGGTCCTCCAGCTCGGCCAGGGCCCGCTCGGCGGCGAGCACGGCGACCGCCATGACGTTCTGGTCTTCGGCCGCGGCGATCGGCAGGGCCGCCCGGGCGCAGCGCAAGGCGATGCGGGCGTCGACCCGCGGATCGTCGCTGGTCATGCCGATCACGCATGGGATCAACGCGGCGAGGCGCGCCCGATGCTCGTCGGACGTGAGGTCGTTCACGAGCCGGCACACCGACCCCAACAACGGGTGCGTGCAACGGGGATGGTCGCTCCACCGCTCGCCGGCGAGGAAGGACGCCAGCTCCATGAAGCACGCCCCCTTGCGAGCATTGCGGTGCTTACCCCGCGACAGGATCGGTACCAGGTCGGGCACACCTGCGTTCACGGTTCTCATCAGCCACCCCCTCGGGACGCTGCTCGTTCCCCACAGTTTGCACCCTGGAGCACCGCCGTGTCTCGCGTCTTCTTGATTCCGGCGGTTATCGGCCCTCCGTGGCAGGCTCGGGCCCCATGGTGCCGATCCTCCTCGACTGCGATCCCGGGCACGATGACGCCATTGCGATCGTCGTCGCCGCCCGCCACGCCGACCTGCTCGGCATCACCACCGTCGCCGGCAACGCACCGTTGGAGCGGACCACGCACAACGCCCTGGTCATGCGGGAGCTCCTGGGGGTCGACGTCCCGGTGCACTCGGGCGCCGAGCGGCCGCTGCTGGCCGCACCGCACCCCGCGGCGATGGTCCACGGCGAGAGCGGGCTCGACGGAGCCGACCTGCCGACGCCGAGCCGCCCCGTCGACGGCCACGACGCCGTCGAGTTCATCATCGAGACATGCCGGCGCGTCGAAGGGGCCTGGATCGTCCCCATCGGGCCGCTCACCAACATCGCCCTCGCCCTGCGGATCGCCCCCGACCTCGCCGGGCGGATCGCCGGCATCTCGCTGATGGGGGGCGGGACGTTCGGCAACCGGTCAGCCGTCGCTGAGTTCAACGTCTGGGCCGATCCCGAGG
>JBKOUV010000003.1:0-34823 GCA_046723555.1 Actinomycetota bacterium | reverse complement strand
GCCGTACCCGTACCGCTTCGACCGCACCCACACCGTGGCCGAGGTGCGCGCCGGGTGGTCCGACCTGCCCCCCGGAACCGAGACCGACGCTGAGGTCACGGTCGCCGGCCGGGTGATGCTCAAGCGCGACGCCGGCAAGCTCGTGTTCGCCACCATCGCCGAGCGGGGCGCCGAACTGCAGCTGTTCATCTCCAAGGCGGCGGTCGGCGACGACGCGTTCGCCGACGTCAAGGCGCTCGACCGCGGTGACTGGGTCGGCGCCCACGGCCGGGTCATGACGACCCGCACCGGCGAGCTGTCGGTGAAGGTCGAACGGCTCGAGCTCCTCGCCAAGTCGATCCGCCCGCTGCCCGACAAGTTCCACGGGCTCCACGATCCCGACACCCGCTTCCGCCAGCGCTACGCCGACCTCGTGGTCAACCCCGAAGCCCGGCGGGCGTTCGAGGTGCGTCACGAGGTCGTCGCCAGCTTCCGCCGCACGCTCCGCGACCGCGGCTACGTCGAGGTGGAGACCCCGATCCTTCACGTCGAGGCGGGCGGCGCCCACGCCCGGCCGTTCGTCACCCATCACAACACGCTCGACATGGAGATGTACCTCCGGGTGGCCACCGAGCTGCACCTCAAGCGGCTGATCGTCGGCGGCATGGACCGCGTGTTCGAGATCGGCCGGACGTTCCGCAACGAGGGCCTCTCACCGCGCCACAACCCCGAGTTCACGATGATGGAGTCCTACGAGGCGTACGGCGACTGGACGGACGTGCTCGCCCTCACCGAGGACCTCATCCGCACGGCCGCACGCGACGCGCTCGGAACGACCGTGGTGACGATCAGGGGCCAGACCGTCGACCTCGCCGACCCGTGGCCGCAGCGCCGGATGATCGATCTCGTGGCCACGGCCATCGGTACGGAGGTCCACCCGTCCCAGCCCGTCGAGCAACTGCGCACCCTGGCGGACAAGAACGGCGTACGGTGGGACGAGGCGTGGGGAGCGGGGAAGTTGATCGAAGAGCTGTTCGGGGCGGCCGTCGAGCCGGAGATCGTGGCGCCGGTGTTCGTCACCGGGCACCCCGTCGAGATCTCGCCCCTCGCCCGCGTCGACCGCCACGATCCCTTCCTGACCGAGCGCTTCGAGCTGTTCGCCGACTCCGTCGAGCTCGCCAACGGCTACAGCGAGCTCAACGACCCGGTCGAGCAGCGCCAGCGGTTCGAGGCCGAGCAGGCGGCGAAGGATGCCGGTGACGTCGAACGGGGATCGATCGACGAGGACTACCTGCGCGCCCTGGAGTACGGCATGCCACCGACCGGCGGTCTCGGCGTCGGCATCGACCGCCTGGTGATGTTGCTCGCCGGCGTGACGACCATCCGGGACGTGATCCTCTTCCCGACGCTCCGCCCGGAGGTCGGCGGGTGAGCAGAGCAGCGTGGGGGGCCGGGTTCACGACCGAAGCGAGCGACGGCACGACGCTCGACGCGTGGTACCGCTGGCTCGGGTGGGGCGAGTACGGCACCGACTCGCCGGAGGACGTCGACCTCGCCCTCGCCGGCGGGGACCGAGCCGATCCGCGACGCAAGGTGACCATCCGGCCGATCCGCATCACGATCGACGTCGACGCGCCACCGGCGTCGGCCGCCGACGTGTGGTTGCGACTGCAACTGCTCTCCCATCGACTGGCCAAGCCCCGCTCGCTGAACCTCGACGGCGTGTTCGGTCTGCTCGCGACCGTGGCGTGGACCGACCTCGGTCCGGTGCTCGCCACCGAGCTCGACGACCTCCGCCTGGCCGTCGTGTCCGAGGGCCGCCCGCTGGTCGTCCGGAGCCTCGACAAGTTCCCGCCGATGACCGACTACGTCATCCCCGAAGGCGTGCGCATCGCCGATCCGGCCCGGGTCCGTCTGGGCGCCCATCTGGCGGCGGGCACGGTGGTGATGCACGAGGGATTCTGCAACTTCAACGCCGGCACGCTCGGCACGGCGATGGTGGAGGGTCGCATCTCCCAGGGCGTGATCGTCGGCGACTCGTCCGACGTCGGCGGCGGTTCGTCGATCATGGGGACGCTGTCCGGCGGGGGCACCGAGCAGATCACGGTCGGCGAGCGCTGCCTGCTCGGCGCCAACTCCGGCATCGGCATCAGCCTCGGTGACGACTGCGTGGTCGAGGCCGGGCTGTACGTCACCGCCGGCACCCTCGTCAAGCTCCCCGACGGGGAGGTGGTCAAGGGCAAGGAGCTCTCCGGCATCAGCGGGATGATGTTCATCCGCCACAGCCAGAGCGGGGCCGTCGAGGCCCGCCAGCGGACGGGCACCTGGGGCGGCCTCAACGCCGCCCTGCACGGCGGTTGAGCGCCGCAGACTGGTGGGATGAGCCGGGCGCTGCCGCATTCGTTCCGCCTGCTCTGGGCGGCGACCGGGGTATCCAACCTCGGCGACGGCATCCGCCAGGCTGCGCTGCCGTTGGCGGCGGTCTCGATCACCCACGATCCGCGTCTCGTGGCCGGGGTCGCGGTCGCCGAGCGGCTGCCCTGGCTGCTGTTGATCCTGCCGGGCGGCGTGCTCGCCGACCGGCTCGACCGGCGCCGGCTCCGCGTGACGCTCGACATCGTGCGGTCCGTGGCGATGGGGGGCTTCGCCATTCTCGCCGCGACCGGGTCGCTCGAGATCTGGCTCGTCTACGTCCTCGCGATCGTGCTGTCGTCCGCCGAGTCGATCGTCGACAGCTCGTCGATGGCGCTCGTCCCGTCGCTCGTCTCGGACGCCGAGCTCGAGCGGGCCGCGTCGGTGCTCACGTCGACCGAGCTGGTCACCAACGACCTCGTCGGGCCGCCCCTCGGCGGGTTGCTCTTCGCGGTGGCGATCGCCGCGCCGTTTGCCACCGACTCGCTGAGCTTCCTCGTCGCCGCGCTCGTCGGGATGCGGATCGCCGGCTCGTTCCGGGCCGCGCCGCGAGCCGCGACCCGGGCGTCGGCGAGCAGCGTCGTCCGCGACATGGCCGAGGGCGTGCGCTGGCTCTGGCATCGCCCCATGCTCCGCGACCTGGCCCTGATCTCGACCGGCCTCGGGACGTTCGTCTACGTCGCCAACGCCGTGCTCGTGCTGTTCGCGGTGCGCACCCTCGGGCTCGGCAACTTCGGCTTCGGCCTGTTCCTGATCCCCGGCGCGCTCGGCGGGATCGCCGGTTCGATCGTCGCGCCCCGGATGCGCCGTTACCGGCTGCGTCCCGTGCTCGTCGCCTCGATCGCGTGCAGCGGGCTGAGTTACGCCGCGATGGCGGTCCAGACCCACGTCGTGCCGGCGGCGGTGCTGCTCGCGGTGACGGTGGGCGGGGCGATGGTCTGGAACGTGCTCACCCTCGCCCTGCGCCAGCGCACGATCCCCGACGAGCTGCTCGGACGGGTCGGCGCGTCATACCGCCTGCTCGTTTACGTCGGGATGCCGCTCGGGGCGTTCGCCGGCGGGTGGCTGGCCGACGCCTTGAGCGTGGACGCGGCGATCCTGATCGGCGGGCTCGGCCTCGTCGCGATGGCGGTGGTGACGCTCTTCATCCCGCTCGACGAATCCCGGCACGACGCGCCAAAGCCGGCCGCCCGTGATGTCGTGAGCTGAGTACCGTCGTCGCGGTGGCTGCCGAGAAGCACGGTGCGCCGGTCGAGGTCGATGCCGGCGGACGGACGGTGACGATCAGCAGTCCGAACAAGGTCATGTTCCCCGAGCGGGGGGAGACCAAGCTCGACCTCGCCCGCTACTACGTCGCGGTGGAAGCACCGTTGATGCGCACGGTGCGCGGGCGGCCGACGCTGCTCCAGCGCTGGCCCAACGGCGCCACCGGTCAGTCGTTCTTCCAGAAACGGATCCCCGACTCGGCACCGGAGTGGCTACGGACGACGACCGTGTCGACCCCCAATGGGACCACGTCGCGGGCGATCGTGATGGCCGACCTCGCCCACGTGCTGTGGGCCGCCAACCAGAACTGTCTCGGCTTCCACCCGTGGCCGTACCGGGCCGACCGGCCGGAGGTCACGGATGAGCTGCGCATCGACCTCGACCCGTCGCCCGGCGTGAACTTCGAGATGCTGCGGGAGGCCGCCAACGAGGTGCGCACGTTCCTCGGCGAGGTCGGCATCACCGCCTACCCGAAGACCACGGGGAACCGGGGGCTCCACCTGTACGTACGGGTCCGGCCCGGATCGGACTCGTTCGAGGTCCGCCAGGCCGCGGTGAGCGTGGCCCGGGCGATGGAAACCCGACGGCCGGACCTGATCACCGGCGCGTGGTGGAAGGAGGAGCGGGGCGCACGGGTCTTCGTCGACTTCAACCAGAACGCGCCGCACAAGACCGTCTACGGGGCGTGGTGCGTGCGGGCTCGCGCCGGCGCCCAGGTGTCGGCCCCGTTTCGCTGGGACGAGCTGCCGGCCATCCACCCGGACGACCTGACGATGGAGACGGTGCAGGCGCGCGTTGCCGCCGGTGGCGACCCGTGGGAGACGATGGACGACGCGCCACAGTCCATCGAGCCGCTCCTCGAACGCTACCGCGCCGACCTGTCCCGCGGGGTCCCGGACGCGCCGTGGCCTCCCGTGTACCCCAAGATGCCCCACGAAGCGCGGCGGGTGAATCCGAGCCGGGCGCGCAAGGACTGACGCGGGTCCTTGCGGGCGATCCCGCCGTTTGTCACGATTCCGCAATGCAATTTTCGACGCGGTCGCGGACGACCCGCGCCCTTGCGATCGGCTTCGCCTTGACCCTCCTCACCCAGCTCGCTCCGGCGGCGGCGGAGCCGGTTGCGGCCACGGTGTCATGGCAGGCCGGACCGACCCACCGCGATGCCTGGTGTGCCGCTCGCGTCAAGCACCGGCGGGAGATCCGTCCGATGAATCGGCCGTTCAACCGGGCCGGCGCCCAACCGCGGGGCCGGGCGTGGCCGTTCCGACGGGTGACGGGCAACTTCACCGGCACGACGGACGAGATCATCCAGTGGGCCGCGTGCAAGTGGGGCTTCAACGTGCGCGCACTGCGCGCGCAGGCGGTCCGCGAGTCGTACTGGACGCAGACGAACCTCGGCGACTGGACGACCGAGGCCAGCCGGTGCGCCCCCTTCCACCCGCTCGGCGCAGATGGGCGCCCCGGGCAGTGCCCGGAGTCGGTGGGCATGATGCAGGTGCGGGCGCCCTACGTCCCGCTGCGGATCGCCAGAGGCGCGACCAGGTCCACCGCCTACAACCTCGACACCTATCTCGCCATCTGGCGCTCGTGCTGGCGAGGCGAGGAGACCTGGTTGAACCAGTTCGAGCGGGGCCGGCAGTACGCCGCGGGCGACGAATGGGGTTGCATCGGCCGTTGGCTGACCGGGCGCTGGTACGTGCCCGCGTCGATCACCTACATCGCCGAGGTCAAGTCGTTGTTCCGCCAGCGGATCTGGCGGACCGCTGCGTTCCGGAACTGGCGGCCATGAGCTCGCCGCTACCCCCACCGACTCCGCCTCCGCCGGAACCGCCGGGCCCCGGCCAGCAGCCGGCGATCCTCGGCCCACCACACCCGCCCGGTTGGGCGACCCAGGTCGCGCCGCCCCGGCCGAAGGCACCGACCGCGGCGGGGTTGATGATCGCCGGCGCGGTGGTGATGATCATCGGCTCGTTCCTCACCTGGTTCACGATCGGGGGAATGGACGTCACCGGGTTCACCGAGTTCGGGGGCGAGGACCGCGACGGGCCGGCGTTCTTCGGGTTCGCCGTGATCCTCGCCGCCTTCGGCATCACCACACTGGCGGCGCGCCGGCTGCTGCCGATCGCGATCCTCGCCGTCGTCCTGGCGGGCTTCGCCACGATCTTCGCCTTCGCCGACTACAGCGACGTCAGCGACCTCGAGGACCTGGGCTTCGCGGATGCCGGACCAGGTCTGCCGGTCGTGATCGTCGGGTCACTCATCGCCCTCGCCGGCGGCATCGTCGCCCTGGCCAAGCGCCGGCGGTGACGCTTCCCGTCAGCCGACCCGGCCGACGGCCGTCGTCATCGGGCAGCGCGGGTCGGGCGCCATCGTCGCCCAGGTGTCGCGCACCCAGTGGTGGGCGGGGTCGTCACAGAACGCCATCGATCGCTCGCCGCCCGGGCCGGCGAGCACGTTGAGGTAGTACATCGGGTAGCCGGGCGCGGCGACGCACGGGCCGTGGTAGCCGCGAGGGATCAGGAACACGTCGCCGTCGCCGACGCGCACGTTGACGTCGACCTCGCCGTCGGGCGTGTAGGTGCGATGGAGGCCGAAGCCGCCCCCGCCGGCGATGCGGAAGTAGTAGATCTCCTCGTTGTTGACCGGGCACTCCGGGCTGTCGTCGTGGCGGTGCGGCGGGTAGCTCGACCAGTTGCCGTCGGGCGTGAGCAGCTCCACGGCCATCAGCTTGTCGGCGCCGTCGAACACGTCGGGCGACATGAAGTTGTTGACCTGGCGGGTCGCCGGGCCGGCGCCCCGGATCTCGACCGCCACCGCCTCGGCCGGGATCCGAGCCGGGTCGAACCGGCGGGTCGCGACCGCGCCGGGCAGGGCCACTTGCGCCGGTCCCGTCGTCGCGGTGAGCCGGACCTCGGTGTCGAGCGGGAGGTAGGCCCAGTCGGTGACCCGGTCGAACACCGACGTCCGGCCGTCGAGGTCCAAGCGCAGATCCTCGACCTCGACCCGCAATGGGCCCGCCAGGGGGAGCACGGCCATTTCCATGCCGGCGGTGGTGAACTCGTGACGCTCGCCGGGCTCGAGCGTCCGGACCCGCAGCGCGGTGTAGCTCCAGCCGGCGTCGTCCGGAGTGACGGCGACCGGTTCACTGGGGCCGCCGGTTGCCGTGCCGGCCGGCCGGAACCACGGATGCCTCGCCATCGCCGTCAGCCTCGCGCGGCCGCCCGCACGAGATCCGCCGCCCGACCCACGGCCGCGGCGACGTCGCCGTCCGGCGGGTAGAGCAACGCTCGGCCGACCACCAGCCCGCGCACCGTCGGCTCGGCGAGCGCCCGCTCCCACGACGCGAACGTCGCCTCCGGATCGGGGCCGGGCGCGCCGCCGAGGAGCAGCAGCGGTTGCGTCGTCATCGCCGCCACGGTGGCGATGTCGGCCGTGGCCTGGATCTTGAGCCACGTGTACGCCGACGAGCCGCCCAGCGCGGCGCACACCCCCACGGCGGCGAGGAGCCGGGCCGGGTCGTCGTTCCCTACCGCCCGTCCAACCGGGCTCTTGGTGTACGGAATCGGCTCGACCATCGCCATCATCCGTCGGTCGCTGAGCGCCTGGACCGCCCGCGCGCACGCCTCGAGGGTCGGCACCGTTCCCGGATCCGACCAGTCGAGCCGGAGGAGCATCTTGCCGGCGTCGAGGTTGGAGGCGATCAGGTGATCGGTGTCGTAGGCGGTGAACCGGTCGTCGAGCTCCCACGTCGCCCCGGCGAGGCCGCCGCGGTTCATCGTGCCGACGGCGACCCGATCCTCGAGCGCGCCCAGCAGCACGAGATCCTCGAGGATGTCGGCGCTGCCCAGCACGCCGTCGACGCGGGGGTTCTCCAGCGCCGTCACCAGCCGGGACAGCATGACCCGCCGGTCGGCCATCGCCTTCGGGTCGCCTCCGACACCGAGCATCCCCCGGGCCGTGTGGTCGGCGGCGACGATGAACAGCATCCCGTCCCGGGTGAGCTCGGCGCGCCGCTTCCGGGCCGCCATCGCCTTGGCGATGGCCTCGGGCTGATGAACCCGGGTGTCGGTCAGCGAGCGGTATTGCTCGTCGCTCAGCATCAGCGCACCCCGCTATCTGGGCGGGATTCGTCGCGACAGGTGAGACGAATCCCGCCCAGATGGCCGGATGGGACGATTCCCGCCCAGATGGGGGTGCTACGGCCAGACATCTCGCTCCGTCGGGATCGGGCCCTTGCCCGCGCCGATCACGGTCTGGTCGAAGTCGAGGCAGGCCCCGGTCATCATCCCTGACTCGTCGGACAGGAGGAAGCAGATGCCGCGGGCGACCTCGTCCGGCTTGAGCAGGCGCCCGAACGGCTGCTCGGCCTCGGCCCGCGCCAGCCAGTCGTCACCTGCGCCGTGGTAACGCCGTTGGATCGCGTCCTCCGCCGGCGTGTCCATCCAGCCCGGATTGAGCAGGTTGACCCGGATCCGGTCACGAGCGAGCGCGAACGCGGCGTTGCGCGTCATCGCGTGCAGCGCGCTCTTCGAGGTCGCGTATGGGAACAGGAACACCTCGCTGCCGTAGCCGGCGACGCTGCCGATGTTCACGATCGAGCCGGGCACGCGTTCGCGCTTCATGATCCGCGCCGCCGCCTGCAGGAGGAGCATCGGCGCCCGGACGTTGACGGCCATCAGACGATCGATCAGCGCGGCGGTGGTGTCCCAAACGCTGCCCCGGTCGGTCTCGGCGGCCGCGTTGACGAGCCCATGGAGGACTCCGAAGTGAGCGTCGACGGCGGCCGCGACCTTGTCGGCAGCGTCGGGATCGCCCAGATCCACGGCGACGAACACCGCGTCGGCGCCGGACGCCTTCAGCTCGCCGGCGACGAACTCGCCGCGGGCCGCGTCGCGCCCGACGATTGCGATCCCCGTCGCCCCGCGCTCCACCGCCAGCCGCGCCGTCGCCTCGCCGAGACCCTGGGTGCCGCCGGTGATGGCGATCACCCGTCCTTCGAGGTCACTCACCAGCCGACCCGCTGGTCGACCTTGCCGGCATCGAGGGCGGCCCGCGCCTCGCGGATGCTCTCGCGCTCGCTGACTTCCGGCACCCCGACCTCCCAGAACGAGCCGCCCTCGGTCCACTCGTACGCCGACGTCTTGATCGCGATCACCGTCGTCCGGTCGGCGGTCCGGGCCCGGCCGAACGCCGCCTCCAACTCGGGGATCGAGCGCACGGTCTCGGCGATGCAGCCCATCGCCGCGGCGTGGGCGGCGAAGTCGACGTCGACCACCTCCTCCACCTTGGCGTCGACGAACAGGTTGTTGAACGGCTCGCCGCCCTGGTTGACCTGGAGCCGGTTGATCACCGCGAACCCGCCGTTGTCGCACACGATCACGATCAGCTTGTGGCCTGACAGCACCGAGCTGTACAGGTCGCTGTTCATCATCAGGTACGAGCCGTCGCCGACGAACACGATGACCTCACGGTCGGGCATCGCCATCTTGGCGCCCCACCCGCCGGAGATCTCGTAGCCCATGCAGGAATAGCCGTACTCCGAGTCGAACGTGTTCACCGCCTTGGCCCGCCACCCGTTGTTCAGCTCGCCGGGAAAGCCACCGGCCGCCGACAGGGCGTAGTCCGTCGGCTCGGCCAGGCGGTCGATCGCCCCGATCACCTGGGCGTAGGTCGGCCGCTCGTCCCGCGACGGTGCCGTCGGGCTGGCGATCTTGTCGATGTACCGGTGGTATTCGGCCGTCTCGCTCGCCGCCCGCTCGACCCAGCTGTCCGGCCCACGCCACCCACCGATGCGGCCGGAGAGCTCGGCGAGCCCTTCCCGGGCGTCGGCGACGAGCGGGAGGGCGAGGTGCTTGACGGCGTCGAAGCCGGCGGTGTTGAGCCCGATGAACCGCACCGCCTCGTTCCGGAACACGGTCCACGAGCCGGTAGTGAAGTCCTGCAGCCGGGTGCCGACGGCGAGCACGACGTCGGCCTCACCCGCCAGGGCGTTGGCCGACGTGCAGCCGGTGACGCCGACCGGGCCGCCGTTGAGCGGGTGGGCGGCGACGAGGCACGCCTTGCCGGCGACGGTCTCGACCACGGGGATGTTGTGGCGTTCGGCGAAAGAGCGCAGCTCGTCCTCGGCGAACGAGTAGTGGACGCCGCCGCCGGCGATGATCAGTGGCTTGGTCGCCGTGGCCAGTGCCTCCGCGGCGCGGCGCAGCTGAGCCTCATCGGGGCGCGGACGGGCGATCTCGTGGATCGTGGGATCGAAGAACCGCTCCGGGTAGTCGTACGCCTCGCCCTGGATGTCTTGGGGCAGGGCGACGAACGCCGGCCCGCACGTCGCCGGGTCGAGCATCGTCGCCACCGCGTGAGGCAGCGAGTGGACGACCTGCTCGGGCCGGACGATGCGGTCCCAGTACCGCGTCACCGGCTTGAACGAGTCGTTCACCGTCACCGACGGGTCGCCGAACGGCTCGACCTGCTGGAGCACGGGGTCGGGGATCCGGCTGGCGAAGGTGTCGCCCGACAGCAGCAGCAGCGGCAGCCGGTTGGCGTGGGCGACGGCAGCGGCGGTGACCATGTTCGTCGCCCCCGGCCCGATCGAGCTCGACGCGACCATGATCTGGCGACGTCGTCTGGCCTTGGCGAAGGCGACCGCGGCGAGGGCCATCCCCTGCTCGTTCTGCCCCCGCCACGTCGGCATCACGTCCTTCAGCGCCTCCAGGGCGGGACCGAGACATGTCACGTTGCCGTGACCGAAGATCGCGAACACTCCGGCGAACAGCGGGTGGGGTTCGCCGTCGATCACGATCCGTTGCGCGGTCAGGTAGCGCACGATCGCCTCCGCCGTCGTGTAGCGGACCGTCTTCATCTCGCGACCTCCTCGCCCTCTCGTTGATCGAGGCGCACGACATCCTCCCAGTGGCCCGACTCGCACGAACGCAGCCACGCCGCCTGGAAGCTGACGTAGTCGACCGCCTCCTCCAGCCCCGGCTGGTACGGCTCACCTTTGGCCACCGAGGTGAGGTAGGCGTAGTCCTCGATCGTGATCACGTCCTCGAACCCGATGCTGTTGGCGTCGCCCGGCACGAAGTGGCCGTGGAACGGGTAGCGATCGCCGCCGTACACCGTGGTGTACCCGCGCGGCGCCAGCCCCTCGTCGTCGACCAGGTTCACCTGCAGCTCGTTGAGCTTCTCCAGGTTCCACCCCAGCGCGCCCTTGGTCCCGTAGACGTCGAACGCCATCTGGCTCTCCGGCCCGATGATCGACCGCGAGCACTCGAACGAGCCCCGGGCGCCGTTGGCGAACACGACCAGCGCGCCGGCGTAGTCCTCGTTGGTCACTGCACCGGTCGGATCGCCGGGATGGCCGCGGGCGTAGTGGGTGGTGCCGTCGCCCTGCGGAAGTGGCCGCTCGCGGATGAACGTCTCGCTCGTGCCGAGCACACTCGTGATCGGTCCGACCAGGACCGTGGCGAGGTCGACGACGTGGCTGAGGATGTCGCTCGAGACGCCGTAGCCCGCTTGGTCCTGGAGGAACCGCCAGGACAGCACGCCCAGCGGGTCGCTCCCGTACATCGTGAAGAAGCGGCCGCGGTAGTTGGTGATCTCGCCGAGGCGCCCGGCGGCGATCAGGTCGCGGGCGTGGAGGATCAGCGGAACCCACCGGTAGTTGTACCCGACGCCGGAGATCACGCCGGCCCGCCGCACGGCGTGCGCGATGCGGGTGGTCTGCTCCGGCGTACCGCCCACCGGCTTCTCGCAGAACGCGTGCTTGCCGGCCTCGGCGGCGGCGACGCAGATCGCCTCGTGGAGCATGTTCGGGGCGGTCACGACGACCACGTCGACGTCGGGGTGGTCGACGACCGCCCGCCAGTCCTCGGTCGCCATCGTGAAGCCGAACGACCGGATGGCCTCGTCGCGACGGCCGGCGACGTTGTCGGCGCAGCCCACGAGCATCGGCTCGAACGCGCGCTCCGGGAACAGCCCGGGGATGCGTCGAAATCCGCGGGTGTGGGCCTGCCCCATCCAGCCGAAGCCGATCACGCCGATCCCGATCGTCCTTTCACTCATGTCAGCACCCGGTGCCGATGCGAGCGAGTGAGCGCCAGCGAGCGAGCGGCCAGCAACGGCCTGCGTGGCCGGGGAACGCAGTCATTGCCGCGCCTCCAGGGTGTCGAGGACCTCGGGGTTGACGACGTGCGGCGGTCGCCCGCCGGCGAGCACGAGCAAGGCGTTGTCGATGGCGTGCTGGTAGAGCCGGAGCTTGCCGATGTCGGTGGCCGAAGCGACGTGCGGGGTGACGAGGACGTCGTCGCGGTGCAGCAGCGGATGGTCGACCGGCAACGGCTCGGGCTCGGTGACGTCGAGGGCAGCCGCGCCCACCTGGCCGGAGTCGAGAGCGGCGAGGAGGGCATCCTGGTCGACCAGGCCGCCGCGGGCGGCGTTGACGAACACGACTCCCCGTCGCATCCCGGCGAAGGCGGCGGCGTCGAACAGGTGGCGGGTCTCGGCGGTCAGCGGAGCGTGCACCGAGATGACGTCCGCCCGCTCGAGGAGCTGGGTGAACCCGACCAGTTCGACGTCAGGGGTGTCGGTTGCGGTGAGGTACGGGTCGCAAGCGATCACGGGCATATCGAGGGCCGCGGCGGCGCGGCCGACCCGCCGGGCGATGCGGCCGTAGCCCACGAGCCCGAGGGTGCGGCCGGCGAGCTCGATCGCGTCGGTGGCGACGAAGTAGTTGCCCGTCCCGGCGCGCAAGCGGAGCTGGTTGGGGATGAGGCGCTTGGCGGCGGCGAGGATCAGCGCCACCGTGTGCTCGGCCGTCGAGACGGTCGGGGCGTCGGCGGCGATGCACACGACGATGCCGCGGGCCGTGGCGGCCGCGACGTCGACCCCGTCGTAGCCGATCCCCGACCGGGACAGCACCCGGACGCGCGGCATCTGGTCGAATCTCGGCCCGTCCCACCGGATGCCGCTGGCGATGATCCCGTCGGCGACGGCCATCGCTTCCGGCCCGGGGCCGACGAGCGAACCCCGTCCGGCGATGAGCTCGCTCACCGCGTCGGGCGCCGGCCGGTCGAGGTAGAGGAGTGGCAGCACGGGCTCAGCCACTGCCGACTCCCGCAGCGAGCAGGTCCTCGATCTCCCCTGGCGTCGGCATGTCGTCGGCGCACATCAGCCGCCCGGCGACGATCGCCCCGGCGGCGTTGCCGTGACGGGCGCACTCGATGAGGTCCCATCCCGCGAGCAGTCCGTGGCACAGCGCCCCGCCGAACGCGTCGCCGGCACCCAGCCCGCACACCACGTCGACGGGGTATGGCGGCACCCGCTCGCGGAGGCCGTCGGAGGTGGCGACCAGCACGCCACCGGCCCCGAGCTTCACGATCGCTCCCCTCAGGCCGCGGGCGAGCAACCGCTCGGCGGCGAGGTCGGCGTCGTCCGTTCCGACCGTGATCTCACACTCGGCGCGGTTGCCGATGGCGAGGGTCGCGTGGTCGAGCGCCCGCCCGACCTCTCGCGTCGCGCTCACCGGGCTGTCCCACATCTGCGGCCTCCAGTCGAGGTCGACAACCGTCTCGTCGTGACGGTCGCGGTGGGCCAGCATCTGGTGCACGGTTGACCGGCTCGGCTCGGCGGAAAGCGCACCCAGCGACACCCACAGCAGCGGCACGCTGCGGACAACGTCCTGATCGACGTCGTTCGGTTCGAGGTTGAGGTCGGGTGCCTTGGGTTGGCGGTAGAAGACGATCCGCGGATCGTCCGGCGGGTCGAGCTCGGCGAAGGCGAGCGGCGTGGGCAGGTTCGCGTCCACCCCGACGAAGCGGGTGTCGACACCGAACGTGTCGGCGAGCGCCCACCGGACGTAGTCGCCGAACGGGTCGTCGCCGACTTTCGTCAGCACCGCCGCCCGTCGCCCGAGCCGGGCCGCGGCCACGGCGACGTTGGTCGCCGTCCCACCGACCGACTTGCGGAACGACCGCACTTCCCTGATCGGGACTCCGACCTGCTCGGCGTACAGGTCGACGCTGACCCGCCCGACCGTCAGCAGCTCGAGCTCGCTCACTGTCGCATTTCGACAACTATTGCCACAGGGCGACACTTCTTGTCGCCTGATGGCAACAGTTGCGGATGGGGAGTGGTCTCACCGCACCGTGGCCAGCTCGTGCTGGAGCTCGCGCAGCTCGCCGCCGCCGGCCATCAGCCCGGTGAGGGCCTCCTGGTCGATCTCCTCCTTGGCGAAGTTGCCGAGCGACTGGCCGCGGTTGAGGATCAGGAACCGGTCGCCGACGGGCCAGGCGTGATGCGGGTTGTGGGTGATGAAGATCACGCCGAGGTTGCGGCGGGCCGCTTCGACGACGTACCGCAGGACGACGCCGGACTGCTTGACCCCGAGCGCCGACGTCGGTTCGTCGAGGATCAGCACCCGGGCGCCGCGGTAGGCCGCGCGGGCGATCGCCACCGACTGGCGCTCGCCGCCCGACAACGTGCCGACGGGCTGCTCGACGTCGCGGATGTCGATGCCCATCTTGCCCAACTCTTCCTTGGCGATCCGCTTCGACTTCGGGATGTCGATCCACCGGAACGGGGGGAAGCCGCGCCGTGGCTCGTCGCCGAGCCAGAAGTTGCGCCAGACCGACATCAACGGGATCACGGCGAGGTCCTGGTACACGGTGGCGATGCCGCGGTCGAGCGCCTCGCGGGGTGACGCGAACGTGACCAGCTCGCCGTCGAGGAGCACGTTGCCGTCGCTCTGCTTGTGCACGCCGGACAGGATCTTGATGAACGACGACTTGCCGGCCCCGTTGTCGCCGAGCACGCAGGTGACCTGCCCGGCCCGCACCGTCGTCGTGATCCCCTTGAGGGCGATCACGTTGCCGTAGTACTTGCACAGGTTGCGCACCTCGAGCAGCGGCACGCCGTCGCCGCCGTCGGTCGCCGGCGCCGGCGTGGTCGGTGGCGTCGGCGTGTCCACGGTCCGCTCGTTCAGCTCGCTCACTTCCCACCCCCCAGCACTCCGGGCCCGCTGGCGGTCTCGGCCCGCCGGCGGACGTAGTTGTTGCCGAACACGGCCAGGAGCAGGATCACGCCGAGCAGCACGAACCGCCAGTTGGTGTTCCACCCGGCGAACGGGATGCCCTGGGTCGACATCGACATGATCAGCGAGCCGATCGCCCCGCCGACCGCCGAGCCGTACCCGCCGGTGAGGAGGTTGCCGCCGACGACCGCAGCGATGATGTACTGGAACTCCTCGCCGTCGCCGACGTTCGCCTGCACCGAGTTGAGCCGGAAGGCGATCAGCATGCCGACGAGCCAGGCTGCGCCGGAGACCATCATGAACAGGGTCGTTTTGGCGCGGGCGGCGGGGACCCCCTCGACGCGGGCCGCCTCCTTGTTGCCACCGACGGCGAAGATCCAGTTGCCGAACCGGGCCCGCATCAGCAGCCACGTCGCGAACACGGTGAACGCCAGGAACCAGAAGATCGAGATCCGGTACCGGGTCACCCCGCTGGCCACCGCCGCCTCGGCGGAGGTCATGTACAGCATCTTCACCAACGTGGCCAGCCCGAGGAGCAGGATGCCGATGATCGCCGCCCGCTTCCCGAGCGTGTCAGCGGCCGCGTCGGCCGATGTGCGAGCGGCGAAGAAGTACCCCATCAACGCCGAACAGGCGAGCGCCAGGGCGATCAGCAGCATGACCGAGAACGCCTCGGTGCGGAACTTGGGCGACGTCGACTCCGAGCGGATGAAGAAGGCGAGCCCGACGACCACGACCGCCGTGAACAACTCGACGGCGAGCCCGGCCGACGCCGAGTGGATGGCCGCCCGGTTGCTGGCGACGATCAGGAACAGCAGCCCGATGGTCGCGAGCGTCACGAAGAGCACCGCCCGCGCGCCCTGGCGCGTCATCAGGAAGCCGACCGCGGGGATCGCCGAGATGCCGATGCCGACGAGCGGCGACCAGACCGGGACCTTGCCGGCGGCGACCAGCACGGCGAGCACCCCGCCGACGCCGAGTCCGGTCACGAACAGACCCCGGGAGAAGCCGTCGGATACGAGGATCCCGACGGCGTTGCTCGAATCGGGGTTGAACGCGGCGGCGAGGATCACCGACGCGGCGACGAGGACGACGCCGACCGCGACCAGCTTCGCCGCCGACCGTTCGAGCTTGACCGGACCGCGGCGGCCGATCGGCGGGAACCGCCACGCCCCCCAACCCAGGACCGCGACGATGACCCCGACACCGAGGATCGCCCCGTTGACGTAGTTCTTGGTGACACCGTCGCTGTTGAGCAGACCGTAGAAGCCAGCGAACGCAACCACGGCACCGATGCCGAAGGCGATCAGCCCCTTCGCGTTGCGGGGCTCCGCCCGCCGGTAGCTCATCTCGAGGACGCCGGCCGCGATCAGCGCCACGCCGGCGACGACGAGGATCGTCCAGACGGTGTCGCGGTCGTTCCAGATGTGGTCGTTGCGGATCCACGAGGCGGCGAACACCTTCTGCCAGAACTCGTAGCCCTTCGCCTCGTTGAGGCCCTCGACGACCACCTGCCCGGAGAACATCTTGGAGAAGCCGAGCTTGGCGCCGATGAGGACGAAGAACGTCCCGAGGGTCACGATGAAGCTCGGCAGCCTCGTCTTCTCGACGACGGTGCCGTTGAACCATCCGATCGTCAAAGCGAAGGCGAGCGAGAGCGGCACGGCGAGGTAGAGGGTGAGCCCGGCCCCGCCCAGCTCACCGACGGGTTGCGACAGCAGGATCACGAGCATCGCCGTCGCCCCGGTCATCGCTCCCGAGGACAGGTCGAACTCGCCACCGATCATCAGCAGCGAGACGGCGACCGCCATGATCCCGAGGGTCGCCGCCACGTCGAGGTAGTTCTGGGTTCCGGCAGCCGTGCCGAAGACGCCGCCGACCGCCCAGAAGAAGACCCAGATCGCAGTGGTGCCGACGAGGGCGCCGATCTCCGGACGCACGAGCACCCGCTGGATCGGTCCGCGGAAGGCGAGCCGTTCGTCGGGGGGCGCCGCGCCCGGCGCCTCGGTTCTCACTTCGGTGGCCGTCGCCATGGCTGTTCCTCGGCAGCTCGGGCGGGCCGGGGAGCCGGGCTCCCCGACCCGCGTGGATGGTTACGTCAGGTCACCGGGTTCCCTGCTCGACGAGATCGGCGACTCCGGCGACGTTGTCCTTGTCGACGAAACCGGGTCCGGTGAGGATCGGCAGGCCGCCACCGGCCGTGTTGAGGTTCGTCGCCTGCAGGTACATCAGCACCACCGGCAGGTAGCCCTGGAGGTACTGCTGCTGGTCGACGGTGAACGCCACCGAGCCGTCGTTGATCGCGCTGATCAGATCCGGCGAGATGTCGAACCCGGCGATGGTCAGGTCCCGGCCGGCCGACTCGGCCGCGGCGATCGCCCGCAGCGGCAGGTTGGGTCCGGTGCCCATGAACGCGTCGACGTCCGGGTTCGCCTGCAGCAGCGCCGAGATCTGGTTCTCCTGCTCGGTCGGGTCGGCGTCGAGGCCGACGAACTCCGACAGCACCTCACCCTTGAACGTTTCCTTGAGACCGTTGCAGCGCTCCTCCAACGCCACGTTGGTCTGCTCCTGACGGCCGCACAGGATCTTCTTCACCCCGAGCTCGTTGAACCGCTCCCCGGCCCCGTTGCCGGCGACGATCTCGTCCTGACCGATGTGGGTGACCGCACCCAGCTCCTTCCAGTTGTTGAGGCCGGAGTTGATCGTGTACAGCGGGATCCCCGCATCCACGACCGCCTGGGCCGCCGCGCTCACCCCTTCGGGGTCGGCGAGCGAGATCGCGATCCCGTCCGAGCCCTCGGCGATCGCCGCCTCGATCTGCTCGGACTGGGCCTGGGCGTCGTTGTTCGAGCCGAAGTACGTCACCTGGACCCCGAGGTCCTTGCCGGCCTGCTCGACGGCCTTCTGCACGACCGACCAGAACACCCCGTCGTCACCGTGGGTGATGACGTGGAAGTGCAGGTTCTGGCCCTGCGACACTTCCACGGTGTCGCCTGGTGCGGTGCTCCCGGTCGCGCCGGTGGTGCCGGTCGCGCCGGTGGTGCCGGTCGCGCCGGTGGTGCCGGTCGCGCCGGTGGTCCCCGTGGTGCCGCCGCTGGTGGTGGCGGCCGCGCCGGTCGTCCCCGAAGTCGCCGCGGGCGTCGCCCCGGTGACCGCGGAGTCGTCGTCGTCACCCGTACACGCGGCGGCGACGAGCGTGAAGGCGGCGACCGCCGTCACGGCGTAACGGTATTTCTTCCTCATGATCCCCCTCTAGGTGTGGTGGTGGGTGAAGTCCCGGCCCCAGCCGAGCCGGTCTCGGCGCCCGCCGTGGCACCGAGTGAGGCTTCGACCGCCCGGAGGTACGCGACGCTCTTGGCGACGTCGCGCACCGGGCCATCGCCGGCGGGGGGTTCCCGGTCGGTGATGGCCACGTCCTGCTCGAGCACGTACCGGCCGCCATAGCCGTTGTCCTCGAGCGTCGTGATGACCTCGGCAATCGGTACGTCGCCGTCGCCGAGCGGAGCGAACAGGCCGGCCTGCACGGCCGCCATCAGACTCAGCTCGCCCGCGTTGAACCGGGCGGCGACCGCCGTCCGGACGTCCTTCAGGTGGACCAGTCCCACTCTCGACGCGGCCTGCTCGGCGAGCTCGAGCGCGTCGGCGCCACCGATGGTGACGTGTCCCGTGTCGAGACAGATCGGCACGGACGATTCGTCGAGCAGGCGGTCGATCTCGTCGGCGGTCTCGACCAGCGTGTTGGCGTGCGGGTGCAGCACCTGGCGGACGTCGTGCGCGGTGGTGATGCCCTCGACGTCGTCGAGCACGGCGAACACGTGCTCCCACTGCTCGGACGTGAGCTGCTCGTGCCGCCAGTCGTTCGGGTCGGTCACGACGGCGGTCACGAAGCTCTCGGCCCCCACCGATGCGAGCAGGGACGCCATCTCCTCGGCGTTGTCAAGCGTGTCCTGTCGTCGCGCCGGGTCGTGGCACACGAGCGGGACGAACGCCCCGACGACGCTCAGCCCATGGGCGTCGAGCGTCTTCCGGAGCTCCTCCGCGTCGGTCGGCAGCCAGCCGATCGCGCCGAGCTCGGTCGCCCGCAGCCCGAGGTCGCTCATCTCCCGCAGCACTCGATCGACGCTGAGCTGGAGGCCCCACCCGGGAACTTCGCACACGCCCCAGGAGATGGGTGCGCCGGCGATCCGTTCGGTCACGGCCGGACGGATGCCCGGACGGCTCTGCTCCACATTTCCCCCAGCTGCCCCGTATGACGTTGGAGCGCTCTAACTCTTATGCCCGCATCGGGCCGCTGTCAAGGGTTCCGCTCGACGTGGGCGACGACGCGACCGCCGACGACGCGGACCGGGTGGGTGCCGAGGCGCAGCCGGGCCGGCTTGCGCACCGCCTCGCCGGTGAGGACGTCGAACCGGCCGTTGTGCCGCGGGCACTCGATGCACCCGTCGATGAGCAGTCCGTCGGCGAGGGGCGCCCTGGCGTGGGTGCAGAGCCCGTCGACCAGGGCGTAGGTCACGCCCGTCGGCCGGCACAGCACGTACGGCACACCGTCGATGTCGACGCCCCGAAGCTGACCCGGTTGGAGGAGGTCGGCCGGACCGAGGTCGACGTGCGCGGAGGTGTGCTCGACGTCGACCGTCTCGGCGAAGATCGGCTCGTTGGACACCAGGGCCGGAACCGCGATGTCCGGCAGCTCGGGAAGCGGTAGCTCCCAGTCCGGGTCCTTGCGCTGGTGCCGGAGCGCGGTGACGATCTCCCGGTACGCCTCGGGGATCGAGCGCTTCGGCGGCGGCAGGTACGCCTTGACCTCGTCGTGCAGCGCCGGCAGGGCGTGGTACGGCACGCCCGGGAACAGGTGGTGCTCGAGGTGGTAGTTCATGTTCAGGTACAGGAACCGGGCGATCGGGTTCATGTACACGGTGCGGGTGTTGAGCCGGTGGTCGAGCACGTCCTCGCGCAGGCCGGCGTGCTGGGTCGTGGCAAAGATCCACAGCAGCCAGACGCCGTAGAACGACGGCAGGACGAGGAACAACGCCGGCACGACGCTCCACGTCGCCAGGCACCACACCGTCACGGCGACGTACACCGCCACGAACGCCCGCGCTTCCCAGACGAGCCGGCGGAGCTCATCGCGGGGGACGAAATCGCGAGTTTCGTCGTCGACGCGACCGGCGGCGTGGCGGACCGTACGCCACACCAGCTTCGGTCCGTTGAGCAGCCAGAGCAGGTTCAGCACGACGAGCCGCAGCCGGAACGGGCGCATGAACAGGATCTCGGGATCGCGCCCCACGATGAGGGTGTCCGAGTGGTGGCGGAAGTGCGACCACCGCCAGAGCGTCGGCTCGCGGAGCATCATGAACGACGCCAGCACGTAGACGGTGTCGTTGGTCCGGCGGCTGCGGAACGCGGTCCCGTGGCCGCACTCGTGCCACCGGGCGTCGGCCGAGCTGCCGTACAGCGCGCCGTAGATGGCGAACGCCGGGATCGTCCACCAGGTGCCCAGGCTCCAGAACGCCAGCGCGCCCGCGCCGACCAACAGCGCCAGCCACAACACGACATCTCGGGCGGCGCGGCCGTTGGAGCGCACCATCAGCTGCCGCATCCGCGCCGCGTCGACCGGCGGGCTGTACCACGGAGCCTCGGCGAGGCCGGCCTCCATCGCCTGGCGGGCGCCCGACCCGGTGAGGCCGTAGTCGCGTTCCAGAGTCGCGCTCGTCGCTCGTGCCCCCTTGTGCTCGCTCCGGACGTGCATTGCGTTGGAGCGCTCTAACTCTTATGCTCGCGCACGGTCGCTGTCAAGGTTGCCGGAGCGGGGGGATTTGCGTGTCGCAGCCCACGATGGAGGACGTTGCCCGCCTCGCCGGCGTGTCCCGCGCCCTCGTGAGCCTCGTCATCCGCGACTCTCCGAAGGTCAGCGCGCGGTCCCGGCGCGACGTGCTCGCCGCCGCCGAACGGCTCGGCTATCGCCCCAACCTGATCGCCCGCAACCTGGCCAGCCGGCGGACGATGACCATCGGGGTCCTGCTCAACGACCTCCACAACCCGTTTTTCGCCGAGGTGGCCGACGGCATCCTGGACGCCGCCGACCGGACCGACTACCGCATCCTGTTCAGCACCGGCCGGCGCCGTCCCGCCGACGAAGCCCAGGCGGTCGAGGCGTTCCTCGAACTGCGGGTCGACGGCATCATCCTCGTCAGCCCGCACATCCCGGCAGGCCAGGTCGAGTCGGCCGCCGGCGACGTCCCGCTCGCCGTGGTCTGTCGCTCGCTGCGCTCGCACACCGTCGACACGGTGAGCAACGACGAGCGGGTCGGCGCCGACCTCGCCGTCGCCCATCTCGTCGGGCTCGGCCACCGCCGGATCGTCCACATCGACGGTGGGAGCGGGGCGGGCGGCCCGCCCCGGCGCGCCGGGTACCGCCGGGCGATGCGCGAACACGGCCTCTCCGATCTCGCCCGGGTCGTCCGCGGCGACTTCACCGAGCTGTCGGGGGCCCGAGCCGTGTCCGAGCTGCTCGGCGACGACGACGTACCGACGGCGATCTTCGCCGCCAACGACCTCAGCGCGGTCGGTGCGTTCGACCGCCTGGAGGAGGCCGGGCTGCGGGTGCCCGAGGACGTGTCGCTGGTCGGCTACGACAACACTGGGCTGGCGGCGATGCACCACATGTCGCTCACGACCGTCGACCAGCCGCGTGCCGAGATGGGCCGGCTGGCGTTCGAGACGCTGCTCGAGCGGATCGGGCGCTCGCGGACCGAGGTCGTCAGCCACGCCGTGCTGCCGACGCTCGTCGTGCGCAGCTCGACCGGCCCACCCACTCGTTGAAAGGAGTCGAGGATGCTCGAAGTCGACGTCGCCAACCTCGAGACCCAGCTTCCCGTGCTGCTCGAGGAGCTGCTGACGGGCGGTGGGGCGGTGGCGATCCGGCAGGCGTTCCCACCCGAGGAGATCGCCGAGGCCCGACGGCTGATCGTGCACTACTCGTCCACCGAGGACGACAAGGTCACCCACTTCCACGGCGCCCACGAGGACCAGGTTCATCTGCAACGCCGGGTGTGGAACCTGCTCGACAAGGGTGAGGTCTTCGAGCGGATGGTGCAGCACCCGGTGGTGATGCGCATCGTCGGGGCGTTCCTCGGGGACGCCTTCATCATGGGATCGGTCGCCGCCAACCGGCTGCTGCCGGGTGGCCCCGGCCAGGAGCCGCACATCGACTACCCGTACTGGGACCTGTACGAGCGGGAGTCGTTCCCGCGCGGGATCAACTCGAGCTTCCCGCTCAATGCCCAGGCGACGATCCTCCTCGACGACTTCACTCCCGAGAACGGGGCGACCGCGTACTGGCCGGGCTCGCAGAAGGTGCTCACCTACCCCGACGACGAGGCGGCGTTCCACGCCAACGCGGCCCGCCAGACCGGCACCGCCGGTGACTGCATCGTGTTCAACGGGATGGCGTGGCACTGCGCGATGCCGAACCACTCCGCCGCCGACCGCACTGCCGTGCTGGTCGAGTACCTGGCGAAGTTCATCACCCCGCTCGAAGACCAGAAGCGTGGGGTCCGCCAGGAAGTCGTCGACCGGGCGTCACCGATGTTGCGCCAGCTGATGGGTCTCGACTACCCGTACCCGACGATCCTCGACGAGGTGGAGGCCGGCGTGGCGTACGGGCGGCATGCGAAGGCGTGAGCCGGGGCGAACACGCGGCCTTCTGGGCGGGATTTGTCTCAGGTGTCGCGACGATTCCCGCCCAGATGCCCGGGTGGGACAAATCCCGCCCAGATTGAGAGCGCGACTCACGGTCCTGGCGAGCGCGTGCGGACTGGTCTTGACCGCGTGCGGTGGCGGTGACGGGGCCCGCGGTGATCCGGCGGAGTCGATCGTCGCGATCGGCGCGACCGGGTGCCGGCCGACGCCGACCCGGGCCGTCGGCGTCGTGGTCGCCGACGGGCTCGTGGCGACCGTCGCCCACGCCGTGGCCGGCGAGTCCGCGATCACGGTCTTCGCGCCCGACGGGACCGAGGCGGAGGGGGCTGTGGCCGCGATCGACACCGACCTCGACGCCGCGCTCGTCCGCGTCGACGACCTCGATCTGCCGTCACTCCGCCGCACCGCGTACGACGAAGGAGACGTGTCGCTGTGGACGTCGGATCACGGTGCGGTGCGCTCAGAGCCGGCGGAGATCCTCCGCCGGGTGGATGTGCGCACCACCGACATCTACCGCGAGGGGGAGCACGTCCGCCCCGGCTTCGAGCTGCGCGCCGACGTGGAGGCCGGCGACTCGGGCGGCGGGCTCGTCGACGGCGACGGCAAGCTCGTCGGGCTGGTCTGGGCCACGAGCCGCGAGCGGCCGGAGCGGGCCTGGGCGATCCCCATCGAGGCCCTCGATCCGCTGCTCGACGCCGCCCACGCCGGAGAGACGCCGCCCACCGCCCGCTGCTCGCGCTGACGCGTCAGGCCACCAGCGCGTCCCGGAGCTGGCGCATCCCGATCAGCTCGAGAGGTTGGGTGGCGAGCCAGTCGCGGAACCCGTCGTCAACGAAGAGCTCGTACTCGGCCGTGCGGATGTGCGCCGAACCGGGCTCGATCGCCTCCAGCTCGCCCGGGGCGTTCGGGTGGAGGGCCAGGAAGGCGAGCCCGTCGGGTACCTCACCGAACAGCTGGCGGTACACGGGCTCGGCGGGCTCGTCCGGGGCGCGCGCCCACGGCGTCTCACCCACGAAGTCGAAGATCGGCAGCCCGTGCTCGCGCGCCGTGGCGACGAATCCCTCGTACTCGGACTCGGTCACCCCGACGAGGTGCGGAACCGACGGGCCGTAACCGCGGATCGTCGCCGTCAGCAGGACGGGGAGGCGGTACTCCACGCCGAGCCGGACGTACGCGCCGCAGAACTCCGGGGCCAGCGCCGTCCCCATGTGGGCGTCGAGATGGGTCACGTCGATCCCGGCGGCGAGTGCCCGCTCGACCTGCGCCCGCAACTCGACCTCCACCGCGGCCGGGTCGGCGTGGCGCCGGACGCTGGCCACGTCGGGCCACAGGTACCCCGCCGCATCGGTGAGCCCGGCGGCGGGCGAAGGACCCGAGATCGGACCCCACCGGTAGTACTCCTTCTCCGCGGTGAGGGTGAGATGGACCCCGAGGTCCAGGGCCGGGTCGGCCGCCGCCGCGGCGGCGATCTCGGGGAACCAGGGGCACGGCACCATCACGGACCCGCTCGTCACGACCCCCCGCCCGGCCAGTTCCAGGAACGCGACGTTGGCGCCGTGGCACATCCCCACGTCGTCCTGGTGGACCACGACCCGTCTCGACGTCATCGGATCAGCGCCTCCGTGATGTCGACGGCTCGCCCCGAGCGCGCCGCCTCGATCACCGCCTGACCGACCCGCGTGGCCCGGCTGCTCGACACGGCGGTCGGGATCTCGGTCGGTTCGCCACGCGCCGCAGCCGCGAAGGCACGTGCCTGCCCGGCCACCCCGTCCGCCATCACGTCGTCCACCTCCGAGCCGGCCAGAACCTGTAGCCCCGACTTGGTCCCGATGCGGGTCCGTCCCCTGGGCAGGCTGTCGATGAGCAGGGCACCGGCACTGCCGAGCATCTCGGTGCGAACGTCGTCGCCGAACCGGGCGTTGCGCGACAGGTCGACGGTGGCGACGCCTCCACCCTCGAGCTCGAGCACGGCGACGAGGTTGTCGACGTCACCGGACGCGCCGACGGCGTCGTCGACGATCGGCAGGGACCACGCCGACACCCGCCTGATCCGCCGGCCGGTGAGCCATTCGGCGAGGTCGTACTCGTGCACGCCGCAGTCCACCGCCAGGCCGCCGCTCACCTCGGGGTCGCAGAACGCGGGCGGGGGCGCGTCGGCGTCCCACTGAGCCAGCCGCACCATGAGCGGCGTGCCGATCGCTCCCCGCTCGAGGCAGTCCTTGGCCGCCCGCCACGGGCTGGCGAAGCGCCGCCAGAATCCGAGTTGCAGCACGAGGCCCCGCTGCTCGGCGAGCGATCCGAGGCGGTCGCCCTGCGCCACATCGAGCGCCAGCGGCTTCTCGCAGAGGACATGCAGGCCGGCCTCGAGGGCCGCCTCGACGACCTCCGGGTGGGTCGGAGTCGGGGTGACGACGAGGCACGCCTCCAACCCGGGATGGGCCAGCGCTTCTGCGGCGGCCGAATACGTCCGGGCTCCGGGGCGCGCCGCCGCCGCCGCGTCCAGCGCCGCGGCCGACGGCTCCGCCAGGGCGACGACCTCGACGTCGACGACACCGTTCAGCGCGGCCAGGTGGCAGCGCCCCATCCGACCGAGGCCGATGATCGCGGTCCGGAGCGGCTCGGTGGACACAGGCGGGGCAGCCTACGCGCGCGAGTCTTGGCCGATGATCCCGAACGAAGCCCCCGTGCGCATCGGCGTACTCGGCGTCGGCCGCATCGGCAGGATGCACGCCCGCCTGCTCGCCCACGACGTGCCGGGGGCCGAGCTGGGCGTGGTCTACGACATCGACGCCGCGGCGGCCAAAGCCGTGGCCGCCGACGTCGGCGTGACCGCCGCGGCGTCCGTGGAGGAGGTGCTCGGCGACCCGAACCTCGACGCGGTGGCGATCTGCACGAGCACCGACACCCACGTCGACCTGCTCGTCGCCGCAGCCGCCGCGGGCAAGGCGATCTTCTGCGAGAAGCCGGTCTCGCTCGACCTCGACGAGGTCGATCGGGCCTTGGGCGCGATCGAGGCCGCCGGCGCGCCGCTCCAGGTCGGCTTCAACCGTCGGTTCGATCCCGCCCACCGCTCGGTGCGAGACGCCGTGGCGAGCGGGACGATCGGACCCCTCCACCTGGTGCGGATCTCGAGTCGTGATCCGGCGCCGCCGCCCATCAGCTACATCGAGGTCTCCGGGGGGATCTTCCTCGACATGACGGTGCACGACTTCGACATGGCGCGGTACGTCACGGGCAGCGAGGTCGTCGAGGTCTACGCCCAGGGCGCGGTGCGCGTCGACCCGGCGATCGGCGCGGCCGGCGACGTCGACACCGCGGTCGTCACGCTGCGCCACGCCGACGGGTGTCTGACGGTGATCGACAACAGCCGGCAGGCGGTGTACGGCTACGACCAGCGGGTCGAGGCGTTCGGCGCCGGCGGGGTCGCCAGCTCGGCGAACCCGTTCACCCACACCGGCACGATCCTCACTGCCGAAGGGGCCAGCGGCCCGCCGCTCCCCCACTTCTTCCTCGAGCGGTACACGACGAGCTACCTGCTGCAGTGGGCGGCGTTCGTCCACTACGTGCGGGCCGGCGGCCCATCGCCGGTGACGGGTGCGGACGGCCGGGCGCCGCTCGCCATCGGACTCGCCGCGTGGCAGTCGGTGCGGGAGGGCCGGCCGGTCTCCCTTACTTGAGCCCGCGGTGAGCGATGAGCGCGCCGAGAGCGCTCACCGCTCATCGCGCTGGAGCGAGGGCTCGGGTCTCGCGCTCCTGCCGGAAGCGGGTGAGCTGCTCGCGTACCGACGGCAGCGTGACTCCGAGCGCGTGGCTCGTTTTGGGCGCGGTGAGGCTGGTGTCGTAAGGGACCGGCATCGCCGAATCGACTCCGTCGGGTGGTGCGCCAGACCGGACGAGGGCCGGGTCGAGCTCGAAGACCTCGGCCGCCAGCTCGGCGAGGGCGCGCCGGCCGATCGCCTCGCCGCCGCAGCAGTGGAAGATCCCCCGTTGGTCGCGATCGATGATCCGCCACATCAACTCGGCGCAGTCGCTGGCCAGGCTGGGCGTGGCGATCATGTTGATCCGATCGCTCTCCCAAACGGTGAACGGGTCATTGGCACCCAACGCCTCGACCAGCGAGGCGACGAAGTAGCCGAAGCCGGCGTCCTGGGCCCGGGGCAGGGTCGGGCGCGCCCAGTGCACCCCGTTCACGGCCGAGATCCGGGCGACCGCCCCGTCCCGTGCCCGCTCGGTGACGACGAGCTCGCTGGCCACCTTGAGCACCCCGTAGAGGTTGATCGGGTTGGGGGGTGCGGCCTCGTCGGCGCCTCCTTGTGAGCCATCGAACACCCAATCCGTGGAGACGAGGACGATCTTGGCCCCGACGTCGTTGGCGGCATCGACGAGGTGACGGGTCGCGCCGACATAGGCGGCCCAGGCCGCGCGGCGATCGGCGAGCATCTTCGGCAGGTCGTTGAGAATGGCCGAGTGGACGATCGCATCCGGCCGATGCTCGGCGACGCTGGCTCGGACCGCGTCGGGATCGGTGAGCTCGACCTCCCGGTGCGACGGCGCCACGACCTCGGCGCCGTGGCGCTCGGTGAACACCTTCACGACGTTGCTGCCGACGAATCCGGAACCTCCGCTGACCCACACGCGCACCGCCCAGATCCTCGCGCGTTACCCCCTTTGTCGGGTCCTTGCGCAGCCAGTAGACACGAAAGGTGACCACGGCGGCTCGACACCTGATCTCATCGGCGCTGATTGGTGCCGCCATCCTCGCGGTCCCCACCGGCTCCGCCGGCGTGGACGCGTCGCCGGCCGCGCCAGCGCCCTCACCACCGCTCGGCGATGGGCTCTCCTCCGCCCTCGCCGACTCCGGCGCCGGCACGATCCGGTTCATCGTGACGATGGCGGCGACGGTCGAGCCGGAGGCCGAGCTGTCGGCGGCCGCGGTCGAGGTCCAGCACCAGGCGATCGACGCCTCACTCGACACCCTCGGCACCACGCTCTCCGGCACGCACTCGCGGTTGGTGCACGCGCTCCAGTCGGTCCCCACCGCCCTCGTCGACGTCGATCGGGCGGGCCTGGACGCGCTCCTCGCCGACCCCGCCGTCGAGTCGGTCGTGCCCGAGCACGAGCTCCATCTCACCCTCGAGTCGTCGACCGCGGTGATCGAGTCGGGTCGTCTGAACCGCGCCGGGGTGAAGGGCATGTCACGCCGAAGCGGCCGGCCGTACGAGATCGCGGTGATGGACACCGGCGTGGCCAGGCGGCACAACGCCCTCGCCGGCAAGGTTGTCTCGGCGGCGTGCTTCTCCATCGGGCGGGCCTGCCCGAACCGGCGGGACCACCAGTTCGGCCCGCGATCCGCCCCGCCGTGCACGTTCGCTCCGGATGAGTGCGGCCACGGCACCCACGTGGCCGGCATCGCCGCCGGACGGACGTTCCGGGGCGGTCACGAAGGGGTCGCCCCGCGCGCCCGACTCGTGGCGATCCGGGTCGGGCAGCGGGCTGTCGGCGGTGGTTGGGCCATGTCGAGCTTCGACCTCGACCGATCGTTGCAGCGGGTGCTCACCCTTCGCCGCGCCGGCCGGCCGATCGTCGCCCTCAACCTGAGCGTGGGCTTCTCGGCCTTCCGGACGGCGCGGTCGTGCCGGGCTGCCCAACCGTCGACCGAGCGACTGGCGGCCCAGCTCCGGGCGGCCCGTGTGGCGGTCGTCGCCGCGGCCGGGAACGACGGGCGCCGCGGGGCGATCTCGTTTCCCGCCTGCCTCCCGTCGGTCTACGCGGTCTCGGCGACCAACGATGCGGACCGCATCGCGCGCTTCAGCAACCGGTCGCGGCTGACCGATTGGTTCGCCCCTGGCGTCGACATCGAAGCCCCGTGGCCGGGCCGGCCGAACCGCACGCGCATCTTGATGGGAACGTCGATGTCGACGCCGCACGTCGCCGGCGCGTTCGCCCTCCTCCGCGAGTGCGTCGGCAACCGGACTCCCGCCGCCGTGGCCGCGGACCTCAGCGCCACCGGCCCGCGGATCGCGATGCGAGGTGGCATCGTGCGCCGGCGGATCGACGTCCTGCGCGCGGCATCACGGAACGTGGGCAACAACCACTTCGTCAACGCCCGGCGGGTGCCGCGACGGGGGGCGAACCTGGCCTCGTGGAATACGTGCGCCAGCCGCGAGGCGGGTGAGCCCGGACCCGGCCGCGTGCAGAACAGCGTCTGGTTCCGGTGGCGCCCCGCCCGCTCCGGCCGGGCCGTGATCTCGACCGAGAACGGTGGTGGGCACCGCACGACCTTCAACACCGAGCTCGCCGTTTTCACGGGCCGAAAGCTGGGGGCGCTCAAATTCGTCGCCTACGACAACAACGGTGGGCCCGGCCGGCGAAGCCGAGTGGTGATTCGGGTCCCGCGAGGCATCACGTACCGGATCCGGGTCGACGGCATCGCGGCCCAGTACGGCCCGTTCAACCTCCACGTCCACATCCGCTGAGCCGGGCGGCTGACGGCGCGTCACGCGGCCGGGATCTCGAAGGCGACGCGACCGCCCGGCGGCGCCTCGATCCAGATCCGCCCGCCGTGCGCCTCGACGAGGCCTCTCGCGATGGCCAGCCCGAGCCCGGCCCCGCCGGTGGCCCGGCTGCGGCTCGCATCCGCGCGCGTGAACCGGGCGAACGCCTCGTCGCCGAAGTCGGGAGGGAAGCCCGGACCCTCGTCCACGACGCGGATCGACGGCCGGCCGTCCGCAGCGACCGCGACTCGCACCACCGAACCCGCGGGAGCGTGACGGATGGCGTTGTCGACCAGGTTGCGCACGACCCGGCCCAGCGCGGTGGGGTTGCCCTGCACGTGCACGTGGCTCGAGACGTCGAGGGCCAACGTCACTCCCGCCGCGGCGGCGGCCGGGGCAAGCGCCTCGACGGCCTCGTCCGCCACCTCGGTGAGGTCGAGCGGAACCGGATGCAGGTCGAGGCGACCGCTCTCGATGCGGGCGAGCAGGAAGAAGTCGTCGACCAACGTGCCCAATGCCTCGACGTCGCGCCGCATCGAGCGCACGTACCGTTCGGGGTCCGGCGCCACCCCGTCGGCCAGCGCGTCCACCGCCACCCGCAACGCGGCGAGCGGCGTGCGCAGGTCGTGGCCGACGCTCGACAGCATCGCGTTGCGCTCGGCCGCGTAGCTCGCCCGCTCCCGCTCGAGCGCGTCGAGCCGGGCCGTCAGCTCGTCGAGGGCCTTGGCGACGTGGCCGAGCTCGTCGGCCCGCTCGACCCCGGTGCGCACGGTCCGGTCGCCGTCCTCGATCCGGCGGACCGTGGTCTCGAGCCGGCGAGCGTCCCGACCGAGCGGGACCGAGGCCAGGACCACGAGCACGGTGGCGAGCACCGCCGTGAGCCCGAGCACGCCGGCGACCCGCGCCAGCTCGGGCGAGTCGAGCACCATCAGCCGGGCGAGCAGGGCGGCGGCGACGGCGCCGATCGCGAGCGCGGCGAGGGTGACGGCGAGCACCTGCCGGCGCAGCGAACGCATCCGCCGGGTGAAGACGCGCAGCGCGAACCCCACCGCCACCGTGCCGGCGGCGAGACCGCCCAGCGCCAGCGCCGCCTCGACCGGCTGGTCGGCGATCGCGTCCCACCACCCGACGGCGATCATCGGGTCATCCCTCGAACCGGTAGCCGACGCCCCATGACGTGGTGAGCCAACGGGGGTTCTCGGGGTCGGGCTCGAGCTTCTGGCGCAGCCGGCCGACGTGGACGGTCACGGTCGCGGCGTCCTGGTACTCCGGCGCGGAGTCCCAGACCTGGGCGAGAAGCTGACGGCGGGAGAAGACCTGGCGGGGGGAACGGGCGAGCACGACGAGCAGGTCGAACTCCTTCGGAGTGAGCTCGACCCGGCGGCCGTCGACGGTGACTTCGCGGGTCAGCGGTTCGATGCGCAGCGCACCGAAGTCGAGCACCCGCGCGTCCTCTGGTAGCAGCCGCCCGGTCGATCGGCGCAGCACCGAGCGCACGCGGGCCACCACCTCGCGGGCGGAGAACGGCTTGACGACGTAGTCGTCGGCACCGAGCTCGAGGCCGACGACCCGGTCGACCTCCTCCGCCCGGGCGGTGAGCAGGATGACCGGGACGTCGTCCTGCTCGCGCAGCCGGCGGAGGATCGTCAACCCGTCGGTACCCGGCAGCATGATGTCGAGCACGACGAGATCGGGCCGGTGGCCGAGCAGCCAGTCGATCGCCGCCGTCCCGTCGGCGGCCTCGTGGACGCGGAACCCGTCGAGCCGGAGGTAACGGGCCACGACCTCCCGCACCATCGGTTCGTCGTCGACGACGAGCACGGTTCCGACCGCACCCGGTACGACCGCGGTGTCGTCGTCGCGCGGCCGGATGGAGGCGCCGCCGGCTGTTGCCGCCATACGTCGACTGTACGACCGGCCACCCTGGTCGCCCAGCAGCCGGACGCGAGTTTCGAAATCGTTGTGCGTCGTGTGCTGCGAACGTCACGTTCCCGCGGCAGGCTGGTGTCGTGGCCGCACCCGACGACGCACGCGTCGGTCCTGCTCCGGCGGCCCTCGCCGGGGCCGTTGCCGCCGGTGTCGCGCTCGGCGTCAGCGAGCTGGTCACCGGCATCGCCGGCGAGGGCCCGTCGCTGGTGTCGGCGATCGGCACCGAGTTCATCGACCGCTTCGCCGCCTCGCTGAAGGACCTCGCCGTCTCGCTCTTCGGGACGAACGACAAGACGGCACTCGTCGTCGGGATCGTCATCGTCTCGATCCTGCTGGGCGCCCTGTTGGGGATCGTGGCGGCAAGGCGGTTCTGGATCGGTGCCGCGGGGTTCGCCTTGTTCGGAGTGGTGGGCGGGTGGGCGTACACCCGCGACCCGTTCGGATCGGCAGGCGTCGGGATCACCGCCGCGGTGATCGCCGTCGCCGCCGGGGTCGCGACCCTGCACCTGCTGCTCCGGGCCGCTGCGCCATCGGTCGCAGTCGTGCCGGAATCACCATCCACGAAGGGAACGCCGCGCCGGACGTTCATCGTCGGTGCCGCCGCACTGGGTGCTGGCGCGGCCGCCAGCGCCGCCCTGGGCCGGCGGCTCCGGTCCAGCGACGTGGCGGAGAGCGCCCGGCGCAGCGTGACGATTCGTCGCCCGGCCAGCGGGCAGGCGGTGCCGGCGCGGCAGCCGTTCACCGTGGCCGGCCTGTCCCCGTACGTCACGCCGAACGACGACTTCTACCGCATCGACACCGCGCTGATCGCGCCCATGATCAACGTCGACTCTTGGCAGCTGGCCGTGTCGGGCATGGTCGACCATCCGTTCTCGATCGACTACGACGAACTGCTCTCGCTCGAGTCGGAGGAGCGGGTCGTCACCCTGCAGTGCGTTTCGAACGAGGTCGGCGGAACCCTCGTCGGCAATGCCGTGTGGCAGGGCGTTCCGCTGCACGTGCTCCTCGATCGGGCCGGCGTCCAGGACGGGGCGACCCAGCTCGTCGGCCATTCGGTCGACCGGTGGACGGCCGGCTTCCCCACCGAGCTCGTCCGGGACGACGGACGGGTGGCCATGGTCGCCTACGCGATGAACGGCCAGCCGCTGCCGGTCACCCACGGCTTCCCGGCTCGCCTGATCGTCGCCGGACTGTACGGATACGTGTCGGCGACCAAGTGGCTCAGCGAGATCGAGCTCACCACGTGGGAGGGGTTCGACGGTTACTGGATCTCGCGGGGGTGGGCGAAGGAAGGCCCGATCAAGACGGCCTCTCGGATCGACGTCCCGCGCTCGGGAGCGACCGTGCCTGCCGGCCGGACGGCCGTCGCCGGCGTGGCGTGGGCTCCGACGCGAGGCATCGCGCGCGTCGAGTTGCAGGTCGACGACGACGAGTGGCAGGAGTGCCGGCTCGGCGACGTCGCGAGCGAGAACACGTGGGTGCAGTGGGTCTACGAGTGGGACGCCCCGCCGGGCGACCACGTGCTCACGGTCCGGGCGACGGACGGCGACGGACAGACCCAGACCAGCGAGATCCAACCTCCGATCCCCGACGGGGCGACGGGATGGCACTCCCGTCGCGTCCACGTCGACGGATCCACCTGACCACGGTCAACGAAAGGGGACCACCATGCCCAGACGTCTACTGCCCGCGCTCGCCCTCGGGGCGGTCGTCACGCTCGGCACGGCGGCGAGCCTCGCCGCCTGCGGAGGCGATGACGACGACAACGGCAACGTGCCGGCCACCAACGTCGCAACGACCGAGCACATGATGACCGAAACGACCGAACACATGATGACCGCGACGACCGAACACATGATGACCGAGACGACCGAGCACATGATGACTGAGACCACGGGCGGTTGAGCCGGATCGTCAGATGACACCCGCCGAATCCGGTCGATTCGGTACGGCCGAAGGTGCGCGAAGCTACCCGGATGACGGGTTTCCGCGTCACCTACGCCACGCTGACCGCCGACGACGACGACCTCCACACCGCGTACGACGCCGCGTTGGCCGACGCCAAGGCCACGTTCGGGCAGCACCATCCGCTGCACATCGGTTCGGAGCGGCGCGACGGGACGGTCGGGTTCGAGACGGTGTCGCCGGTCGACCGGACCGTCGTGATCGGGCAGTTCGCCGCGGCCACCGCTGCGGACGTCGCCGACGCCGTCACGGCGGCGGACCGCGCTCAGCCGAGGTGGGCCGCGACACCGTGGAAGGAGCGGGTCGCAACCCTCGAGCGGGCCGCCGACCTGATCTCGCAGCGGCGGACCGAGCTGGCCGCCCGGATGGCGTGGGAGGTCGGCAAGTCGCGCCTCGAGGCGCTCGGTGACGTCGAGGAGTCGGCCGACCTGATCCGCTACTACACCCACGCGATGCGCGAGCACGGCGGGTTCGCCCAGCCGATGGAGCGCCTGGCGCCGGACGAGGCGACGTCCGACGTGATGCGTCCGCACGGCGTGTGGGCCGTGATCTCGCCGTTCAACTACCCGATGGCGCTGGTCGCCGGACCGGCCGGGGCCGCGCTGGTCGCCGGGAACACGGTCGTGCTGAAGCCCTCGGAGATCGGCTCGCTGTGCGCCCATCTCCTCTACGACGTGCTCGTCGAAGCCGGCGTCCCGGCCGGCGTGGTCAACCTCGTCACCGGTCCGGGCGAGACGACGGGCGCGGCGCTGGTCGCCGACCAGCGCGTCGGTGGGCTGACGTTCACCGGCTCCAGCGAGGTCGGGATGGGCATCCACCAGTCGTTCTCCGCCCGTTGGCCGCGGCCGGCGATCTGCGAGATGGGCGGCAAGAACCCGGTCGTCGTGGCGGCGAGCGCCGACCTCGACCTCGCTGTCGAGGGCACTGCCCGGTCGGCGTTCGGGCTCGGTGGGCAGAAGTGCTCGGCGGCCTCGAGGGCGTTCGTCGATGGGCGCGTCGTCGACGAGTTCTGCGTCCGGCTCGCCGCCCGCGCCGACGCCATTCCGCACACCAGCCCGCTCGAGCGGGGCGGCTTCCTCTCCCCGGTCATCGACACCGCGGCGCTGGCCCGTTATGAGGCGACGGTCGCGATGGCCAGCACCGACGGAGACGTGCTCTGCGGCGGCGCCCGGCTCACCGATCCACCGCTCGATCGGGGGAACTTCGTCGCTCCGACGGTCGTGCGAATCCCGGACGACAGCCCGATCTGGACCGACGAGCTGTTCATCCCGCTGATCGCGGTGCGCGGCGTCGATTCGCTCGACGAGGCGATCGACCGTGCCAACGCGGTGCCGTACGGCCTCACCGCCGGGCTCTTCGCCGGCGAGCAGGACGAGATCGACCACTTCCTCGACCGCATCGAGGCCGGGGTGGTCTATGTCAACCGGGCCAGTGGGGCGACCACCGGGGCGTGGCCGGGTGCCCAGCCGTTCGGCGGGTGGAAGCGGTCGGGCACCGCCGGCAAGGCCGGCGGCGGGCCGTACTACCTCCAGCAGTACCTGCGCGAGCAGAGCCGCACGATCGTGGAGTGACGACGGCCGTGGACGGAGCCCACGACCTCGGCGGGATGCACGGTTTCGGTCCGGTGCCGATCGAGGTCGACGAACCGCTGTTCCACGAACCGTGGGAGGGCCGGGTGTGGCGGATGATGGGTGTCGCGATGGGGAACACGACCATCGACCACTTCCGCTACACGATCGAGCAGATGCCACCCCCCGAGTACCTGGCGTCGGGCTACTACGAGCGGTGGCTCTGGGCGCTCGAGCGGCTCGTCGTCGAGCAGGGGCTCCTCGAGGGCGCCGAGCGGCCGCCGTCGATCGCCCGTCCATCGCCGACGCTGCCGACGTGGCCGGGACGCTTCCGGGCCGGCGATCGGGTCCGGGTCAGGAACCAGGTCACCGCGGGTCACACCCGGGTACCTCGGTACACCCGCAACCACGTCGGCACGATCGAGCGGATCGCCTGCGTGTGGCCGAACCCCGGCGAGTCCGCCGCCAGCGGCACGTACGGGG
>JBKOUV010000119.1:0-13591 GCA_046723555.1 Actinomycetota bacterium | reverse complement strand
GGGAAGCGGACGAGCATGCCCTCGAACCGCTCCGGCGCGTTGGCATCGGCGAAGGGCATCATCACGTCCGTCGCCGCGACGGACCCGGAACCGCACGGCGCGATGTTCGCCGCCGGCACGGCCGCGGTGTTGCTGTTCGAGCCGTTGAGCGTCGTCTGGTTGAACCGCTCCCGGGCGAAGCCGGTGACGCGGACGACCTGACCCTCGCTGACGAGGTCGGCGTTACCGGTGAACACGAAGATCCCGTCCGACGTCGCCGGGTTCCCGTCGCCCGCGGGATCCTGGAGGTAGAAGCCCTGCTGGCTGGCGGTCCCCTCGAAGTCGCCGACGACGAGTCCCTCGGTCGTCACCGTCCCGGTGATCGCGGCGTTGGGCCCGATGCCCTGGATGTTGGGGATCGGCGTGAACGTCTGCGCGCACGCGTCGACCGCGGTGAAACGAACAGTGAAATCGGCCTCCGGGCTGTCGGGCGGATCATTGCCGTCGCCGTCGCTGACCTGATCCGCCAGCACCGTCAACGTGCACGATTCGCCGTCAGCCAGCGTCGGGGCTGGGTCCAGGGTGAACGTGGACGCGCCGCCGGTCACCGTCGCCTCCACGGCACCGGTCTGCGAGCACGTCAGCTCGAACCACGGCGCGGTGACGTTCACCGACTCGCTGAAGCTGACCGTCAGGTTGCCGTCGACGGGGAAGTCGGTCGCCCCGTTGGCGGGGAAGGTGCCGGTGACCTCGGGCGCCAGGTCGGCGACGACCCCGCAGGTGGTGGAGGGGGAGGAGGTGTTGCGGGGGCTCGGAGCCCCGGCGACGAAGTCGGCCGCGTTGTTGTCCGTCTCGGCGCAGCCGTTGTCGAGACGGAGGGCGGCGGTCGTGTTGGACAGCGTCGGTGCCGGAGACCCCTCGAAGAAGTTCGCCGTGCCGTATCCGACGAGGTCCTTGATCAGGGCGCGTTGCTCGGCCGAGCACGGCTGGCCGGTCGAGCCGTTGCACGCCAGGCCGGTCGTCGACGTGACGAGAGCGACTTTGCCATCCGTCGCGCTCATGTTGACGCCGCCGGTGGCGTCGGGTGGCGGCAGCGCCTCCCCATTCCCGGCGGTGCCGGCCGCCTCCTGCACCAGGTAGTACTGCCCGGGGGCGAGCGTGCCGGACAGCTGGGTGACGGGGTTGGCGCCGAAGTTGCCGGTGCCGGTCGCGCTGGCGTACTGCACCGACATGCCGTTCAGTGAGACGCTCGTGGTCCCGCGGTTGAACAGCTCGATGAAGTCGTTCCGGAACGGCGCACCGCTGTTGCCTCCACCGCCGAAGACCTGGCTGATCACGAGGTCAGCCGAAGGGATCGCGTGCGCCGCCGGCGGTGAGATCTCGGCGACGACCGGCGTGACAACCACCGCCGACACAACGCAGGCCAGGACCTTCTTGTTCATGGACGACCGCCTCCCTCAGGACACCTCGGGATCTTGGCGCCCATCCAATCACAACCGTCGCGGCGGTGCTGCGTGACGGCCGCGGGCGTCGGCCCACCTCAACACGTGCAGCCGGCGCGCACATTCGGCCACGTTTCCCGCCGCCTCGTTGAACAAGGCGAAGAACCGGTCGTCGCTCGGTAAGAGGCGGAATCGGGCGATGGGGCAACGGTAGCCCGGTAACCGGGAGTCTTCGGGTGACGCGCCACGCGCCACCCGAAGCGCTCAGCCGCCGTAGGGGCGGTAGTACGCCTCCTGCTCGGTGCGCATGTCGCTCGCCGTGCGGGCCTCGTCGAAGTCCGGGGCGTTCTTGATCTGGTCCTTGGTCATCGCGACGTAGACGTTCTTGCCGTCGGGGTCGACCCGGGTGACGACTCCGGCTGGGACCATCCGCTTCTTGCCGAAGATCCAGAACCCGGTGTCGACGACGAGGTAGCTCCCGCCAGCCTCGAGGGTCGCCTCGTCCACCTTGCCGATGTGCCCGTCGGTGGCCTCGACGTCGAATCCGGTGAGGTCGATCGGTTCGGCGGTGAAGACATCGACCCGGTACGTGTAAAGGTCTGCCATTGACTGCTCTCCCTTGCTTAGCGTTGACCGAGACGTACCCATGCCGCGCCCAGCCGTAGCCCTCCTTCCGCGTAGCGTGCTGGGGTGCTCCGCAATCGTTCGATTCCGAACGCGACCGTGATTCCCGTGCTCGTCTATCCCGACGTGCGGGAGGCCGTTGCCTGGCTGACGACCGCGTTCGGCTTCGCTGAGCGAGTTCGTGTCGGTGAGGCTCACCGCTCGCAGATGCAGGTCGGCGACGACGGCGGCGTGATCGTCGCCGATCTCAGCGGTGAGCAGGAGCCGCCCCGGGCCGGCTCGGTCACCCACGTCATCAAGGTGCGCGTCGCCGACGTGGACGCCCAGTTCGAACGGGCGCGGACGCACGGCGCACGCGTGTTGCAAGAGCCGATCGAGTACGAGTACGGCGAGCGCGAGTGCACGGTCGAGGATCTCGCCGGTCATCGCTGGCAGTTCACCCAGACGATGCGCGACGTGGCGCCCGAGGAATGGGGCGGACAGTCGTTCAACCCATAGGAGCGGGCCAGCCCGGCACCAGCGTGGGGACCACTTGTCACCCGCCGGGGTCCGGGGTAGCCTTTTGGGTCGCATCACCCCCGTCCGGGTGGAGGTCGCGTGACGAACCCCTCGGCATCATCGCTCCACGTCGTCGTGCGCACCGACGGTGACACCGTCACGCTGGAGCTCGCGGGCGAGTTCGACCTCGATGCCGCGGCGCAGTTCTCGGCGCGGGCGAACGAGGCGATGAACGTCGACGCCGCCGCGGTCGTGGTCGATCTGACCGGCCTCACGTTCATCGATTCGACGGGTGTTGCCGCCCTGTTGGAGCTGCACCACCGCCTCAGCGACGCTGGTCGGCCGCTGCGCGTGATCAACGTCGGGCGGCAACCCGCCAGTGTGTTCGCGATGACCGGGCTGACCGGGAGCGCGGTGCAGATCATCGAGACCAGCGAGGGCGGCAGTTGACGCGGGTCTTGCCGTTTGGGGCGGTCGACCCGTCGGGTACTGATCCCGGGGGAAAGCGAGGTGCGCGATGTTCAAGTTGAAGCTCGGCGCGATCGTCGGTTTCGCGCTCGGCTGGCTCGTGGGAACCGGGCGGGCGGCCAAGCTGTGGGACCAGCTGCAGGAGGCGGCGACTCGTCGGGCCGGCGGCTCCCGGCCCGTCGCGGTGCCCGCGGCCGATCGCTCCGCTCCCGCAGCGAGCGCGCCCGCGCGTGACGTCCGCACGATGAACGCCGGCTGAAGCCTGATCCATAGTTTTCTGCACCGAGGTGTCGATTTCGGCGCTTCTCGTTTGTCTCATGGGCGACCACCCGACAAACGATATGAGGAGCCATCGTGCAGTACCTGTTGTTGATCCATCAGGGCGACTCCCCGACACCGCGGTCGCCGGAAGCGTGGGCCACGCTGTCGGAGGACGAGCAGAAGGCCGTCTACGCCGACTACCAAGCCATCAACCAAACCCCCGGAGTGACCCCTGGCCTCGCCCTCGACGCGCCTGAGACCGCGACCACCGTGCGGGTGCAGGACGGCAAGACGCTCACGACGGACGGTCCGTTCGTCGAGATCAAAGAAGCCGTCGGCGGCTACCTGATCTTCGAGGCCGACGATCTCGACGCCGCCATCGAGCTGGCCGGCCGGATCCCGGCGGCCCGCCTCGGCGGGGCCGTCGAGGTACGTCCGATCGTGCAGTGGTAGACGTCCTCGAACAGGTCTTCCGCGACCAGTGGGGTTACGTCCTCGCCGCGTCCGTCGGCTTCCTCGGCGACTTCGACCTCGCCGAGGAAGCCGCCCAGGAGGCGTTCGCAATCGCCTCCGAACGATGGGCTCGAGACGGTGTTCCCACCAATCCGCGCGCCTGGTTGGTCACGACCGCCCGCAACCGCGCGATCAACCGGATCCGTCGTGACCGCACGCTCGCCGCGAAGTCCCGGCTGCTCGAAGCGACCGAGGGGGTGAGAGATCCGATGGACGCGACCCCCGGGCTCGACGACAGTCAGTTCAACGACGAGCGGCTCGAGTTGATGTTCGCGTGCTGCCATCCGGCGTTGCCCATCGACGCCCAGGTCGCGCTGATCCTGCGGGCCCTCGGTGGGCTGACGACCGGCGAGATCGCCCGGGCCTTTCTCGTGCCGGAGCCGACGATGGCCCAACGGCTGGTGCGGGCCAAGCGCAAGATCAAGGCGGCGGGCATCCCGTTCCGGGTGCCGCCGGATCACCTGCTGCCGGACCGTCTCGCCGCCGTCCTGGCCGTCATCTACCTGATCTTCAACGAGGGGTACGGCGGACGCCGCGAGCTGGCGAGCGAGGCGATCCGGCTCGGCCGGGCGCTCGCCGAGCTGATGCCCGACGACGCCGAGGTGCTGGGCCTGCTGGCGCTGATGCTGCTGCTCGATGCCCGTCACGACGCCCGCTACCGCGACGGCGAGCTCGTCCTGCTGGCCGACCAGGACCGGGCGCGGTACGACCGCGACGAGATCGCCGAGGGACGGCGACTGCTCGACCGGGCGATCGCGATGGGCGGCCGCGGGACGTACATGGTGCAGGCGGCGATCGCGTCGCTGCACGCCGCCGACCAGCCCGACTGGCCGCAGATCGCCGCCCTGTACGGAGAGCTCGGTCGGCTCACCGGCTCGCCGGTGGTCGAGCTCAACCGCGCCGTGGCCGTCGCCGAGACCGATGGACCGGAGGCGGCGCTGGAGATCGTCGAGCGACTCGATCTCGGCGACTACCGCTACGTGCACGCAACCCGCGCCGACCTCCTCCGCCGGCTCGGGCGCACTGACGAGGCGCGCGACTCGTACCACCGGGCGCGGGCGCTGACCCACGACGAGGTCGAGCGCCGTTTGGTCGACCGTCGCCTCGCCGAGCTCAGCGACGAGCCGACCGAAGTTCGCGAGGACGGGTCGCGCCTGCTCTGATGGGTCGAGGTCGACCCACAGGAGAAGAGATGCCGAACCGATTGCGTGAGCGCGCCGCCAGCGAGCCGTGTTTCGGCGCCTGGTGCACGACACCGTCGACCTTCAACGCCGAGGTGTTCGCCGCCGAAGGCTTCGACTACGTGTGCATCGACTGCCAGCACGGGCTGATCCACTACGACGCGATGTGGCCGATGCTCCAGGCGATGCGGTTCGCCGAAACCACGCCAGTCGTGCGGATCCCGTTCAACGACACCCCGTGGTTCGGCAAGGCCCTCGACGCCGGTGCGGCGGGCGTGATCGTGCCGATGGTCAACAGCCGCGCCGACGCCGAGCGGGCCGCCGCGGCCACCCACTATCCGCCCCAGGGCGTGCGCAGCTTCGGGCCGGTGCGCTCGGCGATGATCCTCGGCGCCGACACGGAGGTGGTGAACCGCGACGTGCTCTGCCTCGTCATGATCGAGACGGCGGAGGCGGTCGAGCGGGCCGACGAGATCTGCTCGACTCCCGGCGTCGACGGCATCTACATCGGACCTGCCGACCTCGCCATCAGCCTCGGCGTCGGGCTGGCGAAGATGTTCGAGGCGCCGGCGCACGTCGACGCGATCACTCACGTACGCGAGACCGCGGTACGCAACGGGCTCATCCCGGGCATCCACACCGGCGGTGGCACGCACGCGCGGGCCCTCGCCGCCGAGGGGTTCCGGATGTGCACGCTGTCAACGGACGCGGCCTGGATTCGCCAGACCGCGCAAGCCGACCTCGCCGCGGCCCGCGGCGCCGGTGAAGCCGACGGCGCTGGCGTCGGCATCTACCGCTGACTGTCGCAAAACGACAACTCTTGCCACCAGGCGACACTTTCTGTCGCCTGGTGGCAAGAGTTGTGAAAGGGCTACTCGGACTTGGCGCCGGGCACGTAGGTGCCCTTGTCGCGCCACAGGACCACCTCGTTGCCCCACGGGTCGCGGAACGCGGCGTGGCGGCCGTCGAACTCGGCCCAGTGCACCTCGTCCCACAGCTTCTCGGCGCCGAGCTCGATCGCCTTGTCGAGGTAGGCCGGCGGGTCGCTGACCATGATGTAGATCCGGGGGACGGGACCGGTCACCGGCTGCTCCTCACGGTGCATGCCGAGGTTGGGCTTGACCCCGGGGAGGATCTCGTGGAACTCGCCGGCCGGCCGCCGGTTGATCTTCCACTCGAACAGCTCCTCGTAGAACTGGGATGTCGCCTCCGGGTCCGGAGTCGGCAGGTCGACGAAGATCAACGGGTTCGGCACGTTCTCTCCTTGCTGTGGGTCCATTCGGCGGCGAGGTCGCCGAGGGCGACGAAGCGGGCGTAGCCCGCCCGGTAGACCGGATCGGGCTCCGGTTCAATCACGTCAACCGGCAGCTGGGGCCAGTCGCCGCGGTGGCCCTTGCCGGGCGGCGGCCACCACTCCAGCGCGGCCCCGGCGGCCAGTGCCGCGCCATACGCCGTCAGCTCCGGATGAGCGGGCACCTCGACCGGGACTTCCAGCACCGCCGCCTTGATCGAGCACCACAGCCGGCTGCGGGCCGGGCTGCCGGCGCAGACGAGCCGGTCGAGGTCGACTCCTTCGGCGGCGAGCTCGTGGGCGACGTGGGCCAGCCCGTAGGCGGTGCCCTCGAGCAGCGCCCGGCAGATCTCCCCGGGCCCGGTGCTCGCGGAGACGCCGGCGAGCTGGGCGCGTAGCGCCGGATCCCAGCGCGGCGCCCGCTCGCCCTCCAGGTAGGGGAGCGCGATGACCCCACCCGCTCCGGGCGTGACGTCGGCGGCGAGGGCGAGCAGGTCGGGGATACTGCGGCTGGTGAGCGCGGCCCACCAGTCGAGCACCGCGCCGTGGGCGGCGGTCGGTCCGCCGACGATGTCGATTCCCGGTGCCGCGCTCGGCAAGGCGTACAGCCCGGGCGATCGGCGCCCGGCCGCCACCGCGACGCCGAGGCCGCCGGTGCGGCCGCCGGGGTCGAGGCCGCGCCCCGGCTCGTCGAGGCCGCCGGCCCAGAAGCTCAGGTAGGCGTCCTGGGCTGCCGGAACGAGCGGGGTTCCCGCCGGCACGCCGTGGCTGCCGTCGCTGAGTCCGACGATCGTCCCGGTGTCGACCCGTTCGCCATAGCCGGCGAGCGCCGGCTCGCCGGGCCAGCGACCCTGGCTGCGTGCCGCGCCGAGGCGGGCGAGCAGCCAGTCCCACACCTGGACGGGCACGACGTCGTCACCGCGCTCCTCGCGCAGCAGCGCCCACTGTGCCGCGTGCTGATCGTCGGGCGGGAGCTCGGCGCCCGCCGGGTGCGAGCAGGTCACCGCCCATCCGCCGTCGGCGGCGACGGTGGTCGGACTCTGCCCGCCGATCGCCAACGCCGACGCCGGCCCGTCCGCCGCCAGTGCTCTCAGCGCCGCGGCGAGGCCGTCGAGCCACGACTCGGCGCGGGCGCGACCGGCCGGCCATGCGGAGCGGCCGGGATAGTCCGCGGCGGCGTCGCTGAGCACGTCGCCGTCCGGTCCGACGGCGACGACCCGCGCTGCGCCGCTGCCGATGTCGGCGCCGATGACGAACGGCGACGCGATGGCTCTACCCCCCGACGAGCACGCGGTACGTCGGCGCGGTGGCGACGTGACGGAACGCCTCGCCCACGTCGTCCAGCTGGTATCGAGCGGTGACCAGGCGGTCGAGATCGGCGGCGATCGCGCCCGACCGGATCAGCCCGGCCGCCGTGCGCCAGTCCTCGGGCTCGTGGCTGTACACGCCGATCAACGAGAGCTCGTGGTGGTGGATCGCATCGGGTCCCACCGGCACGGTCAGCTCCTTCGGGAACGCGCCGTACAGCACGACCGTGCCGCCGTCGTCACACAGCTCGATGGCGAGCTCGAGCACCCCGGACGCGCCGGCCGTGACGAAGACGAGGTCGTGCCCGCCGTTCCGGTCGGGCGCGGTCGCCGGGTCGGCCGTCCACGTCGCCCCGGCCTCGCTGGCGTCGGCGAGCCGCTCGTCGCTGACATCGACGACGCCGACGCTCGCCGCACCGCTCGCCCTCGCCAGGGCGAGGTGAAGGCGGCCCATGAAGCCGGCGCCGACGACGGCCACCCGATCACCGGCGCGCAGGCCGCCGAGGCGCACGGAGTGGGCGACGCACGCCAGCGGCTCGCCCATCGACGCCCGCTCGATCGTCGCGTCTCCGGTCGGCCACGCCTGCCGGGCGTCGACAACGACGTACTCGGCGAGGCCGGCGCCCATCGAGATCGTCCCGTCGGTGAGCGCGCCGCCCTGGGCCCGCTTGCACAGCGCCGTGCGACCGCGGCGGCAGGAACTGCACGTGCCGCAGCGGGTCAACAGGTCGACGGTGACGCGCTCACCGGGCCGCGGCGACCCGGGCAGGTCGGCGACGCCGGATCCGGCCTCGACCACCTGCCCGGCGACTTCGTGCCCCGGCGCGACCGGGTAGATCTTCCGTTCGCCGAGGAACAGTCGTCGCTCCATCGTGCACAGCCCGCACGCGCCGACCTCGACGAGGATCTGATCCGGTTGCAGCTCCGGGATCGGCTCGTCGCGCAGCTCGACGGAATCGGGGCCGGTGACGACGGCGACGCGCAACGAACCCTCACTCCCCCGGAAGGTGCGGCCAGGGATGGGGGACGGTGATCCCGGTGCGCTGCAGCAGCGAGCGTTGGGCGGCGGCGGCGTCGGCGCGCAGGGCCTCGACGTCGACGGTCGTGATGACGCCGTCGCGCACGACGACGCGCCCGCCGACGATCACGTCGCGGACGGTGCGGCCGTCGGCGCCCCACACGAGCTGCAACGCCGGGTCGCCGCGCGGGCTCCAGTCGAGCGTGCGGGCGTCGTGGATCACGACGTCGGCGAGCTTGTCGGGCTCGAGCGAACCGATGCGGTCGCCCATTCCGATCGCCTCGGCGCCGCGGATCGTCGCCAGCTCGAACGCCTGGTGGGCGCCGAACCGGGTCGGATCGATGCGCGCGTCCCGGGCGATGCCGGCGGCCAGCGCGGCCTGCTTCAGCACGTCGTGATGATCGGCGGCATTGCTCGAGTCGCAGCCCAACGCGACGCGCCCGCCCTGTTCAACGATGTCGGCGTGGCGGCCGACCTGGGTGACGCCCTGGCCGAGACGGAGGTACGCCCACGGCGTGTAGGCGATACCGACGTCGCGGTCGAGGACGAGCTCGATCTCGTCGTCGTCGAGCCAGACGGCGTGGGCGAGCAGGAGGTGGGGTCCGAGCACGCCGAGGGTGTCGAAGTGGACGAGCGGGCGTCGACCGGTGCGCGCGAGGTACGCCTCCGGGTCCGAGGACGTCGGCGAGATGTGCATCGTCATCCCGACTCCGGCCTCCCGGGCGAGGTCGGCGGCACCGGCCAGCAGTTCGTCGGATGCCAGGCTGTGGCCGACGAGGGTCACCCAGCCCTCGACGAGGCCGCCGGCGGGCCAGCGGCGGAGCACCTCGCGCTGCCGATCGAGCGCCTCGTTCGCCGGGGCGCTGAACGGGACGCCGTCGATGTCCCAACCCCACGTGCCGATCGTGCCGCGGAGCCCGACCGACTCCAGTGCCTTGACGACCCGGTCGGGGTGGGCGACGGTGCCCGCCTCGACCACGGTCGTCGTGCCGTTGCGGAGGCACTCCACGGCGGTGAGGGTCGCCGCCACCTCGTCGTCCTCGGCGGTGTGGGCACCGTGGAGGGGGACCGACCACTCGAAGATCGACTGGCCCGGCTTGAGCAGGTCGGGGATGCACGACCGCACCAGCGGGTCGCCGGTGAGGTGCTGGTGGGCGTCGACGAGGCCGGGCGTCACGATGCAGCCGGAGGCGTCGATGACGTCGGCGTCCGGGTGGGCGGCCCGCAGAGCCGACGTCGACCCGACGTCGATGATGCGGTCGCCGGCGATGGCGACGGTCCCGCCGACGAGCACCTCCCGCCGGGGGTTCATCGTGACGACGTCACCGCCGCTGACGAGCAGGTGGGCCACGTCGGCGGTCGGACTGTGCTCGGGTACGGTCGAGGCCGCCACGAGCGGGAGGTTATTCACCGTCGCGGCGGGACACACCAGGCCCGAGCACAAGATGAGTGGTGGAGGGTTGGCGCGGGCCCCTCAGCGGTCGCCTCGGTCGATCCGGTCGCGGGCCGCCAGCACGTTGCGCGCCTCGAGGGCGGCGCGCAGCTGGAGGGCGGTCCACGGGTTGAACGGGTCGGCGCCGAGGAGCTCCCGGATCCGTCCGATGCGGTAGCCGACCGTGTTCCGGTGAACGTGCAGTCGGGCGGCCACGGCCGTGCGGCTCCCGTTCTCGCCGTACCAGGCGGCGAGCGTCTCGATCAGCTCGGGCACCTCGACGATCGGCCCGAGGTGGGCGTCGACGAACCGCCGCAGCCGGTCCGGCGGCACCGACAGGAGGAGGCCGCCGAGCCCCAGGGCTTCGTGGGTCAGCTCGACGTCGCCCTGGCGCTCGCGCAGCAGCGCCAACACCACCTCGGCCTCGGCGAACGAGCGCGCCGTTCCGGCGAGGTCGGAGACGATCGGGCCACTGGCCGCGAGCACCGGGGCGTCGTCGCCCACGATCCCCTGCAGCCGGCGGCGGATCCGGTACAGCTCGGCGGCGACGTCACCACCGAGGACCGTCCAGCCGAGCCCGTCCGACGCCCGCACCGGCATCTCGATCCACCGGATCCCCGTGGACCACGCCCCGCGATTGGTCCCGTCGTAGGCGAACACGACGGCCGCGTGGGGCGCGTCGAGCCGGACACCGAAGCGGGCGGCGCTGCGTTGCACGTCGGCCGGGTCGCGCAGCGAGCCGTAGCGCAGCTCGTCGATGACACGGCTGGCGTTCTCGGCCACCGCCGACGCCACGGCGTCGCGACGGGTCGCCTCGATCGCGAACGCGAGGCGCGACACGCGGAGCAGGGCCTCGCCGAGCTCGCCGACGGGCTCGGCCATGACCAGCATCCCCACCCGTCGTGGTCCGGCAAGCACCGGCATGACCCGCACCGGGCGGCCATCGACCGTGGTGACCGTCGACGGTTCGTCGTCGAGGATGTGGCGACGCACGTCGGCAGGGTCGAGGCCACCCTCCACGCTGTCCGACGCAGCGACACCGGACGCCGGAGTGCTCGCCGCCAGCGGCTTCGCCGTCCCGGGCAGTGCCGCCAGCACGCCGCCGTGCACCGCGACCAGCCAGGCGGGACGGCCGGCGGCGGCGGCCAGCCGGCGCAAGAGACCGTCGAACCCCTCCGCGGCGAGGGCGGCTCGCTCGAGCTCGGCTCGGACGTTCTCGACGTCGTCGGTCGACCGCACCGGTGGATCGTCGCGCACCCCGCTGTGCGAGCATGCCGCCCATGGCCCATGAGGTGCTTCAGCCAGGGACCGGATCGATCGACGGTCAGCACTACCTGCCCGCGGAGCCGGGCTCGGTCTCGTGGGGATGGCTGCCGAACCGCACGAGCGAACCGGTGGTGACCGTCGACGCGGGTGCGACCGTCACGATCGACACGGTGTCCCACGAGGGACTGCTCGAGGACTTCGGACGCGATCCCGTGGGTTGGTTCGGTCGCCACGGCGTGCCGGCCGATGCGGTGCTCCGCGACGCGATTCAGATCGCTGACGAGGTCGAGCGGGCCGTCGGTGTCGCCGGGCCCCACGTCGTCCACGGACCGGTGGCGGTGCGCGGAGCCGAACCGGGCGACCTGATCCGCATCGACGTGCTCGGGGCGAGGCCGCGGGTGCCGTACGGGGTGATCTCGACCCGCCACGGCAAGGGCGCGCTGGCCGGGGAGCTGCCGGAGGGCCCTCTGCCCGACCTGGAGGCACCGCTGCTCGACCCCAAGCGTTGGCGCACGGTCTCGGTGTTCACGGAGATCGCCGGCGGCTTCGGCGCGATGCCGCTCGGCGACGGCCGGGTGGTGCGCTACCCGCTCGCCCCGTTCCCCGGCATCGTCGGCGTCGGCGTGGACACCGCGGACCCGGTCAGCTCGATGCCCCCGGGACCGCACGGCGGGAACCTCGATGTGCGCTCGTTCGCCGTCGGGTCGTCCGTGTACCTGCCCGTTCAGCTCGCCGACGCGATGGTGTACGCCGGCGATCCCCACTTCGCCCAGGGCAACGGCGAGGTGTGCGTCACCGCCCTCGAGGGCTCGCTACGGCTGGACCTTCGGCTGACCGTGCTGCGCGGCGAGGAGGCCCGCCGCGCCGCGGGGATCTTGCGCGGGCCGTTCGGTGAGACGGATGAGCACTGGATCCCGATAGGGCTCGACGTGGACCTCGACGAGGCGATGCGGGACGCCGTACGGGCGGCGCTGCGGTTTCTCGAGACGAGGTTCGAGATGCCCCGCCACCTCGCCTACGCCTACCTCAGCGCCGCCGCCGACTTCGAGGTCTCCCAGGTCGTCGACGGCGTCAAAGGCGTCCACTGCCTGATCCGCAAGCGGGACTTCGACGGGGCCTGACCGTCAATCTGGGCGCGATCCTTCTCACGGCCGCATCTGGGCGCAGATTCTCTCAGCTGTCGCGACGGATCGCGCCCAGATCGTGAGGCCGGCCGGCCTGGAAGGCGAGCGCCGCGTCGACGCCGAGCAGTTCGCGGGCGGTCCCGATCGTCTCGACGGTCGCCGGGCGTCCCGCGGTGAGGGCGGCGAGCGCGGCCCGCTGGGCCCGGATCTTCTCCAGCAGCAGCGTCACCGGGTGGATCAGGATCCGCACCCCGTGCTCGGCCAGGAGGCGGTCGTCGAGCAGCGGTGACCGTCCGCCCTCGACGGCGTTGTACAGCAGCGGCGTCCCCGGCACGGCGGAGGCGACGGCTGCGAGTTGCTCGAGGCTGACCAGCGCCTCGACGAACACGACGTCCGCGCCCGCGTCGACGAACGCCCGCGCCCGGACGACGGCGTCCTCCAGTCCGCTGACCGCCACCGCGTCGGTGCGGGCGATGACGATCGTGTCGGCGGACGCTCTCGCTTCGACGGCGATGCGCACGCGCGCCACGGCCTCCTCGGGGTCGACGATCGCCTTGTCCTCGAAGTGGCCGCACCGCTTGGGTGCGACCTGGTCCTCGATCTGTACGGCGGCCGCCCCGGCCGCCTCGACCTCGACGACGGTGCGGCGCACGTTGAGCGGCCCACCGAAGCCGGTGTCGATGTCGACGATCACCGGAATATCGACGGCGGACGCGATCCGCCTCGTCGCCCCGGCGACGTCGTCGAGGCCGATGAGGCCGAGGTCGGGTGCGCCGAGCGACGACGCGGCCAGCGCGAACCCCGACAGGTACGCGGCCTCGAAGCCGGCCTCCTCGACGAGCATCGCTTCGAGCGGGTCGGCGCAGCCGGGCGCGTGGACCAACCGCTGTGAGATCGCCTCCCGCAGCCGGCGCCCGTTCACGCCGGGTGACGCTAATGCGGAGCGCTAGTCCTCCCCGCCGGCCAGGGTGAGGATGGCGAGCAGCTCGTTGTAGGCCGGCTTCGGCTGGAAGTTCTCGTCGAGCAGGTTGGCCGCGCCCTGGCCGGTGAAGAAGCCGGGCACCCACGAGTACTTGTCGGTGTATCCCCACACGGTGAACGACTGGCAGCGCAGGGCGAGCAGGCACCCCTGGAGCTGGGCGCTGTACCCCTGGGCCTGGGCGTCCAGCTTGATGTTGTCGACGGGC
>JBKOUV010000248.1:0-14463 GCA_046723555.1 Actinomycetota bacterium | reverse complement strand
CCGACGCCCCGGCCGACCTCGGGCCACGGGTCGCCGTGGCCGAGCACGACGAGCTCGTGGCCGGCGTCCACCACGTGCCGCTCGACGGCCTCGGTGACGGCGCTGACCTCGTCGGTGCCGACGGCGATCCGCATCAGCGACGTCCGGGGTCCGGTGCGCCCGACCACCGCTCGGGATTGTCCTCGACGAGGTGCTCGACGACCCGGCCGTCGATGGCATCGACGAGCACGAGCCCCCGCCGCTCGGGCGGGTCCTCGATCGAGTAGCACAGCACCCGCCACGTCGGCCGGCTGCGCAGCCCACGCCAGACCTGTTGCGCCGAGGCGTGGCCGACCGGGAAGCCGACGGCGCGCTGGGCGGCGATCAGCGCCTCCCGCTCGTCGACGTGCATCCGCCAGCCGGACGTGATCGAGAACACGCCGACGAGGGTGAGCAGCGCGGCCGCCCACACCCAGCCTTCGTTGACGATCGGCGACGAGTCCCGGCCCACGAGCCACACGACCATGCACCCCGCCGCGATGACGAGGTAGAGCACGCCGGGGATCCGGCGCCGGGAGTTGTCCGGAAACTGGTACGGGCCGACGTAGCCGGCGGCGTTCAGATCGTCGGGCAGGTCGTCCCGATGTTCCTCGCCAGCGGACATCGCGGTCAGGCTACGGGCCTTCGGTCAGTCATCGCCGTCGCCGCCGGGACCGCTGTTGTCATCGTCGCCGCCGGGACCGCTGTTGTCCTGGCCCCCCATCGCCAGCAGCGCGCTGACGAGCACCACCTGCTCCTCCGCCGACAGCGACGCGTCGCGGTTGACGACGGTGTACCGGTCCGGGGGCATCGAGCCCTCCTCGATCACCTCGATCGCCTTGTCCGCGTCCCCCGCGGAGCGATCCCAGTCGGAGAAGTTGAACCTTTCCCGACCGCTCTCGACGTCGTTCCGGACCAGCCACGACATCGGCGCGACGTACGAGTACAGCGGCCAGTCGGTCTCGTTGCTGTGGCACGAGTAGCAGGACTGGCGGGCGACGCCCTCGGCCGCGGCGTCGGGCCACGGCGCATCGTCGACGACCGGCGGGTTGTCGTGCCACCAGCCATAGGGCACGAACTGGATCGCGACGAAGACGATGGCGAATGCCAGCAGCACCCGCTTGGCGACCTGCCAGAACATCAACGCTCGCCGGACGGCCACGCCGCCCGCAGCTTCGCCGCCGTGTCCGGCAGCGCCTCCGGCAGCGTGCGGGTGTTGGCCGTCGCCGTCATGAAGTTCGAATCGCCCGTCCAGCGCGGCACCACGTGGACGTGGAGATGGTCGCTCACGCTGCCGCCCGCGGGTCGCCCGAGGTTCACCCCGACGTTGACTCCTTCGGGACGGTACGCGCGCTTGAGGGCGACGACGGCGTCGGTGACCGTCGCCCACAGCTCGGCGGCCTCCTCGGGCTCCAGCTCCTCGAGATCGCCGATCTCGCGGTAGGGCAGTACGAGCAGATGACCGACCGAGTACGGAAACGCGTTCAGGACGGCGAAGCACCGCGACCCGCGGTGGACGATGTGGGTCTCGTCGTCGGGCAACCCCGACCGCAGGATGCGGGTGAACACGCTCCCCCGTCCGCTGGCGACGTCGTCGTCGGCGACGCCGCCCGCCGCGCCTCCGCTGGTGACGTACGCCGCGCGCCATCCGTTCCAGATGTGCTCGAGGCCGGCGCCACCCATCTGATCAGGCGCGTAGAGCGTCCGCCGCGGCGACGGTGATCTCCTCGCCGAGCCGGGCGACGAACGTCTCGAGCTCGACGCCGCGCTTGACCTCGCCCCCGCGGGGGTTCACGCCCACGGTCCCCGCCGCGACGTCGTCGTCACCGACGACCAGCACGTACGGGAGCTTCTCCAGCTTGGCGGCGCGGATGCGCTTGCCGAGGGGGTCGCCGGCACCGACGACATCAACGCGTGCGCCGATGTCGCGCAAGCGGGCGGCGACCTTGTCGGCGTATCCCTCGTGCGCCGTCGCGACCGGCAGGACGCGGGTCTGCACCGGCGCGAGCCACGTCGGTAACACCCCGGCGTAGTGCTCGAGGACCACGCCGAAGAACCGCTCGACGGACCCGAACAGCGCCCGGTGCAACATGATCGGGCGGTGGCGGGCGTTGTCGGCGCCGACGTACTCGAGGTCGAACCGCTCAGGGTGGTTGAAGTCGTACTGGATCGTCGACAGCTGCCAGACCCGACCGATCGCGTCACGCACGTCGATGTCGATCTTCGGCCCGTAGAACGCGGCGTCTCCCTCCTTGACCTCGTACTCGAGGCCGTGGCGCTCGAGGGCGAGGCGCAGCGACTCGGTGGCGTCGGCCCAGTTCTCCTCGGTGCCGACGAACTTGTTGGGGTCCCTCGTCGACAGGTTGAAGGTGAACTCGTCGAAGCCGAATGCCCGCAACACCGAGAGGACGAAGTCGAGCAGCGAGGCGATCTCGTCGGCCGCCTGCTCGCGGGTGCAGAAGATGTGGCTGTCGTCCTGGGTGAACCCGCGGATGCGCATCAGGCCGTGGAGGGTGCCCGCCCGCTCGTAGCGGTAGACGGTGCCGAGCTCGAACAGCCGCAGCGGGAGGTCGCGGTAGCTGCGCTGCCGCGACCGGAAGATCAGGCAGTGCATAGGGCAGTTCATCGGCTTCGGGTAGTACGTGCCGTTGTCCATCTCCATCGGCGGGTACATGCTCTCGGCGTACCAGGAGAGGTGACCGCTCGTCTCGAACAGCTCGGCCTTGGAGAGGTGCGGCGTGAAGACGAACTCGTAGCCCCCGTCCTGATGGCGCTGACGGCTGTAGTCCTCCATCAGCTTGCGCACGATCGCGCCGCGGGGGTGCCACACGACGAGCCCGCCGCCGAGCTCGGTGGGGAAGCTGAACAGGTCGAGCTCGGCACCGAGCTTGCGGTGGTCGCGCTTCTCCGCCTCGATCAGCCGCTCGAGGTGCGCCTTCAGCGCCGCCTCGGACTCCCAGGCCGTGCCGTAGATCCGTTGCAGCATCGGGCCGTGCTCGTTGCCGCGCCAGTAGGCGCCGGCGACCTTCTGCAGCTTGAAGTGCCCGAGCCGCCCGGTGGACGGGACGTGGGGGCCCTTGCAGAGGTCGACGAACTCGGGTGTGTTGCGGTACACGCTCACCGTGGCGCCGGCTTCGACCTCGCCCGAGTCGAGATCGTCGGCGCCCTCGCCGGCGGCGCCCACGCGCTCGATGATCTCGATCTTGTACGGCTGGTCGACGAAGATCTCGAGCGCCTCCTCGGGGGTCAGCTCGGCGCGGACGAACGGTTGGTCGGCCTTGACGATCTCGCGCATGCGCGTCTCGATCGCGGCGAGGTCGTCGTCGCTGAAGGTGCGACCGTCGGGGAGGTCGAAGTCGTAGTAGAAGCCGTTCTCGATCGCCGGGCCGATCGAGAACTTGGCCCCGGGGAAGAGCTGGGTGACCGCCTGGGCCATGACGTGCGCCGTGGAGTGGCGGAGCACGTGGCGGCCGGCGTCGGTGTCGTTGGTGACGATGGAGACCTTGTCGCCGTCGCGCAACACACGGCCGAGGTCGACTTCGTCTCCGTCGACCGTCGCCGCCACCGCCGCCTTGGCGAGCCGCGACCCGATCGACGCCGCGACGTCGCCCGCGGTGGTGCCCTGCGGGTACTCGCGCGCCGTGCCGTCGGGGAGGGTGATCGTGATCGGGCTGGCCATCGTCGAGCAAGTCTACGGACGACCGTCCGGGCGCTTACCCGAGCGTTTCAGTGGGCGGCGCCCATGAGCTCCCGCGCCGATGGCGGGGACGCATCGGCGACGCTGGCCGGGCGGGCGACGACGAGTTCTGCCGTGTCCGGCGGCTCCCCGGCGTAGTGGTCGAGGTACTCCTGCCCGGTGAGCTCGCGGATCTCGAACATCACCTCGTCGATCATCGAGCGCCAGGCGAGATGCGGCTCACTCCGGTCGCGGTAGCGCTCCGGAGAGATCGGCCGGCCGATGACGATGGAGCACGACTTGAACGGCCGGGGCGCCTTCGCCCCGGGTGGTTGGATCTCGGCGGTGCCCACGATGCCGACGGGGTAGATCGGGCAGTCGACCTGCATCGCCAGCCGGGCCGCGCCGGTCCGGCCCTTGTGCAGCTTGCCGTCCCGGCTCCGCGTCCCCTCGGGGAAGATCCCGAACAACTCTCCGCCGCGGAGGACCTCCGCAGCGAGGTCGAGCGCGGACTGCGAACGCGCTCCCCCCGACCGGTCGATCGGGATCATGCCCATCGCCGGGAAGACGTACTTCGTCTTCCACGAGTCCAGGTACTCGGCCTTGCCGACGAATCCGATGTTCCGCGGCAGGGTCAGCAGCAGGAACGCCGAGTCGAGGAAGGAGATGTGGTTCGGGCACAGGATCGCCGGGCCGTCCGCCGGGAGCCGCTCGTAGCCCTCGGTGTCGATGTGCCACAGCCGCCGCGCGATCGGCCCGAGCACGCGCCGCGACCGCTCCTGCGTCTTCCCGCCACCCACGGTCACCCGGCCATCGTAAGACCCCGGCCGACGCGCCATTTCCGGGTCAGTCGAGCCGCACGCCGAGGAGGCTGGCCGCGGGCCGGACGTCGTCGCCGCGCTCGGCCGCGGCGTCGATCGCGGCGACCGCCCGCGGCGTGTCGAGGTCGTCGTCGAGGGCGTGACGGACCTCGTCGAGCAGCCCGCTCGGGCGGCCTCCTGCCGCGCCCCGCCACGCGTCGAGGCGCTTGGCCGACCGGGGCATGAGGTCGTCGTCCCACTCCCACTCGACGCGGTAGTGGTGCTCGACGATCCCGAGGCGGATGGCCATCGGGTCCCACTCCTTGCGCAGGGCATCGACGAAGACGAGGTTGCCGAGGCTCTTCGACATCTTGTGCCCGTCCTTGCCGATCAGTGCGGTGTGCATCCAGTGGCGCACGAACGGCTCGCCGGTGGCCGCCTCGGACTGCGCCCGCTCGCACTCGTGGTGGGGGAAGATCAGGTCGGTCCCCCCGCCGTGCAGGTCGATCGTCGTCCCCAGCTCGCGCAGGGCGAGGGCGCTGCACTCGATGTGCCAGCCGGGCCGGCCCGGACCCCACAGCGTGTCCCACGACGGCTCGTCGGGCGCCGACGGCTGCCACAGCACGAAGTCGAGCGGATCCCGCTTCGCCGGGTTGTCGACGTCACCGCCGCGCTGCCGGGCGAGGGCGAGCATCTCGTCCCGGCTGTAGTTCCCGATCGTGCCGAACTCGGTGAACCGGCCGACGTCGAAGTACACCGCCCCGTTCGCCTGGTAGGCGTAACCCCGGTCGAGCACCATGCCGATGAAGCCGCGGATGTCCGGGATCGCCGACGACGCCCGCGGCGTCGACACGACCGGCAGCACGTTGAGCGCCTCGAGGTCGGCCTCGAACCGGGTCTCCTCGCCGGCGGCCAGGTCCAGGTAGTGCACGCCGAGCTGGCGGGCCTTGGCGAACAGCGGGTCGTCGACGTCGGTGACGTTGCGCACGCACGTGACGGTGTGGCCGCGGTCGATCAGCCGTCGCTGCAGCACGTCGTAAGCGAGGAAGGTGGCGGCGTGCCCCAGGTGCGTGGCGTCGTAGGGGGTGATCCCGCACGTGTACATCAGCACGTTCGGCCCCGGCGTGAACGGCACGATCGCCCGGCGCGCGGTGTCGTAGAGGCGCATCGGCGAGGTTGCGGACATCGCCATCACTCGGTCGGAGCTCGCGGATCGCGCCGGATGCCGGTGAGCTTGGGGGCGACACGGGTCTTGTAGCGCACGTTGAGTTGGAGCAGGACCGCGGTGAACGCCTCGATGGCGGTGGCGTTGGACAGCTCGCCGGCGTCGAGCGGCCGGCAACCCGGGATCTTCGCCACGATCTCGCTGATCTGAGCCACGGCCTCGTGGTCGTCGCCGCAGATGAGCACGTCGGAGTCGATCGGATGGTCGAGCTGGCCGAGCTCCTTGGCCGGCAGGTGGTGGAACGCGGCCACGACCCGGCAGCCCGGCACGGCCGCCTGCACGTGGGCGGCGACGCTTCCTCGCGGCGGCACCAGCGGCTGGAACTCGGGGCCCACCTTGACCAGCGCGTTGGCCATGCTCACCACGACCTTGCCGTCGAGCGCGGGAGCGTGCTCCTTCGCCGTCGTCGCCGCCGAGTCCCACGGCGTGGCGTTGATCACCACGTCGCAGTCGGCGGCGGTCGCGTTGTCGCCGTAGTGGAGCCGTCCGATGAGCTCGGCGTAGCGCTCGACGAGCCGGTCCCGCACCTCCATCGCCCGGTACTTCGAGCGCGAGCCGATCACGACGTCGTACCCGACGCTGGCCAGGCGGGCGGCGAGATTGCTCCCCGCCGGACCCGTGCCACCGAAGATCCCGATGCGCATCGGTACGGACTCTAAAGGGACACGGCCGTCGGAACCCCGCTCACGCCCCCACCGCGTGGAACCCACCGTCGACGTGGACGACCTCGCCGGTCGTCGCCGGGAACCAGTCCGAGAGCAGGCTCACGCACGCCCGCGCCACCGGCTCGGGATCGGTGATGTCCCAGCCGAGCGGCGCCCGCTCCTGCCAGACGTCCTCGAACCGGGCGAAGCCGGGGATGCTCTTGGCGGCCATCGTGCGCAGCGGGCCGGCGGCAACCAGGTTGGAACGGATGCCCTGGGGTCCGAGCTCCTTGGCGAGGTAGCGGCTGAGGCTCTGCAACGCCGACTTGGCGACGCCCATCCAGTTGTAGGCGGGGAAGGCGCGGGAGTTGTCGAAGTCGAGGCCGACGAACGAACCACCCGCGGTCATCAGCGGGACGAACGCGTCGGCGAGCGCCTTCAGCGAGTACGTCGAGATGTGCAGGGCGACGGACACGTCCTCCCACGTCGCCGCCATCAAGTCGTCGCCGAGGCACACGGCCGGGGCGAACCCGATCGAATGGAGCACGCCGTCGACGCGGCCCCAGCGGTCCGCCAGGGCGTCCCGGACGGCGACCAGGTGGTCCGGCACGGTGACGTCGAGCTCAAAGACCTCGACGTCGCCGTCGAGCTTGCGGGCCGTCCGTTGGGTCAAGCTCAGGGCCCGCCCGGCGCCGGTGAGCACGATCTCGGCCCCCTCGGCCTGCGCCAGCCGGGCGACGGAGAAGGCGATCGAGGCGTCGGTGAGGACGCCGGTGATCACGACGTGCTTGCCATCGAGGAGCCCTGACATGGCGGCGACGGTAGTCGGCCCACTTTCCACCCGAGGGTTTGCCGCCACCCGAGGGTTTCGCGCGACCCTGTCCCGCGCCAGACCCTCTGATGACGCGAAACCCTCGGATGTTCAGGAGCTCGGTAGCGTCGACCGGGTGAATCGTCTGGCGACCGAGACGTCGCCGTACCTCCGGCAGCACCGCGAGAACCCGGTCGACTGGTATCCGTGGGGTCCCGACGCGTTCGCCACCGCCCGCGAGCGGGACGTCCCGATCCTCCTGTCGGTCGGGTACTCGGCCTGCCACTGGTGCCACGTGATGGCCCACGAGTCGTTCGAGGACGCCGAGGTGGCGGCGGAGATGAACCGCCGGTTCGTCAACATCAAGGTCGATCGCGAGGAGCGACCCGACGTCGATGCGATCTACATGGACGCGGTGCAGGCGATGACCGGCCGCGGCGGCTGGCCGATGACCGCCTTCCTGACGCCCGCCGGCGAGCCGTTCTACGGCGGGACCTACTTCCCGAAGCCGCAGTTCCTCCAGCTCATCGCCGCGATCGACGACGCCTGGCACAACCGCCGCGAGGACCTCGACAAGAACACCGATGCCCTGCGCGAGGCCCTGTCCCGGACGGCCCGCCTCCGCCCGGCCGACGGACTGGCCGGCGAGGGCCACATCGAGCGGGCCGTGCAGGCGCTCGCCGCCTCGTTCGACCCCGAGTGGGGCGGCTTCGGGGCGGCGCCGAAGTTCCCGTCGACGATGAGCCTCGAGCTGCTCCTGCAGTGGTACCTGCGCACGGGCGACGAGCAGGCGCGGAAGATCGTGGCCGTGTCACTCGACGCGATGGCATCGGGCGGGATGTACGACCACATCGGTGGCGGCTTCGCCCGCTACTCGGTGGACCGGCAGTGGCTCGTCCCGCACTTCGAGAAGATGCTCTACGACGAGGCCCTCCTGGTGCGGGTCTACGCCCACGCCGCCGCCGCGCTCGGTGCGCCGCGCTGGCGCCAGGTCGTCACCGAGACCGTCGAGTACGTGCTGCGCGACCTGCGCCAGCCCGACGGTGGGTTCTCGTCGTCCGAGGACGCCGACTCGCCCGGGCCCGACGGTCACGGCCACGAGGGCCTGTTCCACACCTGGACCGTCGAGGAGGTGCGGACCGCGCTCGGCGGCGACGGCGACGCCGACGCCGCCCTCGAGTTCTACGGGATCACGCCGGCCGGCAACTTCGAAGGCGGTCGATCGATCCCCAACCGGCTGGGGGCCCGGGGCGAGCTCGAGCGCTCGCCGGCCATCGAGTCGGCCCGCCGGCGCCTCTTCGCGGCCCGCGAGCGGCGCCCGCGCCCGGGACGCGACGACAAGGTGCTGACCGAGTGGAACGCGCTGATGGTGTCGGCCCTGACCGAGGCCGGCTGGCTGTTGGGGCGGCCGGACTGGATCGCCGCCGCCGTCGAGACCGCCGACTTCCTCTGCCGCGAGCTGCGCCGCCCCGACGGGCGGTGGCACCGCTCGTGGTTCGCCGGGGGCGACCCGCCGGCCCGCCACGACGCCCTGGCTGCGGACCACGCCGGCCTCGTCGACGCCCTCGTCCGGCTCGGTGAGGCCACCGGCGAGGCGCGGTGGATCGCGGAGGCGGTCGCCGTCGCCGACGTGATGCTCGACCACTTCTGGGACCCGGACCACGGCGGGCTGTTCACCACCCCCGACGACGGTGAAGCGCTCGTCGCCCGGCAGAAGGAACTGTTCGACAACGCCACGCCGTCGGCGAACTCGACCGCCGCCGGCGCGCTCTACCGCCTCGCCGCCCTCACCGGCGAGGCCCGGTACGCCAACCACGCCGACCGGATCCTGCAGCTGGTCGCCGCCGTCGTCGACCAGGCCCCGGCGGCCTTCTCCCATGCGCTCTCGGCCGCTGAGCTCCGTCGCGGCGGAATCACCGAGGTGGCGGTCGCCGGCGACCGTCCCGACCTCGTCGAGGTCGTCGCCGAACGGTGGCGGCCCGACGTCGTGCTGGCGTGGGGCGAGCGGTACGACTCACCGCTGTGGGAGGGCCGCGTCGACGGGCTCGCCTATGTGTGCCGCGACTACGCCTGTCAGACGCCCCAGGACACAGCCGCCGGGCTACGTCAGCAGCTCACCTGAGGCATCCGAGGGTTTCGTGCGGGGATGTCCCGCGCCAAACCCTCGGATGGCACGAAACCCTCGGATGGGTCAGGCCGGGGACGGGACGCGCCAGCCGCCGCGGTGGATGATCTCGTCGGGGGTGCGGCGGCGGTGGGTGGCCGAGCGGCCGGGGCCGGTGGGTCCGGCGTCGTCGGCGCCGGAGGAGTCGGCGCCGCCTCTCGAGATCTCCCCCGTCTGCTCGTTCACGACCGGCCAGCCGAGGGCGATCGCGCCGAGCACTTGCATCGCCGGGGGGATCCCGAGCGCCCGGCGCAGCTGCCGCTCACCCCGGAACACGCCGAAGAACAGGGCCCCGAGCCCGACCGACTCGGCGGCGAGGAGCATCGTCATCACCGACATCGAGGCGTCGATCGTCCAGTACGGCGCCGGCCACGCCTCGACGCCCGCGCCCAGGCCGGTGGCCTGCTTGTCGGACTCGGAGTAGCGGTCCGTGTAGGCGCGCGGGTCGGCCAGTGGGATCGCGATCACCGGCGCGTCGAGCAGCCGCTTCCACCGGAACGCGCCCCGGCGCATCGGTGGCAGCGTGATGTCCCAGAACCGCGCCGTCTCCTTGCCCTCGAGCACGACGAGGTGCCAACCCTGGGTCTTGCCCGCGCTCGGGGCCCGGGAACCGAGCTCGACGACGTGGGCGAGCAGCTCAGGAGGAACGGGGCGCCCGTCGAACGCGCGAGTCATCCGCCGCCGGCGGACGACGTCGGCGAACTCGGGCATCGCGACGACCCGGCGTCAGTGCCGGGCCCCGAGCTTGACCAGATCTTCCGCCATCGTCCAGCCGTAGACGATCAGCGAGCCACCCGCCGCGACGGGTACGTCGTCGAAGAGGGCCCGGCGAGCCGGGTCGATCGACTCTGGCTTGGCCGACTCGTGGTCGATGAACCCCTCCTGGCCGCCGGAGCGCACCGTGAACGTCTTCTCGTCGTAGGTGCTCTCGACGTCGAACCGCTTGGCCAGCCGGCGGCCCCACGCCCGCTCCTCGCCGACGGCCCGGACGCCGGGGCTGGGGGTGACGTCATCCAGCTCCTTGAAGGCGTCGAGCGCGTCCGCGGCGACGAAACGAGCCCCGACGACGACGTCTTCGTCGGGAAACGCCATCAACGCCCGGTGGTACGCCTCGGCCATCAGCCCGCGGAGCACCTGGTCGCGGCGGGAGCTGCGCCGCACGCTCATCAGCCCGAGCAGCACGCACGGCGTGCCGCCGATCCGCTCGAGGGTCGAGAACGTGAAGCCGTGGAGCTTGCCCTCGACGCGGGCCAGGGTGATGAGGACCCAGTCCTCCTTGGCCTTCGAAAGCTCACCGATGCCGAACGCTCCGCCCATCGACGCCAGTTCGTCGAGATCGGCGTCGGTCAGCGCCGCCGAGTCGTTCGTTTGCACCTGGACTGCCATATCCCCTCTCCCGATGGACGGTGCGCCTGCTGAGCGCGTGGGCTGAGAAGGACATTCTACAGGCACGACGGGACGCTGCCCGAAGAGAGGGGCCCGAAGCGTGGGCTTGCCCGCTGACGCTCGCTACAGCGCCACGCTGTCGTGACCGAAGGCGACGCGCAGCTCGCCGACCACCCGGTCGACGTCGACGCGGAAGTCGTCGGGGAGCCGCAGCGACTGGCCGCCACCGAGGTCGACGGTGACGATCGAGTCACCGGGGTGCTCGCGCAGGATCCGCTTGAGTCGCTGGATGCACAGCTCGTCGAGCGAGGTCGAGGCGATGCGGACGCGCAGCGGCGGCGCTCCGGCGTCCAGGCCGGTGAGCACCTCCACGGACTGGCAGATCAGCCCGATCCGCGATTCGTCGCGCCGGTCGAGCCGACCCTTCACGGCGACGATCACGTCGTCACTGAGCTTGTGTCCCTGTTCGGCGAGCGTGCGGGGGAACAGCGTGACCTCGATCGCCGCGCCGAGGTCCTCGAGCACGAACACCGCCATCTGGTCGCCGCGGCGGGTGAACTTGCGGGCCAGCCCGGTGACGACGCCCCCGACGTGCACCATCGCCCCGTCGTCGAGGTCGCTGCCCTCGAGCACGTCGGCGATGCCGTGCTCGACCTTGCGCCGCAGCGCCGCCTCCACGCCGAACAACGGGTGGTCGGACACGTAGAGCCCGAGCATCTCCTTCTCGAACCGCAACTTGTCGGTCTTGTCGAACTCGACGTCGGGCACCGGGAGCCGCTCGTCGAACCCGGGCTCATCGGCCTCCACCGGACCCGCCCAGTCGCCGAACAGGCTCATCACGCCTTGGTCCCGCTCGCGGCGGCGCATCAGCGTGGTCTCGGTGACGTGCTCGAACACGCCGAGCAGACCCTTGCGCGGATGGCCGAGTGAGTCGAACGCCCCGGCCTTGATCAGCGACTCGACCGCCCGCTTGTTGAGCACCGGCTCCGGCACCCGCTCGACGAAGTCGTGGAAGCTGGTGAAGGGTCCGTTCTCGTCGCGCTCGGCCAGCAGCAGACCAACCAGGCCCTCCCCCACGTTGCGGACCGCGGACAGGCCGAACGTGATCGCCCCCGGGCTGCCGACCGGCAGCGTCACACCGGCGGGCACATCGTGGGGCGCGAGGGCGGCGAAGTCGGTCAGCGACCGGTTGACGTCGGGGGGCAGCACCTTGATGCCGAGGGCCCGGCACTCTGCGATGTACACCGCCGCCTTCTCCAGGCTGCTCTTGACACTCGTCAACAAGCAGGCGAGGTACTCGACCGGGTAGTGCGCCTTGAGGTAGGCGGTCTGGTAGGCGACGAGGCCGTAGCCGAAGGCGTGGCTCTTGTTGAAGGCGTAGTCGGCGAAGGGCTCGATGATGTCGAACAGCTGCGTGCCGAGCGGGCGCCCGTAGCCGGTGCGCTCGCACCCGTCGATGAACTTCTGCCGCTCGGCGGCGATCAGGTCCCGCTGTTTCTTCCCGCAGTTGTGAACGAGGAAGTCCTCGACGACGGCGTAGGGGCGTTCGTCGTTCTCCATCCGGAAGTCGAAGCACTCGCGCTCTCCGGCGCTTTCGACCGACGCGACGGTGTCCCATACAAGGTCACCCGACCGGAGATCCTCCAGACGCTCCGAGTAGAGCAGACCGTCCAGGGTCCGCCGGTGGAGAACTCGAGTCCTGAACAGGCCGGCCCCGTCGATTCCGAGCTGACGTTTGCTCCGGCCGGTCACCGCCTGACGGCGAGCCAGCTCGGTCGCGACGAACGCCGACGGGATGCCGATGTTTGTTGCGCTTGCGCCGACCGTGTTCTCCCAGTCGATCAGCCATCGACGCACCTTGAAGTACTTATCGGTCGTCAGATGCGGCTCGACGACGGTGGCGAACCGCTTGGCCAGGCCCTTGTCGCAGATCGACAACGTCCAATGGCGACCATGACCGGCGATGTCGCGATGGTTCAGGTTCGAGGTGATCCCGAAGCGCAGCAGCATCCGTTTGAGGCCGCGGCACACCGCCTCGCTCTGCGAGCCGAAGTGCGCGCCGGAACGATCGGCCCAGCCGTCGGCGCAGAAGTACAGGCCGACGAACCGCTCGACCTTCTCGAGCGGTGCATTGATCAGATGCGACGGGATCGTCTTGGCCTCGGCCGTGCCGTAGCTCCCGAGCGTCGGCCGCAGCGCCGCGAGATCCCGGCGAGACAAGCGCAGCGTGGTGACCGAACCGTTGGTCGAGCCACCTCCGTGCGGTCGGCCGAAGAACTCGCCGTACGCCATCCGGAACGTCTCCAACAGCTCCGGATCGGTGTTGGTGAAGTGCCCCGCCCGCTGCGTCCTCGGGTCGGGCGTGTACCCCTCGGAGATGAGTAGCGCCGCCAGTTCGACCTGGGCCCAGCTGGCGCGCCCGCCACCGTGGGTCGTCGTCCGGCTGGCCACGGCAACCAAGTCGCCGACCCGGATGTCACCGAGCTCGGTCCACGTCGACTCGATGAGCAACGGGTGCTCGGCGGTCGCCTCGATCTGGTACCCGGTCGCCGTGGTCAGCCGGTAGACGGGTTTGCGACCGACCGGCCACACGTCGGCGACCGCCTCGAACCGGCTGGTGCACGACGTCGTGTCGATCGTCTGGGCCCGTCGGTCGCGCAGCGACATGACCTTTTCGATCGGCACGTAGCCGCGGGTCCTCGTCAGCACCTTCGTCCCGGCCGGCAGACAGGCCTTACGAAGGTTGTCGGCCTCGGCGAGCGTGTAGCCGGCCACCTTCTGGGCGACCCGCATCATCGACTCCTGGTAGATCATCAGCCCGTAGGTGTCGCCGAGCAGCTCCTCCAGGTCGGGGTGGAGGTACTCGATCGGCTTGCGCCCGTTCTTGCGGTCGGGGTAGTCGTTGTGCATGTTCGCCGCCATCGGCCCGGGCCGGTAGAGGGCGACGAGGGCGGCGACGTCGTCGAAGCTGGTCGGGCGGAGTGACTTCATCAGCGCCCGCAGCGGCGCACCCTCGAGCTGGAACACGCCGATGCCGGCGCCGCGCTGCAGCAGCTCGAGGGTGGGGGCGTCGTCGAGGGCGATGGCGTCGAGGTCGAAGTCCGGATCGCGCCCGGCGCGCACCATCTCGATCGTGTCGGTGATCACGTCGAGGTTGCGGAGCCCGAGGAAGTCCATCTTGAGCAGCCCGAGCTCCTCGACGCCGTGCATCTCGAACTGCGTCACGACCGGGGCGTCCTCGGGGTCCTGCCCGCTCTCCGGCTTGCGCTGCACCGGCAGGTAGGTCGTCAACGGCTCCTTGGTGATCACCACGGCGGCGGCGTGGATGCCGTCGGAGCGCTTCAGCCCCTCGAGACCCTTGGCGACGTCGACCACCTTCTTGACGTCGGGATCGGTGTCGTACATCGCCCGCAGCTCGGCGGCGGCGTGGTAGCCGTCGAGGTGCTTGGGATATTCCTCGAAGCAGTACTTCAACGGCGTGTCCCGGCCCATCACGAGGGGCGGCATCGCCTTGGCGATGCGGTCGCCGGTGGCGTACGGGTAGCCGAGCACCCGCGCCGCGTCCCGCACCGCGTTGCGGGCCTTGATCGTGCCGAATGTGATGATCTGGGCGACGTGGTCGCGGCCGTAGCGCTCGGCGGCGTAGCGGATCATCTCGTCCCGGTAGCGGGAGTCGAAGTCCATGTCGATGTCGGGCATCGACAGCCGGCTCGGGTTCAGGAACCGCTCGAACAGCAGG
>JBKOUV010000219.1:0-7046 GCA_046723555.1 Actinomycetota bacterium | reverse complement strand
CTCGTCGGCACGGCGACGACCGGCGCCCCGGTCAGTCCGCCCACGACGCTGGCGAGGGCGCCCTCCATCCCGGCGATCACGACCACGGCGTCGGCGCCCGTCACCAGGTCGAGGTGGGCGAGCAGCCGGTGCAGCCCGGCGACCCCGATGTCGTCGATGCGCCCGGCGTCGAACCCGTAGGCGGTCAGGGTGAGCAGGCACTCGTCGGCGACCGGACCATCGGCCGTCCCGGCGGTCACGACGAGCACTCGGCCCGTGCGGGTCGGCTCCGGCGCGCGGTACAGCACCGACCGCCCGCAGCCGCGACCCGGACCGTGCTCGGCGGTCACGGCCTTCAGCTGGTCCTCCGTCGCCCGGGTCAGTAGCACGGGGCCGGTGCCGTTGTCGAGCAGCTCACCGACGATGCGCACGCACTGCTCGGGCGTCTTCCCCGGCCCGTACACCGCCTCCGGCAGGCCTTGGCGCAGCGCCCGATGGTGGTCGACGAGCGCGTCGCCGAGGTCGGCGAACGGGAGCCGGCGGAGACGGGCGACGACGTCGTCGGTCCCGACGCAGCCGGCGATCAGGTCGTCGAGCAGCACGCGCAGCGCCGATTCGTCCACGGCGCTCATTCTCCCATCCCAATAGCCTCTCGCCTCAGTGACAGACAGAGTGGCGTTCTTCGGACCCTTCGGCACCTTCACCGAACAGGCCGTGCGGACCCAGGCCGACCTGGCCGCGGGAGAGCTGGTCGACTACCCGACGGTCCCCGACGTGCTCGACGCCGTCGCCGCCGCCGACGTCACGTACGGCGTGGTCCCGATCGAGAACTCGATCGAAGGCGTGGTCAACTTCACCCAGGACGCCTTGGCCTTCGACTACGACCTCCTGATCCAGCGCGAGATCGTGCTCGACGTCGAGCACTGCCTCGTGGCCCGGCCCGGGGAGACCATCGACGACATCAAGGTCGTTTTGTCGATCCCGGTGGCGACGGCGCAGTGCCACCGCTTCCTCCGCGAGCGGCTGCGATCGGTGGAGGTCCGGGCCGCCAACAGCACCGCCGAAGGCGCCCGCCTCGTCGCCAACGACGGGATCGCCGGTGTCGCCGCGATCGCGCCCCGGGTGGCGGCCGAGCGGTACGGGCTCGACGTGCTCGCCCGCGACATTGCGGATCACCCGGGCAACCAGACCCGCTTCGTCGTCGTCGCCCGCGACGGCATCCCGGCGCCGACCGGCCACGACCGCACGGCGATGGTTGTGTACCAGCGGGCCGATGAGCCGGGGAGCCTGATCTCGATCCTCCAGGAGTTCGCCGCCCGCCGGATCAACCTGTCCAACCTGGTCAGTCGGCCGACCAAGGCGGGCGGGCTCGGCGACTATTGCTTCGTCATCTACGCCGAGGCCCACATCGCCGACGAGTTGATGGCCGACGCGCTGCGCGACCTGCACGCCAAGCAGGGGTCGGTGAAGTTCCTCGGGTCGTATCCGGCGGCCGGGGCCCATGCCCACAGCGCCCGTGAGCACGCCGATGCCCGCTGGCGCAGTGCCGACGACTGGGTGACGGCGCTCCGCAGCCGGATCTCCCGCTGACGGCGACTACGTTCGCCGGCATGCCAGCTGCGCCTGTCTCCGTCGTCACCGGCGCCAACTCCGGGATCGGTCGAGCCACCGCGATCCACCTCGCCGGGCAGGGCCACGAGGTCTACGGGACGGTGCGGTCGACGGCGAAGGCCGAGAAGCTGGGGGCGCTGGCCGCGCAGGCCGGTGTCGAGGTCCACCTCGTCGAGCTCGACGTCGCCGACGACGACTCCGTGCGGGGCGGCTTCGAGCAGATCCTCGCCGCCGCCGGCCGGGTCGATCACCTCGTCAACAACGCCGGCGTCGGCGCCAACGGGGTCGCCGAGGAGTGCCCGCCGTCGCTCTACCTCGACGCGTTCAACGTCAACGTCGTTGGCGCCGTGCGCTGCGTGCAGGCGGTGCTTCCGCAGATGCGGGAGCGGGGGAGCGGCTCGATCGTGAACATCACGTCGATCGCCGGCCGGGTCGCGGCGATCGGGCAGTCGCCATACTTCACGTCCAAGTTCGCCCTCGAGGGCTGGAGCGAAGGGCTGGCTCAGGAGCTCGCCCCGTTCGGGATCCGGGTGGTGATCGTCGAGCCGGGCGTCACCAAATCGGCGATCTTCGCCAAGAACGTCGACGCGCCGAACTCGACCGGCGCCTACGACGCCCACTACCGGCGGATGTTCCAGTTCTACGCCGCGGGAATCGCCGCGGCGACCGATCCGTTCGAGGTCGCCGCCATCATTCACGAGGCGATCACGAGCCCGGAACCGCAGCTGCGCTACGCCGTCGGCTGGGGCGGACGGGAGTTGATCGAGGGTCGCGCCGGCGTCGCCGACTCGGATTGGGTCGCCCTCGGCGCGATCGCCGACGACGCCGAGTACTACCGAAGGTTCGCTGACCTCTTCGGCCTGGACATCGCCCCGGGCTGACCCTCACCCAAGGGTTTTCTGCCACCCGAGGGTTTCGCGCGACCCGTTGGCGCGGTAAACCCTCCGGTGGAGCGAAACCCTCGGATGCGTCACCACGCGACCTCGTCGCATCCGTGGTGGTCGTCGGGTTCGACCTGGAGGGTGGCGTGCTGCAGCCGGTGGCGCTCGGCGAGCAGTTGGCGCGCCTGGTCGAGGACGCGGTGGGTGTCCGTGCCGGCGCGCACCATCACGTGGGCCGAGGCGACCTCCATCTCGCTCGTCAGCGTCCACACGTGCAGGTCGTGGACGTCGACGACGCCGGGGATTCCGGTCAGGTCGGCGCGGACACCGGCGAGGTCGACGCCCGGAGGGGCGGCCTGGACCAGCACCCGCAGCGCCTCCCCGCCGAGTCGCCACGCCCGCGGCAGGATGAACACGCCGATCGCCGCGCCGAAGACCGGGTCGACCCAGCCCCAGGCGGTGATCCCGATGATGATCGCGGCGACGATGACGGCGAGGGAACCGAGAAAGTCCGACATCACCTCGAGATAGGCACCTTCGACGTTGAGGCTTTCGGCGGCGCCGCGGCGCAGGAGCAGGAAGGCGGTGAGGTTGACGACCAACCCGAGGCCGCCCACCACGAGCACCGGTAGCGCCTCGATGTCCGGCGGGTCCCCGAGGCGGCTCAACGCGGTGACGAGGACGAAGGCCGCCACGCCGAACAGCAACGCCGCATTCGCCAGGGCGGCCAGGATCTCGAGCCGGTACAGCCCGAAGGTGCGGGACCCGTCGGTGCGGGCGTGGGACGCGGCGTGGATCGCCGCCAGCGCCATCCCCAGCCCGACGGCGTCGGTGGCCATGTGGCCGGCATCCGACAGCAACGCCAACGACCCGGTGATCAGCGCGACGACGACCTGCACGGCGAGGAACCCGACGATCAGCCCGAGGGCTATGGCCAGCGGCCGTTGGTGCCGGGCTCCGGCGCGGACGGACGAACCGTGATCGTGGTCGTGGTCGTGGTCGTGTCCGCTCGGCCCGCGCATCAGGCGAGCTTGGGGATGACTTCCGCGGCCAGGCGCTCCATCTGGGCGTGATCGTCGAACAGTGGATTGACGAGGATCAATTCCGCTCCGGCGTCGGCCACCTCGCGCAAGCCGGCGACACAGTCGTCCGCGCGCCCGTGCACGGGAATCGGCGCCAAGGCTTCCGGCGACAAGAAGGGGTAGAGGCGCTGCAGTTGCTCGAGCACTTGTCGGCGGGCCCGTTCGGAGTCGTCGTCGATGCCGATGTAGACGCGCTTGGCGATGCGGAAGCTCGCCGGGTCACGTCCGGTCTCCGCCAGCGCCGCTCGGATGTTCTGCACCTGCTCGACGAACCGGGCGGTCGGTGACGACCCGGCGCCGAAGAACCCGTCGCCGAACCGGACCGCCCGCCGCAGCGCGGCCGGATGACTGCCCCCGAACCAGATCGGCGGGTGCGGCTGCTGCACCGGCTTGGGTTCCATCGCCGCGTCGTCGAGCTGCCAGAACCGGCCCTGGAACGTGACGCGCGGCTCGGTCCACAGGGCCTTGATCAGCTGCAGGCTCTCGGTGAAGCGGGACACCAGCGTGGTCGGGTCGACGGCGAAGGCGGAGAACATCCGGGCTTGGCCGCCCGTCCCGATCCCGACCTCGAGGCGGCCCCGGCTGAGCTGATCGAGCGTGCTCAGGCTCTTCGCCAGGTGCACCGGGCTGTGCAGCGCCGAGACGTACACCACGCAGCCGAGGCGGAACCGCTCGGTGCAGGCGGCGGCGTACGTCAGCGTCTCGGTCGGGTTCAACATCGGCGCCGAGCCGAGGACCTGCTCCAGCGTCCATCCGCTCTCGAACCCGAGCTCCTCGGCCCGCGCCAGGTAGGCGCGGAACTCGCCCGGGTCGAACTCGTCGGCGACGAGCTGCGGGATCGAGATGGCGAAGCGCAGGGCGGTCACAGGGAAACGTGGGCGATCCTAACGCCCGGTCGTTTCGAGCGCCCGGGTGATCGCAGACGTCACTCATGTCCGGCCCGGCGGGAGATTGAGTAGCCACTACTCATGGCGAGACGCCCGATCGGGAGGATGCTGTCCATTGTGACCACGACGGTCACGCCGACCGGGGAAGGAGAAGGCGATGACGACAATTCGCGCTGACGAGCTGAAGCCGGGCGACATCGTCGCCTACGACGGGTGCGACCGTCGGATCATCCGGGTGGACCGGCGCGACGGCTGGGCTTGGTCCGTGGCCATCGACGACACCGGCTGGGCCATCGCGCTCGGTCGCCAGCTGATCGCCGTCCACCGACGGGCGGCGTGATCCACGCGCGGCTAGCCGAGCAGGAGCTCGAGCTCCAACTCGTGGCGCAGCGGGATGCCGCTGTCGCCCACCGTCGGGATCGACGGCTTGACGAGTCGTGAGACGTCGACGCCGTTGCGGACCAGCCGGCGGAGGTCCATGCCCCACCGTTGGTAGAAGGTCAACGCCCGGACGTTGTCGTTCGTGGTGACCAGCCAGATGCGCCTGACCGCGTGCCTCGCCGCGTGGTCGCGGGCCGCGTCCATCAGGCTTCGGCCGACGCCGTGGCCAGGACGGAGCGACTGGAGCGTGACGACCTCGAGCTCGTCCGCCCGTTGGGCGTAGGTCAGCAGGCCGACGCGTTCGCCACCGTCGGTGGCGACGAACCCGGGAAGCGCGGCCGCGTCGATCGACTCGCCCAGTCGGGCGACCGTGGTGGAGCCCCACCCCTGCTGGAGCGTGCTCACCTTCCAGGACCGTTCGGCTTCACCCAGAGCTCGCACGAGCACCCGACGATCCTCGCGCTGCCAGGCGGAACGGGAGGGATTCGAACCCCCGGGCCTTTCGGGCCTCCCGCTTTCAAGGCGGGTGCAATTGTCCGCTCTGCCACCGTTCCGGCACCGAGGCTACCGATGACGCTCTCGCCCTCGGGGAGCTGCTGCGCCGGCGGCTACATTGGTGCGTTCCGAGGAGAGGTGCCGGAGTGGCCGAACGGGGCGCCCTGCTAAGGCGTTGACCGCCGCAAGGTGGTCCGTGGGTTCAAATCCCACCCTCTCCGCTCCGGACTCGGCCGGCGCCCGTCGAACCTCATGTCGGTCCCGTGACCGCGATGTTGCGGTTCGATGACGATCAGTGTTAGACCTGGGGGCTTCGTGCCGCCGGGTGGCGGCCCACGGGACCGCCATGACCAGCTTCCACGACGACAATCCGCTCTGGGACGAGACCGACTGGAGCGGGGTCCCGGGAACGCCACGGCCGCGACGGACGTACGGGGAGCGGACCCGCACTCACCACGTCGTCGTCCGCAAGGCACCGCTCCCGCCGCTCGAGCGGTCGCGGGACGCCGACTTCTGGTCAGCGGGGTGGCCCGACGACGACCTCGGCGACGTCGACGCCTGGGTCGAGCCGCTCGAGACGGTTCCCCGGCGCGGCGGCTCCCACCGACGGCGCGTCGGTGTCGACCCGCGGCTGCTGCGGCTCGGCGCGATAACGGCCGCGATCGTGCTGATGATCCCAATCGCGCTGGCCCTGCGCAAGGACGACGGCGGCAGCGACCTCCGATCCACCGACCCCGCCACCAGCGCCGAGAGCACCACGACCGCAGCACCCTCGCTCCTCGCCGACCGAGGTGGCGGGAAGGAGCGGCGAGCCGGGCAGCCCCGGCCGACCACGAAGCCATCGTCGACGCTCGCCGCGGCTAGCGAGGAAACCGCGGCCGACGCCGAGGCCGAGTCCGACGACGACGGCGATGGCGAGGTGATGGCCGTGGCGGCCGCGGCCGCCGCGGAACAGCCGGCGTGCGCAGGCAAGTACACCGTCGTCGCCGGCGACTACTGGGTCCGGTTCACCGAGTCGTCGGGCGCCGACCTCGATGCCTGGCTGAACGCCAACGGGGCGACGGCCGAGACCCCGCTCTACGCCGGCGACGTCCTCTGCGTCCCGGCCGGCGCGACCGTCCCCGAGCCCCCGCCATCGACGACGGACGCGCCGGAGACGACGCCGGCACCGACGACGACCGAAGCCCCGGAGACAACGCCTGCGCCGACGACCACGGATGCGCCGGCGACCACACAGCCGGCGACCACACAGCCGCCGACGACGGCCGCGCCGACGACGGCCGCGCCGACGACAACCGATCCGCCGGCGACGACCGCGCCGCCACCTCCGCTCGATCCCGTCACCCCCGGGAGCGTCGAAGCGATCATCCGCGCCGTCTGGCCCGACGAGATCGAGGACCGGGCCCTGATCATCGCCCAGCGCGAAAGCAGCCTGCAGCCCGACGCATTCAACGGCTGGTGCTGCTACGGGCTGTTCCAGATCTACTTCGACGCCAACCGCAGCTTCCTCGCCTCGCTCGGTGTGACGAGCGCGCAACAGCTGTTCGACGCCCGCACCAACGCGACCGTGGCCTACGCGATGTATCAGCGGTCCGGGTGGTCACCGTGGGCGACGACCGATCCCGGCTGATCGCGACGCTCGCCGGTGTGCGGGCGCTGTTGCTCGACATGGACGGCACGCTCGTGGACTCTGACGCGGCCGTCGTCCGGGCGTGGCGGACGTGGAGCGG
>JBKOUV010000306.1:0-15001 GCA_046723555.1 Actinomycetota bacterium | reverse complement strand
TCGCCTCCGCTGAGGAGGAAGAACGCGCCCGCCGCGCCCGCCGCGATGACCAGAACGGCGACGGCGACCAGCGCTCCCCGTCGCTTCTTCTTGGGGGGCGGCGCACTGGCCGGGACCGGTGGCGTCGCCCGGGCCGCCGGCCTGCTCGGTGCAGGCGGTGACGGCGGGGCTGGCTGAGCCGGCGCGGTGCCGACGGGCTGGGGCGACACGGCGGCGGGCGTCGGTTGGACACCGGCAGCGAGCATCGCCGCGCCGAGCGCCACGGTGTGCTTCGGGTGGGCGTCGACGGCGACGGGGCGACGCAGCGATGAGCTCACCATCTCGGCGACCAACGGGATGCGCGACGACCCGCCGGCGAGCACCACCGCGCTCAGCTCCTGGGCGGTCACGCCCGCTGACCGCAGCGCCCGGTTCAACGTTTCGACCGTCTCGCGGAGCACCGGGCGGATCATCGCCTCGAACTCGGGCCGGGTCAGCCGGACCTGGGTCTGGAGGCCCGGAGCCATCACCGGGATCACGGCTTCGCTGTCCTCCGACAGCGCCTCCTTGGCGGCCACGCACTCCTCGCGCAGCCGGACCATCGCCGCCCGCACCGCCGGGTCGTTCTGATCGAGACCGGTGAGCGCATCGCCGAGCGTCGTCCGCACGTGCGACATCACGGATTCGTCGAAGTCGATCCCGCCGAGGCGCTCGATCCCCTGGGGCTCGCCGAGGGTCACGAAGCCGGTGGCGGTGCGGCGCAGCACGGCCGCATCGAACGTTCCTCCACCGAGGTCGTACACCGCGACGACGCCGCCTTCGTCGACCCGCTCACCGGCAGCGAAGTGCACCGCCGCGGCCTCCGGCTCGGTCACGTAGCGAGCGCCTCCGTGTCCGGCGAGCTGGGCGGCCTGTTGGAGCAGCTCGCGCTTGTACGGACCCCAGTTGGCGGGGTGGGCGATGGCGACGCGGTCGGGCGGCTCGCCCTGGCGCTCGGTGACGGCGTCGACGACGTAGCGGATGACGGCGGCCATCAGCCGCTCCGCCGAGTACGGCGTGTTGCCGAGGATGATCGGGGCGGCGTCACCCAGACGGCGCTTGAACTCACGGGCGAGGCGGGCCGGTTCCTGTTGCCCCCGCCGCATCGCGGCGTCACCGACCAGCATCTCCCCGTCGTCGCGCAAGAGCACGGCGGACGGGATCGCGGCGGCGTGATTGCCGAGACTGACGACCTCGACCCGCCCGTCGCGCGCGACCGCCGCGGCGGTGAAGGTCGTCCCCAGATCGATCCCGAGCCCGTACGCCATGGCGGCCCTCAGAAAGGCGTCCGCGCGCTCATGGCGCGGGACTGTAATCCACCGTCTCCCCGCCGCCGCGACGATTGCGGCAGCATGGAACGGTGATCCACGAGCTCCGCCGACGCATCCCGTCGACGGTCGACTGGACGCCCGGACTGAACCGCCTGGCCGTCGCCCAGTCGCTCGGCGCGGCGGCCGATGCCCTCGTCGCCGTGTCACTCGCCGGGTCGCTGTTCTTCAACCTCAGCCCGTCGGCGTCGCGGGAACAGGTGCTGCTGTACCTGGTCATCAACATGGCGCCGTTCGCCCTGCTCGCCCCGTTCATCGGTCCGGCGATCGATCGGTTCGGCGGTGGCCATCGCGTCATCGCCGCCGCGCTGCTCGCCCTGCGCGCTGCGTTCGCCGCCGCGCTGGCGTTCTTCCTGTTCGATCTGACGCTCTACTTCTTCGCCCTCGCCCTGCTGATCGCGGGCAAGGCGTCGGGCGTGACCCGGCAGGCGCTCGTGCCCGGGCTCGTCGCCAAGCCCGACCAGCTCCTCGCCGCCAACGCCCGGCTCGCTCGCGTCGGGACGATCGTGGCGGGGATCGGCGGGGCGGTCGGCGCGCCGCTCATGGCGCTCACCTCCCCGTCCGTGACGCTCGGCCTCGCCTGCGCGGTGTTCGTCGTCGCCGCCGTGTTGATGCTGCGGTTGCCGCCGCCGATCGCGTGGTTCGAGGTCGCGCCCACGGTGCAGTACGAGGAGCTGCACACACCGACGATCGTCGCCACCGCGTGGGCGTTCACGGTGGTCCGGTTCGCCGTCGGGTTCTTTGTGTTCGGGCTCGCCTTCGACCTCCGCCGGGGCAGCCAGCCGGCGTGGATGTACGGCGCCGCCGTGGCGGCCTACGGGGCCGGCACGTTCGGCGGCCTGATCGTCGCGCCGCTGCTGCGCCGCCGCTACGGCGAGGACCGGCTCACGGCCGGCTCACTGGTCATCCTCGCCGTCGTTGCCGCGTTCGGCGCCCTCGGGCCGTCCCGCTCGTTGGTGCTCGTCGTGTCGGCCGTGCTCGGCATGGTCGCGGCTATCGGTCGTCAGGGGTTCGATGCCATGGTCCAGACCCGCGCGCCTGCCGCGGTGCGGGGGCGGGCGTTCGCCCGCTTCGAGACCCGGTTCCAGGTCGCCTGGGTGATCGGGGCGATCGCGGCGACCGCGGGGGCGGTGGCGGTGCAGGTGAGCCTGGCCGTCGTCGCATTGGGGCTGATCCCGGCGGCGGGGCTGTACGTGCGGGCGATCCAGGAGGCGCAACAGGCCCACGTGCTCGACCCCTTCGACCACCTCGAGATCGCCCGCCGCCATCTGGATCACGCCGCCGAGTGGCAGCGCCGCGACCAGCCGCGGCTCGCCGTCACCGAACTCGTCGGGGTCATCGACCTCGCCCGGGCCACGGACCACGCCGTCGCCAGCGAACTGGTCGCTCGGATCGACCGCCTGCGCGCCACGGTGGTCGCCGGGTCGTCGCCCGAGGCCGGCGAGCTGGAGTGGGTGATGGCCCAAACGTCCCGGCTGGTGACGGAGTTCGAGACCGACGGCGCTCAGGGACCGGCGACGACCGACGTCGACGTCACCGTCCAGCGCGACCCACGCCGGGACACGGTGAACACCCGGCTCGACGAGTCGCCCTCCGAGCGGTAGACCTCGACCTCGACCTCGACCGGGCCGCGTTGCTCGACGACCTCCCCGATCGCGACGAGCAGCCCCTCGTCGCGCACCGGCTGGCCGGGCTCATCCTCGTCCAGCGCCTCGGAGCGCTCGTCGGCGAAGCGGACGTCGGCGACGTCGTGCAGCTCACTGGCCACCTCGGCCTGCACCGTGGCATCGATCTCGTGCTCGCCGAGCGGCACCACGTACACCACCGGCAGCCCGTCCGTCCCGTTGCCTGGAGTCTCGTCGGCCAGCACGCGTTCGATCGTGGCGACGTACACGTCCGCGGGCTGGAAGTCCTCGGCGTCCGACGACGCGCCGCAACCCCCGAGCGCCACCACGGTGACCGCGGCCGAAGCGCACCCCAGCGCCCAGGACTTCGCCGTCACGCGTCGGAGGCTACTTCGTGGCCGTCTCCGCAACTCTGGACGTATCGGTCAGGGCCGCGGCGGTGATCAATCGGGGTCAGTTGCCGCCGCCGCGGACAGCGATGATCTGCTCCACGGTGCGATAGGGCCAACCGTTCGGCAGGTCCGTGGGGAGGTCGGGGAGGTCGAGCATCGTGTCCCGCCGCTCGCCCGGGTCGGTGTAGCCGAGCTCCTCGCGGGCGGCCTCCTTGATCCCGGCGTCGGTGTCCAGCCGGTCGACCTCCCGCTGCAGGTCGGCGTTGACGGACTGCAGCTCGGCCAGCTGGCCGTCGAGCCGCTTCAGGTCGTGCTCCTGCTCGAACCATGTGCGCACGGGCAGACCGAAGAGGGCGGTGGCGATGGCGCCGACGACTACCAGGCCGAGCAGCCCGAGGGCGATCGCCGGCCGACGGTTCGGCGCGATCCGCTGGGCCTTGGCGATCGGGCGGGTGAAGTCGCCGAGGCGCGAGCGGCCGGCGTCCGACGCCCGCCGGCCCGGGGCCTTGCGGATCGTCGTCGTTGCACGCCGCTTCCTCATAGGTCGAACGATTGTCGCAGGTCGACGAGTCCAGGTTCAGGCATGCCCGGCGAGCGCGCGAGCTCCCCGGAACTCGGCGGCCTCGCCGAGGTCCTCCTCCAGCCGCAACAACTGGTTGTACTTGGCGACCCGATCGCTGCGCGCCGGCGCGCCGGTCTTGATCTGCCCACAGTTCGTGGCCACCGCCAAGTCGGCGATCGTGGTGTCCTCGGTCTCGCCGCTGCGATGGCTCATCACCGACGTGTAGGCGTGGCGCGTCGCCAGCTCGACGGTGTCGAGCGTCTCGGTCAGGGTGCCGATCTGGTTCACCTTGATCAGCACCGAGTTGGCGACGCGGCGGTCGATGCCCCGCTGCAGCCGCACCGCGTTGGTGACGAACAGGTCGTCGCCGACGAGCTGGATCCGGTCGCCGAGCGCCTCGGTGAGCGCGGACCAGCCGGGCCAGTCGTCCTCGGCCATGCCATCTTCGACCGACACGATCGGGTAGCTCGAGACCAATCGGCTCCAGTAGTCGACGAGCTCGTCGGCCTCGAGGACCTTGCCCTCGCCGGCCAGGTGGTACCGACCGTCCCGGTACAGCTCGCTCATCGCCGGGTCGAGGGCGATCGCGATGTCGTCACCGGGCACGTACCCGGCGGCATCGATCGCCTCGACGAGCACCTTGACCGCGTCCTCGTTGGCCGCCAGGTTCGGGGCGAAGCCGCCCTCGTCGCCGACGGCGGTCGACAGCCCGCGCTCGTGGAGCAGCTGCTTCAGGGCGTGGTACGTCTCGGTCCCCCACCGCAGCGCCTCGGCGAAGCTCGGCGCCCCGACCGGCATCACCATGAACTCCTGGAGGTCGATGGTGTTGTCGGCATGGGCGCCACCGTTGACGACGTTCATCATCGGCACGGGCAGGACGTGGGCGTTGGGACCGCCGACGTAGCGGTAGAGCGGGACCTCGAGCTCGTCGGCCGCGGCCTTGGCGACGGCGAGGCTGACGCCGAGGATCGCGTTGGCCCCCAGGCGACCCTTATTCTCGGTGCCGTCGAGGTCGATGAGCGCGGTGTCGACGAGTCGCTGCTCGAGGGCGTCGAAGCCGAGCAAGACCTCGGAGATCTCACCGTTGACGTGCCCCACTGCCCGCTGCACACCCTTGCCGCCATAGCGCTCGTCGCCGTCGCGCAACTCGACCGCCTCGTGCTCCCCCGTGGACGCGCCACTCGGGATGGCGGCGCGACCACGCGCCCCGCTCACGAGGAGCACCTCGACTTCGACGGTCGGGTTGCCCCGGGAGTCGAGGACCTCGCGGCCCTCGACCTGGACGATTTCACTCACGGCTGTCGACGGTAATCCGCTGACCAGGAGTCACTACGGCGCACCGTCGGGCGGCGACCCGCTGAGGTCGGGCAGGACCAGCTCGCCGGTCGGGACGTCGACGCTGACGGCCTCGTCGGGCGCGTGGGCCAGCACGTCGGGGATGTAGGACTCCAGTGCTTCTTCCAGGCTCACGTTCCGACGGTCGCGCTCGCTCAGGTACCAGCGGTGTTCGAGCAGCTGGTGGTAGACCTCCGCCGGCTCGAGCTTGCCGGTCAGCGTCGGTGGGATCGACGCCACGATCGGCTCGAACCGCTGGTCGAGCCAGCGCACGGCGGCGATGCTCTCCGACGGCGGCGTATCGGTACGGCCGCGAAGCTCGGTGGCGAAGGTGCGGATGTCGTCGAGCAGGCGCCGGGCCTGGTTCTCGCCGGCCCACAATCCGGTCAGGGCGAACAGGCGGTCCTGGTGGTAACCGCTCTCGACCACACGGGGGACGAGCCGCAGGTGCCGGCCCTCGGCGTCGGTCAGCACCTCCATCTCGCCGACGTCGAAGCCCAGGTCGTGGATGCGGCGCAGCCGTTCGCCGACCCGCCACTGCTCACTCGCCGAGAACTCCTCGATGTCCGTCAGCTCGGCCCACAGGTCGTTGTACGACGACTCGATGTTCTCGGCGACCTGCCACGGGTCGACGCTGGCGACGAGTCGCCCGCCGGCCTGGAGGTCGAGCAGGCCGCCGGCGACGTTCTCCGTCGCGATCTGCAAGTCGAGGGCGCGCTGACCGTCGGACAGCCGCTCGAAGCGCTCGCTCGTCTCGACGTCGATGATGTACGCCATCAGCTCGCCGGCGTCGCGCCGGAACAGCGTGTTCGACAGTGAGCAGTCGCCCCAGAAGAAGCCGGCGAGGTGCAGGCGGACGAGCAGGCCGACCAGGGCGGCGAGGACACGGTCGCCGAGGTAGGGGATCGTCATGCCCTGGCCGGCGAGGAGGTTGCGGTAGGGCAGCGAGTAGTCGAGGTGACGAGTGACGAGCAGGCCGTCGCGATCTTTCCCGCGGTCGGTGACCACGGCGACCACGACCACCGTCGGCAGACGATCGGCGGCGAGCGAGCGGAGCAGGCGGTACTCCCTTTGGGCGAGCCGGTCGGGCAGCTCCTTCACGACGTAGCTCGTCCGCTGCCCGTCCTCCCCCAGCTCGACGAGGCGGACCACGTGGCGGTGCAGGCCGAGCACCCCGCGCATGTAGGGCAGGTCCCAGTCCGCCAGGTCGGTGGCGAACGGGAGCGATCCGACGTGGGGATGGTCGGCGGGGTCGGCGAGCTGCATCCGCACGGTAAAGAGTCTGGTTCCCTGTTTCACGCATCCGAGGGTTTCGTGCAGGAAATCCGGCCGGTAACCCTCGGACGCGTGAAGTGCGACGAAGCTGGATTCGGCGATCCGAGGGTTTCCGGCGCTGGATTTCTGGGCCCGAAACCCTCGCATCATCGACTCTCGAGTTGCTTGACCTCCTCCCACAGCCGATCAAGCGTGGCCAAGTCGGCGGCAGCAATGTCGATGCCGCGCTCGGCGGCCAGGGCCTCGACCGCCTCGAACCGGCGGCGGAACTTGTTCGCCGCCGCCCGCAGGGCGAGCTCGGCGTCGACGCCGAGGTGGCGGGCGACATTGACGACGGCGAAGAGCACGTCCCCGAGCTCGGCGGCGACCTCGCTGGCCCGGGCGGCACCGACCGCGTGGCGCAGCTCGGCGAGCTCCTCGTCGATCTTGGCGTCCGGGCCGCTGACGTCATCCCAGTCGAACCCGACCTTGGCCGCCTTGCGCTGCAGATCGCCGGCGTAGGCGAGCGCCGGGAGCGACCCGGCGACGCCGTCGAAGACCGACGTCCGCCCCTTCTCGGCGCGCTTGATGTCGTCCCAGTTGGCGAGCACCGTGGCGGCATCATCGGCGGTGACATCGCCGAACACGTGCGGGTGGCGGGCGACCAGCTTGTCGTGGATCCCGGTCGTGACGTCGGCGATCGACCACCGCCCGGCTTGTTCGGCGATCGTGGCGTGGAACTCGATCTGGTAGAGCAGGTCGCCGAGCTCTTCGACCAGCGCGTGCTCGGTCGCCGGATCGTCGGGGTCGAGCGCGGCGAGGGCGTCGACGAGCTCGAACGTCTCCTCGACCAGGTACGGCACCAGGCTGGCGTGGGTCTGCTCGCGGTCCCACGGACACTGCTCGCGGAGCGTGCGGGCCAGTTGGTGGAAGCGTACGTACCCGGCGCCCACCGGCGTGGCCAGGTGCGGGACGTAGACGCACGTCAGGTGGTCGGGTTCGACGGACCGGTCGAGCTCGCTCCACGTGGTCTCGGTGATCTGCTCGTCGTCCGTGCCGAGCCGTTGGAGGATGACGACGGCCTCGTCGCCGTCGGCCTCGTCGGCGGCGAGCTTGATGTCCGACAGTACCCAGCGGGCGTGAGCGTGGGCGACGAGCAGCGGACCGGTGGATCCGGCGGCCGCGGGGGCGAAGTCGTGACCGTCGACGAGCCGCACGCCCGCCTCGACGGGGTCGACACCGAGGCGCGCCCACACCAGATCGAGGAACGACATCGCCGGCAGCACCTCCACCGGGACGCCGCCGTCGGCGAGGAGCAGCCGGACCGATCGCTCGAGCACGATCGGCGAGCCCGGGACCGCGTACAGCACGTCACCGTGCTCCTGCGCCGCGGCCACGAGGGTGTCCACGATCGCCGGGTACACGTCGTCGTACGTCGACGCCGACTCGTAGAGGTGGTCGAGCGAGGTGGCCTCCCCCACGACACCGGCGCTGGGATGGATCGACGTGCGCAGGTAGCGGTGCCGGATGCGGGCGATCGCGTCCCGGGTCTCGGCCGTGACGTAGCGGTCGTCTCCGGGCCCGAGGCCGACGACCGTGATGGTCACTTGGACACCGTTGCGACGATGCGAGCGAGCGAGCGCCAGCGAGCGAGCGGCCAGCCCCGGCCTGCGTGGCCGGGGAACGCAATGATCGTCATCTCATGCCAGCGTGACGATCGAGCCGGTCTCCGCGTCCCACCGGCCGTAGCGGGGGTCGACGCTGACATCGGCCGACTGCAGGTACTCGGCGAACAGTCGGGCACCGTAGATGCTCAGCACCGAGTCCTCGACCTCGCTGTACGGACGGGCGAGGATCACGTGCCAGCCGAACGACGACTGCACGGGGTCGGTCGGCTCACCCGGCACGGCAGCCGTGGCGCCGGCGACGAAGCCCGGATCGAACGCCTGGACCGCCGCTGCGGTGGACAGGCACGGCGCGCCGGTCTGGGGATCGGCCAGCGCGCCGCCGGTGCTGGCGGCGGCGGGCTCGATGGAGCGCTCCGCGGCGAGGTCGGCGAAGTCCGCGCCGCCCTCCAGCTCGGTCAGCACGTCCTGCGCCTCCTCCTCGGTGTCGACGACGATGTGCCGGACGCACACGACGCCGAGATCCGACGGCGACTCCTCGTACCGGGCCTGGGCGTCCCGCGCCGCGATCCGACTCCGTGCCGCCCCGCTCGCCTGGAAGTCGAGCACGAGATCGGAGACGTCGCCGGACAGCTCCTGCTCCCACGCCGGCAGCGAGGTCTGGGCCGCCTGGCGATCGGCGTCGGTGACCGACTCCCCGTTGTCGGCGAGGTACTGCTGGCTCGCCGTCGCCCGGACGAGCCCACCCAGCACATTGCGGCCGGTCTCACCCTCCACACTCCCCGTGGCGAAGTCCTCCTCGATCCCGGTCTCTTCCGTATGGGCGGCGAGCGCGGTCAACGTGTCCTCGAGCTGCTGCTGCGTGATCTTCGTCCCGTCGACCACGGCGGCGGCATCGTTCTCGTCGAACGTCGAGCACCCGGCGAGCCCGGCGCCGACGACCACCAGCGCGACCACTGCAGAGCGGCGAATCACCCGGCCGAAGCTACCGGTTCGACCTACAGCCCGATCGGCGCCGTGGGATCCCTCCACACGATCACCGCGCGGAACTGCCGTGATCTCGGCCTTCACGCTGCCGAATGCACCGTGCCGCGCCGGGACCGCGAGTTCAAGTCGCGGCGGATGAACTCTCGGCAAACGACTGGGGTTCGGCGGCGTCGGGCGGGATCAGCTCCTGCAAGAACCCGACCAGGAACGACGCCGGCTCGACGCCGCGAGGGAGCGGCACGACGAGCTGACGGGCGTCCTCCTTCCACTTCGCCTCCCGTGACAGCCGCCGCAGCCGCGTCGACTGGCTCAGCTTGAGCTCGATCGGGCCGAGCCGAGCCTGACCGGCGGCGATCGTGACGTCGGTCAGCCCGAGGCGGTGGCACTCGGCGCGCAGCGAACCGACCGTCAGGAGCGCCTCCGCCGATGTGGGCAGAGGTCCGTAACGGTCCTCCCATTCGGCGCGGATGTCGGCCACCTCGGCGGGGGTGACGACCGCGGCGAGCCGCCGGTACGCCTCGAGGCGCAGTTCCTCCTTGGCCACATAGTCCGTGGGCAGGTAGGCGTCGGTCGGCACGTCGAGCTTGATCTCGGCGGGCGGGCGCACCGGCTCGCCCTTCATCTCGGCGACCGCTTCGGTGACCATCTGGCAGTACAGGTCGTAGCCGACGGCGGCGATGTGCCCGGACTGGGCCTCACCGAGCAGGTTCCCGGCGCCGCGGATCTCGAGATCGCGCATCGCGATTTTGAACCCGCTGCCGAGCTCGGTCGCCTCGCCGATGGTGCGCAGTCGTTCGTACGCCTCCTCGGTGAGCACCACGTCGTCGGGGTGGAACAGATACGCGTAGGCCCGCTGCCCGCTGCGTCCGACCCGCCCGCGCAACTGGTGGAGCTGGCCGAGCCCGAGCAGGTCGGCCCGCTCGACGACCAGGGTGTTGACGGTCGGCATGTCGATGCCCGACTCGATGATCGTGGTGCAGACGAGCACGTCGTACAGCCCGTCCCAGAAGTCGATCACCACCTGCTCGAGGCGGCTCTCGTCCATCTGCCCGTGGGCGACGGCGATGCGCGCCTCGGGCACCAGCTCGCGCAGGCGGGCGGCCTCGAACTCGATCGAGCGCACCCGGTTGTGGATCCAGAAGATCTGGCCCTCGCGGAGCAGCTCGCGGCGGATCGCCTCCACGGCAACCCGTTCGTCGTAGCCGCCGACGTAGGTGAGGATCGGCTGGCGGTCGGCGGGCGGGGTCTGGAGGAAGGACAGATCACGGATCCCGACGAGGCTCATCTCCAGCGTGCGCGGAATCGGCGTGGCGGTGAGCGTGAGCACGTCGACATTCGTCTTGAGGTGCTTGATCGCCTCCTTGTGCTGCACGCCGAAGCGCTGCTCCTCGTCGATGACGAGGAGCCCGAGGTCCTTGAAGCGGATCCCCTCGGAGAGCAGCCGATGGGTGCCGATCACACAGTCGACCGCGCCGGACTCGAGGCCGTTGATGACGTCCCGCGCCTGCGCCGGAGTGAGGAAGCGGCTCAACGTCTCGACCCGGATCGGGTAGCCGGCGAAGCGGTCGGCGAACGTGTTGCCGTGCTGGGTGGCCAGCAGCGTGGTCGGGACGAGCACGGCGACCTGCTTGCCATCCTGGATCGCCTTGAACGCGGCCCGGATGGCGACCTCGGTCTTGCCGAAGCCGACGTCGCCACAGAGCAGCCGGTCCATCGGGTGGGGCCGTTCCATGTCGGCCTTGACATCGACGATGGCCGTCCGCTGGTCGGGCGTCTCGACGAACGGGAAGGCATCCTCCATCTCCGTCTGCCACGGGGTGTCGGAGCTGAATGGGAAGCCCTCAGCGTTGACCCGCTTCTGGTAGAGGAGGACGAGTTCCTGGGCGACCTCGCGCACCGCGGAGCGGACCCGGCTCTTGGCCTTGGCGAAGTCGGCCCCGCCCAGGCGGTGCAGCGTCGGCGTCTCGCCGCCGACGTACTGGCGCAGCACGTCGATCTGATCCGACGGCACGTACAGCCGGTCGTTGCCCTTGTAGGCGATGAGCAGGTAGTCGCGCTCGACCCCGCCGATGCTGCGCTTGACCATGCCCTCGTAGCGCCCGACGCCGTGCTGGACGTGGACCACGTACATGCCGGCCTTGAGGTCCTCGAACGTGGTCAGGCCGGTGCGCCGCGAGCGGGGACGGCGGTGGGCGCGGCGGCGGCCGGTGACGTCGCTCTCGGCGACGACGGCGAGCCGGGCGGCCGGGAGCGTGACACCGTGGTGGAGCGGGGCGACGACGACGTGCCCGCCGGCCCGGGTCAGGTCGCCGGTGCCCGACGCGTGGACGGGAAGGTCGAGACCCTGGTCGCGCAGCATCGACGCCAGCCGCTCGGCGGATCCCTCGCCGTCGGCGGCGACGACGACGCGGTAGCCGCCGGCCAATAGCTCGCGTAGCCGGGTGACCAGGCCCGAGCCGTCACCCACCACCGGTCCCCAGCCGGAGGCCCGCACCACGGGTGTGGCGGGTGACTCCGGCGCGGTGTCGATCGCCCAGATGGCGCCCCTCTTGTCGGCGAGGAGCTGGGCCGGCTCGGCGTGGAGGCGGGGGAACCGCACCGTCGGGTCGCGACCCCACGTCGACGCCAGCGCCTTGGCCAGGTCGTCCTCCTCGGCGAGCAGGTCGGTCGCCCGGTCCCGCATCCGCCGGGGCTCGACGAGGACGACCTTGGCCGAATCGGGCAGGACGTCGGTGAGCAACTCGATGCTTCCGGCGGCGTCGTCACCGTCGCCATCGCCGACGAGCCACGGCAGCCAGCTCTCCATCCCGTCGAACAGCACGCCGTCGGCGAGCCGCTCCCACTGCTCGCGCCCCCACGGCTCGAGGGCGACCAGCTTGGCGGCGCGGGCGCGCACGTCGTCGGTCGGGACGAGCTCCCGGGCGGGGAAGATCAACGCCTCGTCCAGGTCGCCGGTCGAGCGCTGGTCGTTGACGCCGAACGCGGTCAGCCGGTCGACCTCGTCCCCCCACAGGTCGATGCGGATCGGGCCGTCGGCGGTGGCCGGGAAGACGTCGACGATGGCGCCGCGGCGGGCGAACTCGCCGCGGTGCTCGACGAGCTCCTCGCGCCGGTAGCCGAACTCGACCAGCCGGCGGGAGACGTCGTCGGGGTCGACGACGTCGCCGGGCCGGACGACGATCGGCTCGATCGCCGTGGCGCCCGGTCCGAGGCGTTGGAGGAGGGCGCGGACGCCGGTGACGATGACGGCCGGGCAGGTCTCCGGGTCGCGGATGCGCCAGAGCAGCTCGAGGCGACGGCCCATCGTCTCGACCGATGGGCTGACCCGCTCGAACGGCAGCGTCTCCCACGCCGGGAACGTCGCCACCTGCCCGGCGGGCAGGAACTGCTCGAGATCGTCGGCGAGCTGGGTCGCCATGGTCCCCGTGGGGCAGGCGACGACGAGTGGCCGGCGGCTGGAGAGCCCGGCGAGGGCGGCGATGGCGATCGGCCGGGCCACCTCGACCACCGCGAGGCGGGCGTCGGGCTCACCGAGGGCGCGCGTCAGCGCCGGCTCGTCGCGCAGCAGCGGGGGGAGATCAGCCAGACGCACGGGCGATCCAGGGTACCGAGATCCGATCAGACCGGTTTGCCGGTCAGGGGGTGCGGGTGTTGTAGGTGTTCATCGCCTTGGCTACACCGTCGAGCACGATCACCTCGATGGCGTCGGCGGCTTCCTGGACGGCGACATCGAAGAGGTCACGCTGGCGCTTGGGGAGGCGGGAGAGGACGTGGTCGGCGCCCTGCTCCTTGGACGGCGGCTTGCCGACGCCGATGCGCACGCGCAGGAAGTCCTGGGTCTTGAGGTGCTGGGTGACGCTCCGCAGCCCGTTGTGTCCGGCGAGCCCACCGCCGGCCTTGACCCGCACGGTCGCCGGCGGCAGGTCGAGCTCGTCATGGACGATCACGATGTGTTCGGGGTCGTCGATGCCGTACCGGCGGACGAGCGAGCGCACCGCCTGACCCGACTCATTGACGTAGGTGAGCGGGAACGCCAGGACGCAGCGCTCGTCGCCGATCCGGGACTCGGCGGCCAGGGAGTTGTCCCGCCCGCCCTTGAGCGTGTCGCCGCGCCGGCGGGCGAGCTCGGCCACGACCTCCTCGCCGACGTTGTGGCGGGTGCGGGCGAACTCCTTGCCCGGGTTCCCGAGACCGACGATCAGCCAGTCGAACGGGGTGCGGCGCTTCACTCGTTGGGTTGCTCGGAAGCCGCGTCGGGAGCGGATTCGCCCCCTTCGGCCGCGGCCTCGCCACCCTCCTCGGCCGGCGCGGCCTCCTCACCGGCCTCCGCGGCCTCGGCGGCCGCCGCCGCAGCCTGCTCCTCGGCCAGCTCGGCCTCGGCCGCTTCGAGCTCGGCAACCTCGGCGCGCATCGTGAGCACGGTGACGACCGGGCTCTCCGGATCGCCCGTCGCCGTCACGCCGGCCGGCATCGGCACGTCGCCGAGGCGGATGACGGAGTCCATCGTCATCTCCGAGACGTCGAAGACGAACTCGTCGGGGATGTTGCGCGGGGTCGTGACGACCTCGATCGAGTCGACGGCGGGGTCGACGAGCCCGCCCTCCTCCTCGACCTCCTTGGCCTCGCCGACGAGCCGCAGCGGCACCGAAACCGTGATCTCCTCGTCGAGGTTGATCTGGATGAAGTCGACGTGGATGACGTTGCGCCGCACCGGGTGGCGCTGCAGCTCCTTGACGATCGCCGGATACACGGTTCCGTCGACGGTGAGGTCGAGCACCGTGTTCACGCCGGCGGCGCCGGAGAGGGCGACCCGCAGGTCACGTCGCTCGACGGCGACCGACATCGGCGTCATGCCGTGTCCATAGAGGACACCCGGGACCGCGTCCGCGGCCCGCAGGCGACGGGACGCGGCACTGCCCGTTTCGCGGCCGACTTGAGCGACAAGAACCGTTGCCATAGCGGCAGACGATGCTATCGGCCGTTCCGATCCGTACGTCCCCGAACTGGGCGCGATCGTTCGCACCGGTCGAGAAGAATCGCGCGCCCAGATTTCGTGGTGGCGCGGTCAGGCCAGGTTCTCGCCGTCGAAGATCTCGCTGACGCTGGTGTCGTCGAAGACGGCGGAGAGGGCCTGGGCGATGATCGGGGCGACGGACAGCACCTCGATGTTCGGGAGTTGCTTCTCCGGCGGCAGCGGCAGGGTGTTGGTGAGGACCACCCGCTCGATCGAGCTGTTCTTCAGCCGCTCGATCGCCGGTCCCGACAGCACGCCGTGGGTCGCCATCGCCCACACGTCGGTGGCGCCCTTGTCGCGCAACAGCTCGGCGGCCGACACGACAGTGCCCGCCGTGTCGATGATGTCGTCGGTGATCACGCACAGCCGGCCCGACACCTCACCGATCACCTCGATGGCCTGGGCCACGTTGTCGGTGCCCTTGGGCCGGCGCTTGTAGACGAAGGCGAGGTCGGCGCCGCAGTCGTCGAGGTGCTGGGCCATCCGCTCGGCCACCTTGATCCGGCCGGCGTCCGGGGACACGATCACCGGCGCGGTCACGTGCTCGCGGAGGTACGCCTCGAGCACCGGCATGGCGGTGAGGTGGTCGACCGGCCCGTCGAAGAAGCCCTGGATCTGGCCGGCGTGGAGGTCGATCGAGATCATCCGCTTGGCCCCCGCGGCCAGGAACATGTCGGCGACGAGGCGGGCGGAGATCGGCTCCCTTCCCTCCGCCTTGCGGTCCTGACGGGCGTAGCCGTAGAAGGGGCAGACCGCCGTGATCCGCTTGGCCGAGGCCCGGTAGGCGGCATCGATCATCAGCAGCTGCTCCATGATCGAGTCGTTGATCGACAGCCCGTTCACACCGCAATGGCTCTGGAT
>JBKOUV010000019.1:0-13734 GCA_046723555.1 Actinomycetota bacterium | reverse complement strand
GAGGTCGCCGAGCTCGGCGGCGAGACGCGAGGCGAGCGCACCCGTGCCGTCCGTGCTGGCGTCGTCGACGATCACGATGCCGGCGTCCGGGACGGCGACCCGCACCCCCTTGACGACCGCCTCCAGGTTCTCGACCTCGTTATGGGTCGGGATCACCGCCACCACGCGCACCGCGTGACCGTAGTGGTCGGGCCGTCGACGGATCGGGCGGTCCCCGTAGGCTCCGCCGTCGTGGAGTCGAGACCGTCGCCCGCGGGTTCGCTGTCGGCGCTGCCGTCACCGGCGGCGCGGGCGGCCGCGTTCGCGGCGATCTGCCTGGCCGGGCTCGCCGGCGCACTGATCGGCTACAGCCTGGTCGAGCTGCAGTGCGACGGCGACTGTGCGCTGCCGCTCGGGCTCGGGCTGTTCGTCGGCGCGGTGGTCGCCGCCGGTGGGATGAGCATCGTCGCGGTGCTGGTGCTGCGGGCGCTCGGCGAGTGGCGCGAGCTGCAGGACAATCAGCCGTGAGCGGCCGGGCTACGGCGGCCGACCTCGTCGACGAGCTGCTGACGATCGCTTGCCGGCTCGCCGTCGAGGGCGGCGATCGCGCCCACACCGGGCGCGGCGGCGGGTCATTGGACATCGCGACGAAGTCCACGGCGACGGATCTGGTCACCGTGCTCGACCGCGCCGCCGAGGAGACGATCGTCGCCGGGATCGCCGAAGCCCGGCCGGGCGACGCGGTCCTCGGCGAGGAGGGCACGCACCGCGACGGGACGTCCGGGGTCTCGTGGTTCGTGGACCCGATCGACGGCACCACCAACTTCGTCTACGGGCTGCCGCAGTGGGCGACTTCGGTCGCCGCGGGCGATGGCGACGGAATGGTCGCCGGCGCCGTGTACGTGCCGGCCATGGGCGAGTTGTTCGCCGCCGGGCGGGGCCGCGGGGCGACGGTCAACGGTGAGCCGATCAGCTGCAGCCCGACCACCGATGTCTCACTCGCCCTCGTCGCCACCGGCTTCGGCTATCGACCCGCCGATCGGATCCGCCAGGCCGAGGTGGTCACCCACCTCATCGGGTCGGTGCGCGACATCCGCCGCATCGGTTCGGCCGCGATCGACCTGTGCTACACGGCGTGCGGACGGGTCGACGCCTACTACGAGGCCGGGCTGAACCCGTGGGACGTCGCCGCCGGCGAGCTCATCGCGCGGGAGGCGGGCTGCCGGAGCGGTGACTTCGCCGGTGGCCCCCCGATCGCCAACCGGTTGCTCGTCGCCACGCCGGCGATCTTCGTCGACCTCGTGCGGGTGCTCGCCACCTGAGGTCAAGCGGGCGCCGAGACGCGGGGTCGGTCGAGCCGCGAAGCGAAGCGGAGCAGCATGACCGCAGTGCGGACGGAAGTGTCCCCGAATCGGGCATCATGGTGCCCGATGGGTACCCGAATCCTGGCCGTTGAGGACGACGAGCGCATCCGCGAGGCCGTCAAGCTCGCCCTCGAGGACGAGGGTTGGACGGTCGAGGGGGCGGGGTCGGGCGAGGAAGCGGTCGACGCCTTCGCCCGCCAGCAGCCCGACGTGGTCCTCATCGACATCATGCTCCCCGGCATCGACGGCTTCGAGCTCTGCCGCACCCTGCGTCGCACGAGCGACGTGCCGATCATCATGGTCACCGCCCGCAACGACACCCATGACGTCGTCGCCGGACTGGAGGCGGGCGCCGATGACTACCTGACCAAGCCGTTCGCCCCGAAGGAGCTGTCGGCGCGCATTCGGGCCCTGCTGCGCCGGATCCGGCCGGTGCAGCCCGGGCACGAGCGGCTGGTGTTCGGCGACCTCGAGCTGATCCCCGAGGAGGGCAAGGTGCTGCGCGGGGGCAACGAGGTCCACGTGACGAAGACCGAGTTCCGCCTGCTCTGCGAGCTGGCCGACAACCGGGGCAAGGTGTTCAGCCGCGAGGAGCTCCTGGACAACGTGTGGGGCTACGACTATTTCGGCGACGGACGGCTCGTCGACGTCCACGTCCGCCGGCTGCGGACCAAGATCGAGGCCGATCCCGCCGCGCCTCGTCACGTCGTCACCGTGCGCGGCCTCGGCTACCGGCTGGAGTGACGAGATGATGGACCCGGCCCCGGCCGATCCCGACGCGGGCTCGGGGGTCGGTACCGCCGACCGCGCCGGGCCGGCGACCGAGGCGCCGCCGGAGTGGCCGGACACGCCGCGCGTCGTTCCCAGCACTGGACCCGAGCACGACGCAAGCGACGCGACCGCTCCGCTCGCGTTCACACCGCTCCGCCGCAGCCGACGCTTCTCGTTGCTCCGCCGCTCCGGGCCCGGGACCGTGGGTCTGCGCCGGCGCATCCTGCTCATCTTCACCCTCGGTTCGCTCGCCCTGTCGGCGTTTCTCGCCGTCACGACCTACGGGCTGGTGCGATCCAACCTCGCCGCCCAGCGCGACTCAGCCAGCGTGCAGGCGGCCTACACCCACGCCCAGGTCGTGCAGAGCGCCCTGCGCACCGAGCCCGAGACGGTCGGTCCGGCGACCGATCAGCTCCAGGCGCTCGGCGTCCAGCGGCCGGTGATCCGGTACCGGGACGTGTGGTCGGCCGGGATCGGCAAGTTCAGCCCCGACGCCATCCCGCCGGCGCTCGCCGCCAGGGTGAACGACGACGGGGTGCCGTCGCGCATGATCGCCGATGTCGGCGGCGAGACGATGCTCGTCGTCGGCATCCCGCTCTCCGACCTCGGCGCCTACTTCGAGTTCTTCGACGTCGACCAGGACGAGCGGACCCTGCGCAACGTCGCCCTGTCGCTGCTCCTCGCCGGCGCGATCACGACCGCCCTCGGCGTGGTGCTCGGCGTGTTTGCCGCCCGGCGGGCGGTGCGTCCGGTGGCTGAGGCCGCCCAGGCGGCCAAGGCGATCGCCGGTGGCCATCTCGAGACCCGCCTCCCGCCGTCGCAGGACCCGGACCTCGGCGTGCTGGCCAGCTCGTTCAACGACATGGCCTCGGCGCTCCAGCTGCGGATCGAGCGCGACGCCCGGTTCGCCTCGGACGTGAGCCACGAGCTGCGGTCGCCGCTGATGACCCTCTCGGCGTCGGTCGAAGTGCTCGAGGCCCGCCGGGACGAGCTCCCCGAGCGGGCCCAGTCGGCGCTCGACCTGCTGAGCAGCGACGTCATCCGGTTCCAGGGCCTCGTCGAGGACTTGCTCGAGATCAGCCGGTTCGACGCCGGCGCGATCCGGCTGCACCTCGAGGATCTTCACGTCGTCCAGTTCGTCCGCCACGCCGTTGCCGCCAGTGGTGCACCCGACACGCGGGTGACCGCCACCGAGCGCGCCGAACGGGCGATCATCCGCGGCGACCGCCGCCGGCTCGCCCGGGTGCTCGCCAACCTCATCGACAACGCGATCGCCTACGGCGGTGGGGAGCTGGGCGTGACGATCACCGACGCCAACCTTCCCGACGAGCCGCTCTCTCATGTCCAGATCGGCGTCGAGGACCACGGCCCGGGCGTCCCGGTCGAGGAGCGGGCGCTGATCTTCGAGCGCTTCGCCCGCGGCATCGGCGCCGGCCGACGCAGTGGCACCGAGGGAGCCGGGCTCGGACTCGCCCTCGTCGACGAGCACGTCCGCATCCACGGCGGCCGCGTGTGGGTGGAGGACCGTCGCGACGGCGAGCCAGGCGCCCGGTTCGTGATCGAGTTGCTCGCCTACGAGGAGACCGCTTGAGCCGCACGGCCCTCGCGTTGACCGCCTGCCTCGCGGTCGTGACGGGGTGCGCGATCCAGCCCGACAACGCGCCGCGCGACATCCCGACCGACGAGCGCGGCCAGCTCGACCCGGTGCCGCCCGGCGCGGGCGAGGCGACCGGACAGAGCCGGATCTACCTCGTCACCGGCGGAGGTTCGGGCGGCGACCGGGAACTGCGGACCGTCCTGCGCGACGTCAAGCCCCCGACCCCGGAGGCCGTGCTCGCCGCGCTCATCGAAGGTCCGAACCAGACCGAGATCGACGCCGGGATGACGTCGGAGCTCCCCCCGGAGTCGACGTTGCACTCCGCCCGGCCGGTCGCCGGGACGCTCAACGTCGACATCTCGGGCGAGCTCCTCGAGCTGCCCGGATCGTCGCTGCGCTTCGCCGTGGCGCAGATCGTGTTCACCGGCAGTGAGCTCGACGGGGTGCGGATGGTGCGCATCCGGGTCGACGGCCAGATCCGGGCCTGGCCGGACGGTCAGGGCGAGCTGCAGACGGCGCCGCTCACCGTCTACGACTATCCCGGCATCGCCGAGTCGGCGCAGCCGCCGTACCCGCCGGTGCCGTCGGAGGAGCCCGAAGGCTGACCACCCTGACGCCGGCGGCCGGCCGGTTATGGTGACCGGCGTGGCGGAGCCGACGTGCGTCGTGGCGATCGACGCCGGCACCACCGGGATCCGCAGCCGGGCCGTCTTCGCCGACGGGCGTCCTGCAGTGGCCGCCTACCGCGAGTTCACCCAGCACTTCCCGCGGCCGGGTTGGGTCGAGCACGACGCGGCCGACATCTGGGACGCGGTGCGGGCGACGCTCACCGACGTGGTCGACCGGGTCGGACGGACGTCCATCGCCGCGATCGGCATCACCAACCAGCGCGAGACGGCTGTGGCGTGGGACCGCTCTACCGGGTCGCCGTACGGTCGGGCGATCGTGTGGCAGGACCGTCGCACGGCGGCCCGCTGCGACGAGCTCGCCGCCGCGGGCGCGCTCGACCTCGTCCGCGAGCGCACCGGCCTCCTGCTCGACCCGTACTTCACCGCAACCAAGTTCGAGTGGATGCTTCGCCAGCGTGGCGTGCCCGTCTCGGCCGACCTCGCCCTCGGCACCATCGACAGCTGGGTGATCTGGAACCTCACGGGCGGCGAACAGCGGGTCACCGACGCGACCAACGCCAGCCGCACAATGCTCTACGACATCGGCCGCCTCGACTGGGACGACGACCTGTGCGATCTGTTGCACGTGCCGCGGGCCGCGCTGCCCGACGTGGTGCCGTCGAGCGGCCGCATCGGCGTGACGTCCGAGCGATGCGGCGTGCCCGGCGGCATCCCGATCAGCGGCGTCGCGGGCGATCAGCAGGCGGCGCTGTTCGGGCAGGCGTGCGTCGAGCCGGGCATGGCGAAGAACACGTACGGCACCGGCAGCTTCGTGCTGCTCAACGTCGGCGGGAGATGCCCGCCACCGGCACCGGGGATGCTCACGACGGTCGCGTGGATGCTCGCCGACGGATCCGTCACCTACGCGCTCGAAGGCGCGATCTTCTCCACCGGCTCGGCGATCCAGTGGCTGCGCGACGGGCTCGGCGTCATCGCCCGCGCCGCCGACACGTGGCCCCTCGCCGCGACCGTGGACGACTCGGGCGGCGTGTTCGTGGTGCCCGCGTTCACCGGGCTGGGGTCGCCGTGGTGGGACCCGTACGCGCGCGGCACCATCGTCGGGATCACCCGCGGCACCTCGCGTGCCCATCTGGCGCGAGCGGTCGTCGAGTCGATGGGGTACCAGACCCGTGACGTGGTCGAGGCGATGACGAAGGCGGCCGGCACGCCGATCGCCGAGCTCCGGGTCGACGGCGGCGCGTCGGCGATGGACGGACTGCTCCAGTTCCAGGCCGACCAGCTCGGTGTCACGGTGCACCGCCCGACGGATCAGGAGACGACGGCGCTCGGCGCGGCGTACCTCGCCGGTCTCGCCGAGGGGGTGTGGCCGGACACCGCGGCGGTCGGCGACCACTGGCGGCTCGACGCGTCGTTCGAACCGGCCGGTGACCGGGCCGGCGCAGACGCCGGTTACGCCGCCTGGCTGCGCGCCGTCGAGCGATCGCGGGCTTGGGTCACCGGCTCAGCCGATGAGGGCGTCGGCGACGGCGGCGAGTAGCGCGACGCGGGAGCGTTCGCGCTCGTGCACCGGTCGGTGAGCCCGGCCGGCGGCGACGGCGACACCGGACCGGGGCAGGCGGGCCCACATCACGTCGCCCGGACCGGCGCCGGGATGGGCGGCGTCGAGGTGCTCGCAGCCGTCCAGGAAGGCGATCAACCAGCGCGCGTCGGGCGGTTCGCCATGCGCGTGGACGACCTCGCCGTGATGGATGGCGACCGCCCAGTCGGCGGCGACGGCGGCGACGAGACCGTCGGTGAGCACGGCCAGCCGGTCGGCCGGCGCCCGCCCGGCCACGTGGGCGGCGAGCTCGAGGATCGCCGTCGCCGAGTCGGGCCGCTGGTCGGCGACGCGGCGGATGTGCTCGACCGACACCCCGTCGACGGCCCCGATCTCCTTGGCGAGCAAGTCCTCCGACGTGGAGTCCGGGAGCGTGACCACCAGCTCGTCGATGACGCGTCCGGCCCCGCGCTCGAGGATGTCGATGGCGGTGACGTCACCGTGCACGGCCCCGATCCGGCTCGCCACCTGACCGAGCGCACCCGGCCGGTCCGGCAGCCACACGCGGACGACCAAGGCGCGAGGCATGGTGCGACGGTAATCACGTCAACTTCATCCGAGTGTTTCGGGCCTGGAAATCCAGCGCGAAACCCTCGGATGGCGACTACCCCAGCTTCGGGAGTCCGCGGCGGAGGTTGCGGATCCCCTGGGCGATGCGCTTCTCGTTCTCGATGAGGGCGAACCGGACGAACCCCTCGCCGCCGGGACCGAAGCCGACGCCCGGCGAGAGGGCGACCTCGGCGTCGCGCACCACCATCGAGCAGAACTCCACCGAATCGAGTTCGGCGTAGGGCTCCGGGATCGGCGCCCACACGAACATCGTCCCGCCCGGCTTGGGGATGTCCCAGCCGATCCGGGCGAGCCCGTCGGTGAGCGCATCACGCCGGCGCTGGTACGTGGCGCACACCTCGCGGGGGAAATCGGCCTCTTCGTTGATCGTCACCGTGGCGGCGATCTGGACCGGCTGGAACATGCCGTAGTCGAGGTAGGTCTTCAGCTTGACCAGCGCCTGGACGACCTCGGCCTTGCCGAGCAGGAACGCGCACCGCCAGCCGGCCATCGAGAAGCTCTTCGTCATCGAGTACAGCTCGACCGCGCAGTCCTTCGCCCCCTCCGCCTGGAGGATGCTCGGCGGCCGATAGCCGTCGAAGCCGACGTCGGCGTAGGCGAAGTCGTGGACCACGACCATCTCCCGCTCGCGGCAGAAGTCGACGACCCGCTGCATGAAGTCGAGCTCGACGCACGCCCCCGTCGGATTGTGCGGGAACGAGATGACGAGCACCCGCGGCTTCGGCCAGCCGATGTCGTACGCCGTGGTGAGGCGGTCGAAGAACTCGTCGGCGAACCCTTCCCGCTCACCGGGATCGGCGAGCGAGCGCATCGGCACCTGGCGCAGGTCGGCCCCGGCGAACAGCGGGCCGTAGATGTGGATCGGGTAGCTCGGGCTGGGCACGATCGCGGCGTCCCCGCGGTCGAGGAGCACCCACATCAGGTGGCTGAAGCCCTCCTTGGAGCCGATCGTGTTGGTGATCTCGAGCTCGGGGTCGAGGTCGACGTCCCACTCCCGGTGGTAGTAGCCGGCGATCGCCTCGCGCAGCTTGGGCAGGCCGCGGGACATCGAGTAGCGGTGGTTCGCTGGCTTCGCCGCGGCCTCGGCGAGCTTGCTCACGGCGGTGTCCGGCGACGGGATGTCCGGGTTGCCGAATCCCAGGTCGATGACGTCGTGACCGGCCCGCCGGGCCTCGATCTTGAGGTTGTTGATGATCGTGAAGACGTACGGCGGGAGGTTCTCGATGCGCCGGAACTCCATCACGGTGACGCTACCGGGAGGGCTCTGCGATGATGAGGCCGGTATGCCCGCCGTTATCAAGGAGCCGTCACCCGGCTGCGTGTGGGTGGTGATCGAGATCCCACGGGGGAGCCGGAACAAGTACGAGATCGACCATGCCAACGGCCGGGTCTTCCTCGACCGCCGCCTGTTCACCGCCACGACCTATCCCGCCGACTATGGGTTCCTGCCCAACACCCTGGGCGGCGACGGCGACCCACTCGATGCCCTCGTCCTGCTCGAGGATCCGGTGTACCCGGGCGTGTGGGTCGAGGCCCGGCCGGTCGGCGTGCTCTACATGCTCGACGAAGCCGGCGAGGACGCCAAGTTGATCTGCGTCCCGCCGCGCGAGCCGCGCTGGGAGGGCGTCGACGACGTGAGCGACCTCACCCCGCAGCTGATGGCCGAGATCCAGCACTTTTTCGAGGTCTACAAAGCGCTCGAGCCCGGCAAGTACTCGTCCACCGAAGGCGTCGGAGGCCGCGACGCCGCCTGGCGCGAGATCGAGGAGGCCCGGGCCAACTACGCCGAAAAGTGATTCTGATCGCGATCAGGTACCGCGGGTGAACCCTGATCGCGATCAGAACCGGTTCGTTCGGCGGCGGCGAGGGCGGCGCCGATCGCGCCGGCCCGTTCACCGAGGGCGGCGAAGGCGAGGGCCGGGTGGGGGCGGAGCTGCGGGGAGTACAGCAGCGCGCCGAACCAGCGCTCGATCGGGTCGAGGTAGAGGTCGGCACCCTCGGCCAGCCCCCCGCCGAGCACGAACATCGCCGGGTCGAGGGCGTTGGTGAGGTTGACGAGGCCGATGGCGACCCACCGGGCGAACTCGTCGACGACCGCCAGCGCACCCTCGTCGCCCTCGCGGGCCGCGGCCTGAACGTGTTCGCCGCGCACGAGCGCCGGCTCGCCGCCGGCGACTTCGACGACTCGGCGCAGCCGGCCCCCGACGGCGGCGACCCGAGCGAGCTGAGCCAGTCCCGAGCCGGACGCGAAGCGCTCCCAGCAGCCCCGGCGCCCACACACGCACGGTGGCCCGTTGGGATCGACGACCATGTGCCCGAACTCGCCGGTGAACCCGTTGGTGCCGACGATCAACCGGCCGCCGGCCACCACCCCCCCGCCGATGCCGGTGCCCAGCGTGACCATCACGAGGTCGTCGACGCCCCGCCCGACCCCGACCCGCCACTCCGACAGCGCGGCCCACGTGGCATCGTTGCCCACGACCAGCGGGACGTCGATCCTCGCCCCGAGGCGTCCCGCCACATCGAGCTCGGCGACGTCGGGGATGTTCGGCGACGCCCGCAGCACCCCGTCGAGCGTGACCAGCCCCGGAACGCCCACCCCCAGCGCCGGTACCGGTCCGACCTCGGCCAGCAGTTCTTCGTACACCGCGGCCAAGGCGTCGATCACCGCCTCACCTCGGGGCGTCGGGAGCCGGCTCTCGGCGACGACCTCGCCGGCCTCGTCGATCACGACGCCCAGGCATTTCGTCCCGCCGACGTCGATGCCGGCGGCGACGACACTCACTGCATCACGTCAGTTCGACGCCGTCACTGCGCTTCGGCACGGACCTTCAGCTCGCGCACCGAGTTGAGGATCCGGACCTCGGCGCGGCGCTTGACGAATCCCGGCAACGGCGCCGCCAGCTCGATCGCCAAGTCGTAGCGCACCTCGGTGCCGCCGTCGGCCGTCTCCGAGAGGTGGTACGCACCCTCGATGGAGCGTTGGATGTCGCCCTTGACCATCTTCCACGCCAGCACGTCGGGCGCCTGTGTGTAGTCGTACGCCAGCGTGTAGTGGGTGCTGCGACCGAGCGCCGACGCCCGGAACTCGACCTCGGCCGGCCGCTCCTGCTCGTCGCGTGACCGCACCACGACGTCCTTCACGTCGCGGACCCACTCGGGGTACCGCTCGACGTCGGCGGCGATCTCCCACACCCGGGCGGGCGGGGCGTCGATGACGATCGTCTCGGAGGCCGTCTCAGCCATACGTATTCATTCTGGCACGGGGGTCCGACGATCGGTCGGCTGTTCGGTCGGGCGGCGCGGGAAGTTGGCGTGGTAGGCGGCCCACAGCCCGTTCAGCCCGAACCCCAGCATCGGGACGAGGAAGCCCAGGGCGAGCGACGAGCCTTGCTTCCCGTCGGGCCCCTCGAGCCGGGCAAAGGTGGTGGCGAAGGCGACGATCACCTGCACCGCCAAGGCGCCGAGCATCGTGCGCCGCACGGGCGGCGGTGTGGGTGGCCCGGTCAGGAGGTACAGCCCGGTCACCGAGATCTCGTCCCGGCGGCTGCGCTGGACGGCGTTGTAGTACGCCCAGAGGAAGGCGAACACGCCGACGGCGAACAGCGCCAGCGCGGTGATCGCGGCGATCCACTGCCACACCGACGTGAAGAACACCGCCGCGGCGGTCGCCGTGACCGTGAACAACAGCGTCCCGGCCAGGTTGGCCCGGATGACCACATCGCCACTCTCGACCGGGCGTGAGGTCATGGCAACGCTCCCAAGGAGCGACCGAGGCGCTCGGCGAGCACGTCGTAGGAGAACTCGGCCTCCGCCCGCGCCCGCGACGCCTTGCCCATCAGCGCCCGGCGGGCCGGGTCCCCGAGCAGGGCCTCGATCGCCTCCGCGACCTCCACCGGATCGTCCGGCCGGCGCACGACCAACCCGGTCACACCGTCGTCGACGGCCTCGGCGGCCCCGCCGGAGTCGCCGGCGACCTGGGCGACCCCGCACGCCGCCGCCTCGACGAACACGATGCCGAAACCCTCCTGCTCGAGGCCGCCCCAACGGTTCCGGCACGGCATCGCGAAGACGTCGCCGCACCCGTAGAGCAGCGGGAGGTCGTCGTTGGACACCCGACCGAGGAAACAGACCGCAGCTTCCAGCTCGCCCGCCAACGCCCGGAGGCGCCGCTCGTCGCGTCCTCCGCCCGCGATCAGTAGCACGAGATCGGGGTGGCTCGGAGCCAGCCGGGCCACGGCGCGGATCGCGACATCGAAGCCCTTGCGGGGGACGAGCCGGGAGATCGACACGATCAACTCGGCGTCCGCCGGCACGCCGAATCTGGCTCGAGCCGCCACGCGTTCGGCTTCGCTGAGCGGCCGGAACCGCTCGACGTCGACTCCCGGCGGCACGACCGTCACGGGTAGCGAGCGGCCGGCCGCCCGCTCGGCCTCGACGGCGGCGTAGCGCCCGGCCGAGACGACGTGACGGGCCCGGCGGAGCACCGCCCCGAGCGCCTGGCGGGTGCCCGGGAGACGCCCGGGCACGGTCACCTCGGCGCCGTGCAGCACCACGTCGTACGGCCGCGCCAGCCACGGACCGACCAGGCCGAGCGGCACGGCGGGATCGATCACGACGACCTCGGCACCGATGTCCGCGGCCAGCCGGTCGATGCGGTGCACCATCCACGGATGGGGAAGCAACACCGGCTCCCGCGTGCGCTCGACCCGGAACGGCTGGGCGGCGTCGAACGCCTCGGAACCGGCGTGGGGGCTGGTGAGCACGGCGAACCGGTCGGGCGGCAGCCGCCGCCACCACTCCCACAGCAGCGACTGGATCCCACCGATCTTGGGCGGGAAGTCGTTGGTGACGAGCAGATGCTTCACCCCGCCAACGCTCCGATTCCGAGCCGCGCGCTGGCCCACCGGGCATGCTCGGCGAGGACCGGGTCGTCGTGCCCGCGGTACCGCGCGAGCGTCGCCACGACGCGGGCATCGGCGCGGTCGGCGGTGTTGCCGAGGACGACGAGGGCGTTGCGCCGCAGCCAGCGCGGGTCGCGCCCCGCGAGGTACCAGCGACCGTGCCGGTCGAGGAGCGTCGCGTCGTCGGCGTCGAGCAGGTCGAGCACGTCCACCCAGGCCTCGGCCGTCGCCGTGGGGGCGACCCGGTGGCGGCGGCCGAGGCGGACGGTCGGCGGGCAGACGTCCTGGCAGTCGTCGCAGCCGTAGATCCGGTCACCGACGGATTCGCGCAGCTCCATGGGGATCGCCCCGGGCGCCTGCAGTACCCACGCCAGGCAGCGGTTGGCGTCGATCACGCCCGGGGCGACGATCGCGCCCGTCGGGCAGGCGTCGAGACACCGCCGGCACGACCCGCAACCATCCGGCACCGGTGTCGCCGGTGCGTACTCGGCGGTCGTGATGACGCACCCGAGCACGAACCAGCTCCCCGCGCCCGGCAGGAGGAGGTTGGCGTTCTTGCCGAACCAACCCAGTCCGGCGAGATGGGCCACTTCGCGGTCGACGATGGCGTTGTCGTCGGCGAAGGCGACCGCGCGGTGGCCCGAAGCCTTCAGCCGCCGGGCGATCGCGCGCAGTCCCGCCCGCAGCGGTGCGTAGTGGTCCACCCAGGCGTAGCGGGCGACCCTCGCCTGCGGTCCGGACGGACGCGGCGGGTCGTCGTCGGTGGAGAGGTACGAGCGGGCGCCGACGATGATCGACCGTGCGCCCGCTACGGCTCGCGCCGGATCGGTCGAGCGATCGGGGTTGCGGTAGGTGAACGCCATCCCGGCCGCCAACCCCGCCGCGCGACGCTCGTGGAGCAGGCCCCGCGCCCGGTCGAGGACCGCCGCCGGCGCAACCCCGAGGTGGTGGATCTCGTGATCCGACGCGATCGCCCGCAGTTCGTCGAGCGTCGGGGCGGGACCGCGGCGGGCCATCTCGGCCAGCCTACGAGCGGTCCTGCGGGTTGGAATTGGCCCGATCCCGCCGCTGGCAACCGACAGAATCGGGTGATGACCAAGCGGGCGCTCTGCGTCGGCGTGAACAAGTACCCGCGGCCCGATCTCGAGCTGAAGGGATGCGTCAACGACGCCAAGGGTTGGGCCGCGTTGCTGAACGAGCATTTCGACTTCACCCGGTCGGACGTCACGCTCATCACCGACGCCCGGGCGACGAAGGCCAACGTGTACCGGGCGCTCGGTGGGCTGCTCGCCGGCGCCCGCCGCGGCGACGTGCTGGTGTTCACCAACTCGTCCCACGGCACCTACCTCGCCGACAAAGACGGCGACGAATCGCTGTACGACGAGGCCCTCTGCCCGTACGACTGCGAGCAGCAGTTGCTCGTCGACGACGAGCTTCGCGAGCTGTTCTCCGGCATCCCGTACGGCGTCCGCCTGACGGTGATCTCCGACTCCTGCCACTCGGGTTCGGCGACCCGGGATCCGGGTGACCCGTTCGCCCCGGATCAACGGCGCAGCAGGTTCTGCGATCCCCGCGCGATCGGAAGACCGGACATCCCCGACGTGCGGCGGACGGCGCGGCCCCGCGCCACGGAGCTGTACCCGGAGTCGGGGATGCGCGAGCTGTTGCTGAGCGGCTGCCGGTCGGACCAGTACTCCTACGACGCCCGGTTCGGGCGCACGTTCCATGGGGCGATGAGTGCGTTCGCCCAGCGCCTGATCGCGGACGCCGGCTACCGGATCACCTACCGGGAGCTGCACCGACGCCTGGTCCCCGCGCTCCGGGACGCCAACTACGACCAGGAGCCGCAACTCGAGGGGCGCGAGTCCTTCAAGCGCCGGCAGATCTTCTCGTGACCCCTCTCGTCCTCACCGGCACCGTCGTCACGTACGACGACGCCCAGCCCGTCGTGAAGGGCGGTGCGGTGTACATCGGCGCCGGCGGCGTCATCGACGCGGTGCAGCCGGCGCGTCGCGCCAGCCCCGTCGGATACGCCAAGGCCAGGCGGGTCGCCACTGATGGCGTCATCACGCCGGGGCTGATCGACCTGCACAACCACCTCGCCTACAACTTCCTGCCGGTGTGGTCGGCGCCGCGTGACGGGGCCTACACGAGCCGCCACCAGTGGCCGGGCGCGGCGACCTACGGACGCGACATCTCCAATCCGGCGCAGGCCATGGGCATCGCCGCCGCCGCGGCCGCGCTGCGGTACGCCGAGGTGAAGGCCGCGGCCGGCGGTGTGACCGCGATTCAGGGCTCACCGCCGCTCACCCGCGCGTTCCCG
>JBKOUV010000310.1:0-7839 GCA_046723555.1 Actinomycetota bacterium | reverse complement strand
GAGTACCAGTCGCGGGGAATGCCGAGCGGGCCGCCCCAGTGGTAGGGGAACTCGACGTCGGCCAGCACAGGGAACAGGTCCCGCGCCGTGTCGACGAGCAGCGCCCGCACGCGCTCGTCGGTGTCGAACGCCGGGTCGATGCGCGAGCCGTAGTGGTACGGCGCGCCGCGACCTCCGAAGGCGAGCCGGCCATCGGCGGTGCGCTGGCCGTAGATGATCGTGTGCCGGCCATCGGTGAACGTGGGCCGGTCGGCGAGGCCGATACAGGACCACACCTCGTCGCTCAGCGGATCGGTGCCGATCATCAGCGAGTAGAGCGGGGCGAGGGTGCGCCGGCGGCCCGGGACGTGGGCGCCGTACGCCTCGGTGGCCAGCACCGTCACCTCCGTCCGGACGACACCACGTGTCGTCGTCACGCGGCGGGGTTCGACGGCGGTGACCGCGGTGTGCTCGCAAAGTCGCACGCCACTCCGGAGCGCGGCGGCGGCGAGCCCGTGGACGAGGCGGAGGGGATGGATCGCCGCGCAGTCGGGGGTGAACAGCGCCATCCGTACTCCCGTGGCCCGGCATCGCGGCTCGACCTCGGCCGTGGTCAGCCGGCGCAGGTGCTCGTCCCCGAAGCCGAAGGCGCGAGCTTCGGCGAGCTCGTCGGCCAGCCGCTGTTCCTGGGCGTCGGTGCGGGCCAGGGTGATCGTGCCGCCTTTGGCGAACTGGGCGTCGATCCCCTCCGCCGCGGCGACGCGGCCGACCTCGTCGACGGTGGCGTGCATCGCCCGCTTCATCGCGATCGCGGCGTCGCGGCCGCTCCTGCGGGCGACGCCGTCCAGCCCGGCGGCGACCAGCGCCGAGCACCAACCGCCGTTGCGCCCGCTCGCGCCGTAGCCGACGACGTCGCGTTCGAGCACGGCGACGCGCAGGTGCGGGTCGGCGGCGAGCAGGTAGTAGGCCGTCCACAAACCGGTGTAGCCCGCCCCGACGATCGCGACGTCGACTTCCAGGTCGCCGTCGAGCGGCGATCCGGTGACGCGCATGGTCTCGGGGAGGGTGGCCGCCCACAGGGATCCGGGCATAGGACGCGTACGATACGCGTGTGCCGGACGCGACGACCTGGCCATCGCCGGCGCCGTCTGGCCCGCCTGGCCCGTTGCCGCCGCCGAGCGGACCGCAGGCCGGGTGGTATCGCGACCCGCACGGCTACGCCGTGCTGCGCTACTTCGACGGCCGCCGGTGGACCGGGCACACCACCCCGCTGGTGCAGCCACCGCAGCCGCGTGAGGAGCATCCGGTGCTGCCGGTTCAGGCCGCGCTGGGGGCGGCCGTCGTCCTCATCGCGTCGCTGATCGCCAGCCGCTACGTCCTGGAGTACTTCGTCCGGTTCGACTGGCCGATCGTCGTCTACGCCCTGATCGGCATCGCGATCGGCTACACCCCGTCGGTGGGATGGTGCGTGTACTCCAGTCACCGATGGGGCAGCGGCCGGCTGACGTCCGACCTCGGCCTGCGCTTCCGCTGGAGCGACCTGGGCTGGGGGCCGGTGGCCTGGCTGGCCGCGCTCGGCTGTGAGGTCGTCGTCCTCGTCATCGTGCAGCTCGCCGACATCCCGCTCGTCAGCAACACCGAAGGCATCGGTGAGCTCGACCTCGACCGCACGTACGTCATCGCCCTGCTGATCACGGCGGTCGTCGCCGCACCGATCGTCGAGGAGATGATCTTCCGGGGGCTGATGCTGCGCGGCCTGCGCAGCCGGATGGCCGCGGTGGCCGCAGTCGCGGTCCAAGGGATCCTCTTCGGGATGGCCCACGTCGACCCACTCCGCGGGACGGGCAACGTCGGCCTCGTGCTCGTCCTCGCCGCCGTCGGCGTGGCGTTCGGCGGGGCGGCCTACCTGCTCCGCCGCATCGGCCCGACGATCATCGCCCACGCGATCTTCAACGGGGTCGTGATGGCCGTCGTGCTGACGAGATAGCCACCACCCGAGGGTTTCGCGCGATCCGAGGGTTTGCCGCGGGACAGTCCCGCGCGAAACCCTCCGATGTCCGCTAACCCTCGGGTGGAAGCAGCTCGCGGTTGTCGATCAGCCGGATGTCGCCGAACCACACCGCGGTCGCGATCCGGGCGGGTGCGGTGAGCGAGTGGATGGGTTGCAACGTCGGCGGGTCGAACACCGTGACGTACTCGAGCCGGGCGCGGGGCTCGGCGACGACCACCGCGCGGGCGGCGGATTCGATGGCCGCGACGTCGCGCTCGCCCGCCTCGGCGGCCGTCGCCGCGGCGTCCAGCGAGCGCGGCACGCACCGGGCGGCGATCCGGTCGTCCGGTGAGAGCAGCCGGTTCCGGCTCGACAGCGCCAGCCCGTCCGGCTCGCGGACGATCGGCCCGGGGACGATCTCAACCCCCATGTCGAGGTCGTCGACCATCCGGCTGACGATGGCGAGCTGCTGGAAGTCCTTCTCCCCGAACACCGCGAGGTGGGGCCGCACCGCACCGAACAGCTTGGCGACGACGGTCAACACGCCTTCGAAGTGGCCGTCCCGCATCGCCCCCTCCATCACCGCGGCGAGGCGCCCCGGCACGACCTGCGTCTCGAAGCCCTCCGGATACATCGTCGCCGCGGTCGGGGCGTAGACGGCGGCGACTCCGGCGGCGGCGCAGGCGGCGACGTCATCGTCGATCGGACGAGGGTAGCGGTCGAAGTCGTCGCCTCGTTCGAACTGCAACGGGTTGACGAAGATCGACACGACCACATCGTCCGCCCGCTGGTGGGCGAGCTCGATCAGCGACCGGTGACCCTCGTGGAGCGCACCCATCGTCGGCACCAATCCGATGATCCGCCCCGCCTGGCGGCGCTGCCCCGACCACGCCCGGATCGCGGCCGGCGCATCGAGGACGAGCACGTCGGCGACGTCAGTGGAACGAGTGGGCGTCGTCGGGCCAGACGCCCTGCTTCACCTCGGCCACGTACGCCTCGGCGGCCTCGATCGCCGCCGCCCGCAGGTTGGCGTACTGCTTGGTGAACTTGAGCCGCAGCTCGCTCAAGCCCAGCACGTCGTGGAGCACGAGCACCTGCCCGTCGCAATCCGGGCCGGCCCCGATGCCGATGGTCGGGATCGAGAGCTTGTTGGTGATCTCGGCCGCGAGGTCCCGCGGCACCCCCTCGATCACGAGGGCGAACGCCCCCGCCTGCTCGACGGCGAAGGCATCCTCGATCAGCCGCTCGCGGCTGCCCGCCTCGAAGCCGGACTGCCGACCTTGGACCTTGTGCCCACCCATCCGGTGGTAGCTCTGCGGGGTCAGCCCGATGTGCCCGACGACGGGGATGTCCACCCGCGTGATCGCCTCGATCGTCTCCGCCATCGCGATCCCACCCTCGAGCTTGACGCTCTCGGCACCGGCCTTCATCAGCTGGATCGCGCTGGTCACGCCCTGCTCCGGACCGATCTGGTACGAGCCGAACGGCAGGTCGCCGACGACGTGGGCCACGGTGCGGGCGTGGGCGACCATCCGCACGTGGTACACCATCTCGTCGAGGTCGACCGGGATCGTGTTGGCCTCGCCCTGGACCACCATCCCGACCGAATCGCCGACGAGGATCATGTCGATCCCGGCCGCGTCGACGATCTCGGCGAACGTCGCGTCGTACGCCGTGATCATCGCGATCGCATCGCCGTCGACCTTCATCCGCGTGATGTCGGGGACGGTGACCTTCCGCCGAGCGGCGGCGGCTTCGGTTCGCTCAGTCATGCGACGTCCCTTCGTGGGCACGAGGTGACGTGACGAAACCTAGCGAGGTCAGGGCTGATTTCCGAAAGCACCGGGACACAGGTCGCGGTACGCGGGCGGGCCTCCGATCGAGCGGGCGGAGATCACGGCGTCGGTGACGGCGGCGGCGAAGCAGCGGGCCGCGGCGTCGAGCAACTCGTTGAGCCGGCCGGGTCTGGTCGCGGCGGCCCGGTACCGGACGGCGTCGTCGGGCAGCGGGTCACGCCCCATGGCGAGGGCGAACACGGTGTCGCCGTCGAACATCCCGTGGGCCGGCCGGACCGCCCGGGCGAGGCCGTCGTGGCCGACGGTCGCCAGCCGGGCACACTCGGCCTTCGTCAGCGCGGCCGACGTGGCGACGACACCGACCGTGGAGTTGGCCGGCGACTCCGCCTCCGGGCCCGGTGGCGCCGTGGCGGCCCGGACGGCTGACCGCTCCGACGATGGGGGCCGGCGCAGGTCGAATCCGTCGGTGCACCACGGCAGCCCGGAGTCGGCGTCGATCACCCGGCCCGACGCGTTGACCACGGCCAGCGCGCCGACGGCGATGCCGTCAACGGCGACCGCGGCCGTGCCGACGCCGCCCTGCAGTCCACCCGCGATCGCGCCCGTCCCGGCGCCGACCGCGCCCCGCCGCGGGGACGACCGGCGGGCCCGTTCCGCCGCGCGGCGGCCGAACTCGGCGGTCGGGCGGTTGGTGAAGCGGCCGCCGCGCCCGAGGTCGAACACGACCGCCGTCGGCACGATCGGCACCACCCAGTCGGGCTGGTCCTCGAGGCCGACCGGGAGCCCGAGCCGGCGCTCCTCGAGCGAGGCCGCGACCCCGTCGGCCGCGGCGAGACCGTACGCGCTGCCACCGGTGAGGCACACCGCGTGCACGGTCGGCACGAGGTTCTCCGGGCGCAGGGCGTCGGTCTCCCGGGTGCCCGGAGCGCCGCCGCGCACGTCGACTCCGGGCGTCGCCCCGGACGGCACGACGAGCGCGGTCGTCCCGGTCCGCCAGCCGCGGCCGGTCCGTTCGTAGTGTCCGACGAACACGCCCGGGACGTCGGTGATCGCGCCCCACTCGCTCACGGACCCGACCACGGCCGCACGACCGTGTGCCCCAGCCCGCCGTCGGGCGACAGGAGGAACTCCACGAACCCCGGGCGGGGATCGGCCTCGATGCCGTCGTCACTCTCGCCGACGAGGGTCAACGACGGCGCCCAGAGCGCGCCATCGACGGCTGCACTGCGGTGGCGGTGCCCGCACGCGACGGCGCGGACGTCGCCGCCGGCGATCGCCCGCTCGAACGCCTGCCGCGCCGCCTCGGGCATCGCCCACTCGTCCTCGGGATCACCGCGGATCGGCTGGTGCACGAACACGAGGCACGGTCGATCGACGTCGACCGCCGACGTGAGCCACTCGTCGTGCTCCGGCGCGCCGAGCAGGTAGGCGTCGGCGCCGACCACGCGCCAGCCGGGGAGGTCGACGGCGAACCGGTCGCCGCCCCACGTGTCGATGAACGCGCCGAGCCGCCGCGGGCGCTCGTCCTCCTCGCCGTAGAACCCGATGTCGTGGTTGCCGGGGATGAACGCCAGCGGTCCGGTCAGGTCATCGTGGAGGCGGCGGGCAAACGCCCGGTCGGCCTCGTCGTCGGGATCCGAGTACACGATGTCGCCGGAGTTGACGACGAGGTCGGCGGGATGCTCGGCCAGCCATGCGACGAGGGCCGGCCACTGCGGTGGGACGCCCAGCCGGGGCGACAGGTGGGTGTCGGTGATCTGCACGACCCGGGCCGCGGGCGCGGCGGTCGTCGGGCTCACCTGGCTCACTTGGTCATGGTTGCACGCGGGTAGCGTGCGCCGCCGTGTTGCGCCGCGCGCCGTTGCCGGACACGATGGCGACCCGCGCCGCCGGGGCGCTGCGACGGGGCGCGGGAGAGCTCGTACTCCGCGGGTGGGACGTCGTGCGGGAGCTCGGCGCGATCGGGCCCCGGAGCCGCCGGGGCCGCCGGTTCGGGCGGTTCGGCGACCGCAGCGTGATCTGCTTCCCGGCGACGGCGATCGTCAACGAGCGCTACATCCACATCGGGGAGAGCACGGTCGTCGGCCCGCACGTGACGCTGTCGGCCGGGATGATGCCGGGCCAGCGCTGCCTCACCGACCCCGTCGTGCGGATCGGCGACCGTTGCCTGATCGGGCGGGGTAGCGGCGTCGTCGGGCACCTCTCGATCGAGATCGGCGACGACGTGTGGACCGGGCACCACGTCTACATCACCGACCAGAACCACGGCTACGCGGACCTCGACCGCCCGATCTCCGTGCAGTGGCAGGCGGAACGTCCGGTGCGCATCGGGGCCGGGTCGTGGCTCGGCCACGGCACCGTGGTGCTCCCCGGGGCGACGATCGGCCGCCACGTGGTGATCGGGGCGAACAGTGTTGTGCGGGGTGAGATCCCGGACAACTGCGTCGCCGCCGGCAACCCGGCCGTCGTGATCCGGCGCATGCAACCCTGACTTCAGCGGCGGAATCTCGGTCGGGCGGCGGCAGGTCACGTCGAGAGGTCGTGCGGTGGGGCGCACGCCGGCATGTCGTTGTCGCCGGCGAACACCTCCAGCTTGTCGCTGATCGGAATCCCGTCGACCGCCGTCTCGCGGAAGGCTTCGTTGTGCCCGGCGCGGAGCTCGTCGGCGAAGTCACGGCGGTTGGCCAGGTAGGTGCGGTAGTCGGCTTCCCAGAGCGGGACGATGGCCTGGCCCTTTTCGTCCTTGGGTTGGACGGCCACGACGTCGTCGAGCATCCGCTCGATCACGTCGGTGACCCGGTCGATCAGGTTGCCGCGCTCGACGAGCATCGCGGGATCGCTCTCGTCGACGACGCGGTAGTCGGCCAGGTCCTCCCGCTCGAGGTTCGCCTCGGTGCAGATCGCCTGGGCCCGTTCGGCCCAGCCGCGATCGCCAATGCGGTTGACGGCCTCTTTGGAGGCGAAGAACAGGGCCCAGATCCAGAAACCGGCAAAGGCGACGATGACCACGCCGACGGCGACGCGCCAACCGGAGACGTGCCGGCTCACCGAGTCGCGGGCGGCCGGTAGCAGATCGTCAGCTGGGCCACGGCCGCGCCGAGCCCGAGGAGCCCGGCGATCAGCGCGCCGGTCCAGCCCGTCCAGTCGAGGCCGATCGCCTCGTCGAGGCTGGCGTCCCCGGGGCCGATGGTGGCGACCGCCCACGCCACGACGGCAATCGACACCGTGTACTCCCAGCCCTGGCCGGCGTTGAAGATGAAGAACCCGTTGTGGCGGTGGGCCGCCCACGTCGCCACGGCCATGATGCCGATCATCCCGGCCGCGGCGAACGGTGTGAGCAGGCCGGCCGCGAACAGCAGCCCGCCCCCGATCTCGGTGGAGGCGGCGAGCCGAGCCTGGAGATCGGGCCAGCGCATCCCGATCGAGCCGAACCACCGCGCCGTGCCCGACAGCCGCCCGCCGCCGAACACCTTGTTGTAGCCGTGGTAGGCCAGCGCCAGTCCGAACGTCAGCCGCACGACCAGCAACGCCACGTCGACGGGATCCATCGATCCTGGAAGCTAGTCAGAGCCGAGCTCAAACAGGTGCGTGCGTCGGGCCGAGTCGCTGGTAGAAACGTCTCGTGGGTACCCCGACGAGAAGGCGGTTCGACCGCGCCCGTCGGGGCTTCGGCATGATCGCTTCCGAGGTCCGCCTTCACCCGCGGCTGTTCGCCATCGCCGTCGCCGGGGCGTCGGTCTTCGCCCTGTGCACGGTGGCCTCGAGCATCGCCATCCAATGGGTCATCGACCACGTCATCGTGCCCCGGTTCGAGGAGGGACACGTCGCCGCCGGGACCGTCGCCGCCGGCGTCGGGCTGATCATCGCGATCGGGCTCGTCCGCGCCGCGGGTGTCGTCGTCCGGCGGACCTGGGCCGGCAAGACCCAATGGCGGGTCGCCGAGTCGCTTGGTCACGGGGTGGTCGACCGGCTGGTGCGCCAACCGATCACGTGGCACCAGCGGCGACCCGACGGTGACCTGGTCGGGCGGGCCGGCGTCGACACCGATACCGCGATCTCGGTGCTCGCCCCGAT
>JBKOUV010000001.1:0-42793 GCA_046723555.1 Actinomycetota bacterium | reverse complement strand
CGCATAGGGCGCTCACCGCTCACCGCGCTGACACAAACTCGCTTACACGATGTACGGGGCGACGGCGCGAGGTCGTCTACCGGCGCTCGCTCCCCCTCGCCACCGCCGAGCTCCGGATCGTCCCCGCCTCCGCCGGCGACCTGTCGGGGGTCGTCGGCGCGGCCGTGATGGTCATCGACGACGTCCTGTCGCCGGACGCGGTCGACCGCTACGTCGGCTGAAGCCCCGGTTCTGAGCCTCCTGAGGATCGCTCAGCGATCCCAAATCACCGCGAAACCGCGTCAGTGATCGAGCCAGGGGGCGCAGAGCCCGTCGAGATCGCGGACCTGGATCCGGTCGCGGTTCTCGTACGTCACCGGATTCTCCGGATCCGGCTTGAGGTTGAACGTGCGGAACGTCATGTCCGTCGTGTCGACGGTGAGGATCCGCCCGATCAACGGGTCGCCCAGCCCGAGCAGCACCTTGATCGCCTCCAGCGCCTGGATCGAGCCGACGATGCCGGGCAGCACGCCGAGCACACCCGCCTCGGCACAGCTCGGGGCCAGCTCGGCGGGCGGCGGCTCGGGCACCATGTCGCGGTACGTCGGCCCCTGCAGCGGATGGAACACGCTGACCATCCCCTCGAAGCGGAAGATCGAGCCGTGCACGACCGGGATGCCGAGCTTCACGCTGGCGTCGTTGAGCAGGTAGCGCGACGGGAAGTTGTCGGCGCCGTCGACGATCACGTCGTAGCCGGCGATGATGTCGAGGATGTTGTCGGCCGACAGCCGCACGTCGTAGGTGACGACGTCGACGTCGGGGTTCAGCGACACCAGCGTCTTCTTCGCCGAGTCGACCTTGCGGTCGCCGACCCGGTCGAGGTTGTGCAGGATCTGCCGCTGCAGGTTGGACGCGTCGACCTCGTCCATGTCGACGATGCCGAGCGTGCCGACCCCGGCGGCGGCGAGGTACAGCGCGGCCGGCGAGCCGAGCCCGCCGGCGCCGAGCAGCAGCACCTTCGACGCGAGCAGCTTCGCCTGGCCCTCGGTGCCGACCTCGGGGAGCAACAGGTGGCGCATGTAGCGGTTGCGCTGGTCGGCCGTGAGCACGACCGGTTGCTGCCACGGGCGCCCCTCGTCCTTCCACCGCCCGAAGCCACCGTCCATCGAGACGACGTCGGCGTAGCCGAGCTCCTGCAGCGTGCGGGCGGCGAACGCCGAGCGGACGCCGCCGGCGCAGTACACGACGACCGGCTTGGACTTGTCGCTCAGCTTGTTCTCGACCTGCGACTCGAGGTGGCCGCGGGGGATGTGGACGGCGCCCGGCAGCGCGCCGGCGTCGTACTCCTCCGGCTCCCGGACGTCGAGCACGAGGGCGCCGGCGTCGATTCGCTCGGCGGCGCCGGCGGTCGACACTTCGGTGATCTCGGCCTTGGCGGCCGACAGCAGATCCCGGAACGTGGCCATGACGAAAAGTCTACCGGCCCGGTCGGGATTGGATCATCCGAGTGTTTTCGCGCCGCGACGTCCCGGCGGCAAACACTCGGGTGGCGTCAAACACTCGGGTGGACGAGGGCCGGGAGGATCTCGCCGATCTGGCCGTAGAGCACGGCGTCGGCGATCAGGTCCATCTCCGTCGGCCCGGCGTTGACGATCACGACCCGGGCCCCGGCGGCCTTCGCCCGGGGGACGCAGCCGGCGACGGGATAGACGCTCAACGTCGAGCCGACGGCGAGGAGAAGGTCGCACTCCCCGCTGACCTGCATCGCCCGGTCGATGACCTCCGGGACGAGCGCCTGTCCGAACGAGATCGTGTCGCTCTTGATGAGCCCGCCGCAGACGAGGCACGGCGGATCCTCCTCGCCGGCGCGCACCCGTTCCAGCGCCTCGGCCATCGGGCGCCGGTCGTCGCAGCTCAGGCAGCGCGTCCACCACATCGTGCCGTGCACCTCGATCACGAGGTCGGGGTCGGTGCCCGCCCGCTGGTGCAGCCCGTCGACGTTCTGCGTCACGACGGCGTGGAGGTTGCCCTGCCGCTCGAGGTCGACGATCGCAGCGTGGCCGGCGTTGGGTCGGGCGTTCCACGCCGCGGCGTCGAGCCGGGTCCGCCACGCCGCCCGTCGCGCCTCGGGATCGGCGAGGTAGTGCTGCAAGGTCGACGCCTTCTCGGCGGCCGGGTTCTTCGTCCACACCCCCTGCGGACCCCGGAAGTCGGGGATCCCGGAGTCGGTCGAGATCCCCGCTCCGGTGAGCACGGTGATCCGTCCGGCACCCTCGATCCACTCGGCCACTCGCCCGACCTCGGCTACGTCCATCCGCCGAGTTTCGCGTTTCCGCTTCCGGCCCCTCGACGCGCCCAGGACTGGTGCCGACGCCCCTCCGATCCGACCGATCCCATCCGGGAGGTCCCCGTGTTGACATCACGATCCCCCCAGCCCGAACCGGCACCCCTGCCCCTCAGCGTCCGCGTCACGCCGTGGGTCGACCCCGTCGTCGACCGGCGCGGCCACGATCCTCGCTCTGCGTACGTCGAGTTGTTCTGGCTCGGCGTGCTCGGACCCACGGCCACCTGGCTCCTGCGCCGTCTCGTCGCCGGGTTCGACACCCAGCCCGACGGCTATGACCTCGACGTGTCCGCCACCGCACGCGCCCTCGGACTGAGCGTCTCGCGGGGGATGGCCAGCCCGTTCGCCAAGGCGGTCAAGCGCTGCATGATGTTCGGGGTCGCCCACCAGATGAGCGACGGCTGGGCCGTCCGCCGCCGGGTGCCGTTGATCCCCCAGCGCCACCTGGTCCGGCTTCCGGACGCCCTGCAGGCCGCCCACGACGACTGGGCGCGCACCACGGTCGATCTCGACTCGCTCGAACGTGGCCGCACGCTGGCGTTGGCGATGATCGAGTCCGGCGACGACCGGGCGATGGTCGAGCCCCAGCTGATCGCGGTCGGAGTCCCTCCTCCGGCGGCCGCCGAGGTCTGCGAGCTCGTCCTGCGCGCCCCGCCCCGCTAGCCCCGCTAGCTCGCCGCCGCCTTGGTGAACGACGCCGCCAGTTCGATGAGCAACCGCGTGCCGAACCCGGTGGCGCCCTTGGACCGCCACGACTCATCGGAGTCGACCTTCATCGGTCCGGCGATGTCGAGATGGGCCCACGGCGCCTCGCCGACGAACTCAGACAGGAAGATGGCGGCGAGGATCGCTCCCCCGTACGGGCCGCCGACGTTCTTGACGTCGGCCACGTCGGAGTCGAGCAGCTTGCGGTAGCGCGTGCGCTCCAGCGGCAGCTCCCACACCGGCTCGTCAGTGGCAGCCGACGCCGCCGTGACCTGGCCGACCAGTTGCTCGTCGTTGCCGAACACGCCGGCCACCGACGGCCCGAGGGCGACCATGCACGCACCGGTCAGGGTGGCGATGTCGACGATCGCGTCCGGTCGTTCCTCGTTCGCCAGCGCCAGACCGTCGGCGAGCAGCAAGCGGCCTTCGGCGTCGGTGTTGTGGACCTCGACCGTCGTGCCGCCGTGGATCGTCAGCACGTCGCCCAGCTTCATCGCCGAGCCCGACGGCATGTTGTCGGTGCACAGCAGGTATCCGATGACCTCGGTCCGGCATCCCAGGTCGGCCAGCGCCGACATCGACGACAGCACCGCGGCGGCCCCGGACATGTCCATCTTCATCGCCGCGTGCATCGGATCGCTCGGTTTGAGGCTGATCCCGCCGGAGTCGTACATCACGCCCTTGCCGACCATCGCCAGGCGTCCCGTCGGCCGGCGGGGCCGGTACGTCAGCTTCACCAACCGGGCCGGTTCGCTGCTGCCGGCGTTGACGCCGAGCAGGCCGCCGCAGCCGATGGCGGCGAGCTCGTCGGGTCCGTACACCTCGACGGCCAGGCGGCTGGCGCGGGCCACGTCCGCCGCGACGTCGGCCATCTTCGTCGCGGTGAGATGGCCGGGCGGAGTGTTCGCCAGGTCGCGCGCCAGCTCGACGGCGCGGGCGGTGGTGCGTCCCCGCGCTGCGCCGCGCTCGACCCCCGGGGCGCGGCCGGCGCCGGTGACGAGCGTGATCTCGGCCAGGGGCGTCGCCCCCGTCTCCCGCTTCAGGGTGCTGTAGCGGTACCGGGCGAGGAGGATTCCCTCGACCACGACCTGGCCGGCGATGTCGGGCCCGATGGCGTCGAGGTCGGCGAGCGTCGTCGCGACGTGCCGGTGATTGCAGGCGGCCCGGGCGAAGGCGGCGGCGGCGTCCCGCAACGCCGCGGCGTCGAGCCCGTCGGCAGCACCGACACCGACCGCGACCACGCTCGGGCCGTCCCGCCGAGGGACGACGAGCGTCTCCCCGACCTTGCCGCGGAACCCCGAGGCCTCGAGCGTCGCCCGGTCGAGACCGACCCGCCGGGGAACCGGTCCGCTGAGGGCGACCGGGACGCCGACAACGGTGGCGTCGCCAGGAACCCCGCGGGCGGCGCCGATCGAAACGTCCGAGGAGGCGCGCGACGGTGTCGGATCGAAGGTGGCGGCGGCGGAGGTCAGGGCGTTCGTCGTGGTCACGCCGCCAGTCTGCCCAGCGACACGCGGTTCAGGCGTCGCGGGCGCGAAGCATCGATCCGTCGGTGGCGTCCTGGTGCCTCGCCATCGTCCACAGCAGGTCGGACAGACGGTTCAGATACGGCACGACGAGCGACGGCGGCGGGGCCGCGGCGAGGGCGAGCCGCTCGGCGCGACGCACGACGGTGCGGGCGAGATCGAGCCACGCCGCGGTGACGTTGCCGCCCGGCACGACGAACTCGGCCGGCGGGTCGAACGTCTCGTCGAGCTCGTCGATGCGCGCCTCGAGGCGCTCGACCATCTCCTCCGAGACCGCGGTCACGCCCGGTTCGAGGCGGGACCGGTTCTCCGGCGCCGTCGCCAGCTCCGCCATCAGGACCCACAGGTCGCGCATCAGCTCGACGAGCGGACGCTCCAGGTCACCGACGGCGTGGACGCGGGCCAGACCGAGGACCGCCTGCGCCTCGTCGACGCTCCCGTACGCCACCGGCAGGTCCGAGTCCTTCGCCACCCGGCCGCCGAACAGCAGACCGGTGGTGCCGTCATCGCCGGTCTTGGTGTAGATCTTCCTCCGGCCGGCCATTGGTCGGACGGTAGCCTCGGCAACTCGATGTCGGAGCAGCACTACCTCGACGCCGTGAACGAGCGGGTTGTCGTCTTCGACGGCGCGTTCGGCACGTACATCCAGGCGCTCGAGCTGAGCCCGGATGACTTCGGGGGCCACTCCCTCGAGGGCTGCAACGAGATGCTGTGCCTCACCCGGCCGGACGTGATCGCGGGGATGCACGACGCGTTCTTCCGGGTCGGTGTCGACGCCGTCGAGACCGCCACCTTCGGCGCCTTCGCCACCGTGCTCGCCGAGTACGACGTCGCCGACCGGGCGCACGAGATCAACGCCGCCGCCGCCCGGATCGCCCGCGACGTGGCCGGCGGGTTCGCCGCCGACGGCCGGCCCCGCTACGTCGCCGGTTCGATCGGCCCGGGCACGAAGCTGCCCAGCCTCGGACACGTGGGATTCGCCGAGCTCCGGGATGCCTACCACGAGCAGGCCCACGGCCTCCTCGAGGGAGGGGTCGACCTGTTCGTCATCGAGACCTGCATGGATCTCCTCCAGGCGAAGGCCGCAGTGATCGGCTGCCGGCGGGCCATGCGTGATCTCGGCCGGGACGTTCCGCTGCAGGTCCAGGTCACGATCGAGACGACCGGGCGCATGCTCGTCGGCAGCGAGATCGGCGCGGCGCTCGTCTCGCTGGCGGCGTTGCGCCCGGACGTCCTGGGGATCAACTGCGCGACCGGGCCGGCGGAGATGCAAGAGCACGTCAGGTACCTGAGCCAGTACTCGCCGCTGCCGATCAGCGTGATGCCCAACGCCGGGCTGCCGAGCGTCGTCGACGGCCACACCCACTACGACCTGACCCCCGAGCAGTTGGCGGACTTCCACCGCCGGCACGTGGGTGAGCTCGGCGTCTCCGTCGTCGGAGGCTGCTGCGGGACGACGCCCGAACATCTGCGCCAGGTTGTCGAGGCGGTCGGCGCGCTCGCTCCCGCGGCGCGGACCCCGACGTTCGAGCCGAGCGTCGCGTCGATCTACACCCCGGTCCCGATCGAACAGGACCTCAGCTTCCTCATCGTCGGCGAGCGCACCAACGCCAACGGATCCAAGGCGTTCCGCGAGGCGATGCTCGCCGCCGACTGGGACACCTGCACGAAGATGGCGAACGAGCAGGTGCGGGAAGGCGCCCACGTGCTCGACGTGTGCGTCGACTACGTCGGCCGCGACGGCACCGTCGACATGGACGAGGTCGCCAAGCGCTTCGCCACCCAGGCCAGCGTGCCGCTCGTGCTCGACTCCACCGAGCCCCAGGTGATGGAAGCCGGGCTGAAGCACATCGGCGGTCGGGCGATCCTCAACTCGGCCAACCTCGAGGACGGTGAGCTCCCAGGCAGCCGCCTCGACCGCGTGTTCACCCTCGCCCGCGACTACGGGGCGGCGGTGATCTGCCTGCTCATCGACGAGCGCGGCCAGGCCCGCGACGTCGAATGGAAGATGGAGGTCGCCCATCGGATCCACGAGATCGCGGTCGAGCGGTACGGGCTCACCGCGTCGGACCTGATCTTCGACGCCCTGACGTTCCCGCTCTCCACGGGCGACGACGACCTCCGCCGTGACGCGATCCACACGATCGAGGCGATCCGGCGGATCAAGGCCGAGATCGCGGGGGCGCACACGGTGCTCGGCGTATCGAACGTGAGCTTCGGGCTCAAGCCGGCGGCGCGCCACGCCCTAAACAGCGTGTTCCTCCACGAGTGCGTCGACGCGGGGCTCGACGCGGCGATCGTCCACGCCGGCAAGATCGTCCCCCTCAACCGGCTGCCCGACGACCAGCGCGACGTGTGCCTCGACCTGGTGTGGGACCGCCGGACCGACACCTACGACCCGCTGACCCGCCTGCTCGAGGTGTTCGAGGACGTCCAGACCACCAAGGCGGCCAAGCCCGACCGCAGCGGCCTGCCGGTACAGGAGCGCCTGCACCACCGGATCATCGACGGCGACCGCGACGGGCTCACCGGCGACCTCGACGAGGCGATGGCCGGCGGCCTCGGCGCCCTGGACATCGTCAACGACGTCCTCCTCGGCGGGATGAAAGTGGTGGGCGAGTTGTTCGGCTCCGGCCAGATGCAGCTGCCGTTCGTGCTCCAGTCGGCGGAGACGATGAAAGCGGCGGTCGGCTACCTCGAGCCGCACATGGAGCGCGTCGGCGGCAGCGCGACCAAGGGCCGGCTCGTGCTGGCGACGGTGAAGGGCGACGTCCACGACATCGGCAAGAACCTCGTCGACATCATCTGCACCAACAACGGCTACGAGGTCCACAACCTCGGCATCAAGGTGCCGATCGGCGAGATGGTCGCCAAGGTCAAGGAGGTCGAGGCCGACGCCCTCGGCATGAGCGGCCTGCTGGTGAAGTCGACGCTGGTCATGCGGGAGAACCTCGAGGAGCTGAACTCGCTCGGGTTGAGCGAGGTTCCGGTGCTGCTCGGCGGGGCCGCCCTGACCCGCCGGTACGTCGAGCGGGACCTGCGCGAGATCTACGCGGGCCGCCTGTTCTACGGGCGCGATGCGTTCGAGGGACTGTCCACCCTCGACTCGTTGATGACGATGAAGCGCACCGGTGAGTGGGACCCCGAGTTCGGCCGGGTCCCGACCGGCCGGGAGCTGCCCGAGCGCCAGGCGGATACCCCGGCCGCCCCGGTCGTCGTACCTCGCCGCTCGCCCGATGTGGCGCACGACAACGCCTTGTTCACCCCGCCGTTCATCGGGTCGCGCGTGGTGAAGGGGATCGGGATCGACGAGATCGCCGAGTACGTCAACGAGACCGCGCTGTACCGCAACCAGTGGCAGTTCCGCCCCGAGCGCGACGCCGACGGTGTCCCTGAGCCCGACGAGGTGTTCAAGGCGCGCGTCCGAGCCGTGTTCCGCGAACAGCTCGCCGGGGCGAAGGCGTCCGGGGTCCTGGTGCCGCAGGTCGTGTACGGCTACTACCCGGCCAACGGCGACGGGAACGACCTCGTCGTGTGGGCCGATGAGTCCCGGTCCGCCGAGGCGGCCCGGTTCCGGTTCCCCCGGCAGAAGGCGGCGCCCTTCCTGTGCATCGCCGATTTTTTCCGGCCGATCGAGTCGGGTGACCAGGACTACGCCGCGTTTCACATCGTCACGATGGGTGCGGCGGTCAGCGAGGAGACCGCCCGGCTGTTCGCGGAGAACGAGTACCAGCGGTACCTGCTGCTGCACGGGCTCGGGGTGGAGATGGCCGAGGCCCTCGCCGAGTGCTGGCACCGCCGGATCCGGGAGGAGTGGGGGTTCGCCCACGAGGACGGCCCGACGCTGACGGGGTTGTTCCGCCAGCAGTACCGGGGCGGCCGCTACTCGTGGGGCTATCCCGCCTGCCCCGACCTGGAGGACAACGCCACCGTCGCCCGCCTCCTCGGCGCCGACCGCCTCGGCATCGAGGTGAGCGAGGAGACCGGCTGGCAGTACCAGCCCGAGCAGACCACCTCGGCCATCATCTGCCACCACCCCCAGGCCAAGTACTTCGTCGCCAGGTAGGGCTTCGCCGCTCGGCCGACATCGAGTCGTTGGTGAACGGCTGCCCTCCGCACCCTCGCGTTACGGTGAGCCGTGATGATGCGGATGTTGCCGCCGGTCGGGTGGGGAGACGTGGCGACGAAGCGCGACATCGAGGACGTCCGGCGCGACCTCCAACTGCTCGAGGAGCGGATGGACGCCAAGTTCGAGCGCCAGCGAGCGGAGTTGCTGCGCACGTTCGGCACGTGGTTGTTCGCCAGCCAGGCCGCGGTGATCACGGTTATCGGCGTGCTTGTCACCGTTCTGGCGCTCACGCTGTAGCGAGCACACGACCGCAATGCGCGCGTTCGACTCCGGCTGACGGCGCACCGGTTCCGCCGTCGTTCACAATGAACGGATGAATCGGTGGGTCAAGCGCGGACTCATCGCGATCCCGGTCGTGGTCGCCCTGGTGTTCGGGGGGATCCTGATCTACACCCAGCTCCTCAACGACCCGCCGGACCGGCTGAGCGAGGCCGAGCTCTCCGAGCGGGTCGCCGCCGCGGCCACGTCGCCCACCACCGACGGTACGGATCCGCCCTCGGGCCCCAGCGTCGACGGCACGTGGAACGTCACCGACGAGTCCGAGTTCGGCTACCGCGTCGAGGAGGTGCTCCTCGGGCTCAACACGACCGCGGCCGGGCGCAGCAACCAGATCACCGGCTCGATGACGATCGACGGGACCACCGTCACCGACGCGTCGTTCACGGTCGACGTCGGCTCGATCACGAGCGACGAGAGCCGGCGCGACAGCCAGTTCCGCGGCCGCATCATGGAGGTCGCCCAGTTCCCGGAGGCCACCTTCACGCTCGGCGCACCGATCGAGTTCGGCGCCGTCCCCGCCGCCGGTGAGCAGATCACGGCCTCGGCGACGGGTGACCTCACCCTGCACGGCGTCACCCGATCGGTGACATTCGACGTGACCGCGGAGGCCAGCGCGGACCGCATCGGGGTGCTGGGCAACATCCCGATCCGGTTCGCCGACTACGGCATCGAGAACCCGTCGATCGGCGCCGTCCGCACGGACGACCACGGGCTGCTCGAGTTCATCCTCGTGTTCGAACCATCGTGAATCCGGTGGCCCGCCCGCGGGATCTCGTCGTCACCCCGACGGTGACGATCCCGGCCGGCGAGCTGACATGGCGCTTCTCGCGAGCGTCGGGCGCCGGCGGCCAGCACGTCAACACGTCCGACACGAGGGTCGAGCTGTCGTGGGATCTCGCCGCATCGGCGGCGCTGACGGACACGCAGCGGACGCGGGCCCGCCGGCGGCTGGGACGCCAGGTCGTCGACGGCGTCGTGACGGTGACTGCGTCGGAGCGGCGGTCGCAGGTCCGCAACCGGGAGATCGCCCGCGAGCGGATGGCCGAGCTCGTGGCCCGGGCGATCGCCCCGCCCCCGCCGCCCCGCCGCCCGACCAAGCCGACGGCGGCGTCCCGCGAGCGACGGGTGACCGCCAAGAAGCGGCGCGCCGAGACCAAGCGCCTCCGCCGACCGCCCGAGGACTGATCGCCGTCAAACCCGGCGGCGGGTCGGGTACCGTCGCCGAGCGATGGGCAGCGTCATCGCCTGGGCCGCCACCGGACTGATCGCCGGACTGCTGGCCCGCTGGATCGTGAAGGATCAGCGCAGCGGTTGCCTGTACACCATCGCCATCGGCCTGCTCGGCGCGCTCGTCGGTGGGGCGTTGATGCAAGCGATCGACCACCGACCACTCGACGAGTTCTCGATCCGGACGGTGCTCGTCGCCGCGCTGGGCGCGATCCTGCTCCTCCTGGTGCTGCAGGCGATCGCCGGACGCGGGCCGCGCACGCGCCGGTGGTGGTGAGGGCTCAGCCGCCGAGCAGATCGCGGACCCGCTCGGTCGGGCGACCGATGATCGCCCGGTCCGGCGTCACGAGCAGCGGACGTTGGAGCAGCTGCGGGTGATTGACGAGCACGTCGACGACTCTGTCGCTCGTCGACAGGTCGTCCGCGGTCACGCCGAGCTCCGACCAGTGCTCGCGGCGGACCAGATCGGCGGGGTCGTCCTCGAGCTTGTCGACGATCGCGCGCAGGGTCGCCGCGTCGGGCGGCGTTTCGAGGTAACGCACGACGTCCACGTCCGCGCCGAGCTCGTCGACGACCTGCATCGCCTGCCGGGACTTGGTGCAGCGGGGGTTGTGGTAGATCGTGACGTCGGCCATGGCCCGCCACCATAGGGCCGCCTCGAAGCCGGTCGGCCCGCGCGTCGCGGCCGCCGCGATCGCCACCGTGTTCCTGGTGAACGGGGCCACGTTCGCGTCGTGGTCGCCCCGGCTGCCCGAGCTACAGGCGAAGCTCGGGGTCTCCGACGCCGCCCTCGGGTTGACCTTGCTCGGCGCCGGCCTCGGCGGCCTCGCCTCGAGCGCGGTCAGTGGGCGGCTGGTCGACCGGCGCGGCAGCCGCACGGTCACCGTCGCCACCTCGGCGGCGTTGTCGCTCTGGCTGCCGTTGATCGGCGTCGCGCCGAGCGCGGCGCTGCTGTTCGCCGCGCTGATCGGTCTCGGCGCGCTCGACGGGCTGACGGACGTGGCGATGAACGCCCAGGCGGTGGAGCTGCAGCGGCGGTTCCACGGGTCGATCATCACCCGCTTCCACGCGATGTGGTCCGCCGGCGCGGTGCTCGGCGGCATCGTCGCCAGCCGCGCCGCCGCGGCCGCCATCTCGCTGCGGACCCAACTGCTCGTGACCGGCGCCGTCCTCTGCGCGACCGCCGTGCTCGCCGCGCGATGGCTCCTCCCCGACCGGCGCCGTCCGCCACCGCCCCGCGACCACGGGGGCGCAGCGGCCGGTGGGTCGACCGCTCGCCCGATCCTCATCCGGCTGTTCCTCGTCGGCATGGCGATCGCCCTCGCCGAGCTTCCGCCCAACGACTGGGCGGCGCTCCTGATGAACGACCGGTTCGACATCACGAGTGGGCAGGCCGGGCTGGGGTTCGTCGCGACCGCGAGCGGGATGCTGCTCGGCCGGCTGGTCGGTGACCGGGTGACGGACCGGCTGGGCGTCGAGCGCACCCGGCGAGGCGGTGCCGCCCTCGCGGCCGTCGGGGTGGTGATGGCGACGACCCTGCCCGGCCCGATCGCCGCGGGTTGCGGGCTGTTCGTCGCCGGGGTCGGGTTGGCCTCGCTGTTCCCGCTGCTGTTCCGGTCGGCCGCCGAGCTCACGCGCGGGTCGCACAGCGGGATGGCGTCGTTCTCGTCGGGCGCCCGCCTCGGCTTCCTGGGGGCGTCCCCTCTCGTCGGCCTCGTCGCCAGCGGTACGTCCATCGCGACCGCGATCCTGGTGATCTCGGGCACGGCGGCCCTCGCGGTCGCCGTGACCCGATTGCCGGCGCCCCGACCGGTCGGGGCCCCGGTCGCTGTGACACCCCCGGCGTAAGGTCGGCGGAACCGGCATCCCCTACGCATCGACCCCCTCGGGGAAGACCGTTGGGAGGACCACGTGTCCCAGTTCTGCGGCGTCCACCGCGCGCCACGCGCCGGTATCGACCCGATCGACTCGCCGACCGCCGCCCTCGCCGTGATCAAGCTGGCGATGCACCTGCCGCTCACCACCGAGACGATCGCCCTCGTTCTCGACGCCGACCGCCGTGGCCGCACGGTCGTCGTCATCGACGGCACCGACGAGCCCGACTCCGTGCTCGAGGTCGTCGAGCGGCTCGGGGACGCCATCGCCACGTCCGGCCGCGACGGCGCCCTCGTGCTGGCCTCGGTCCGGCCGGGCGGTCGTCCGTTGGACGACGACGGTGACCGCTGGCTCGAGGCCAGTGACCTCGCCGATGAGCTCGGCGTCGAGCTGGTCGAGTGGTTCGTCGTCGCCGACGACACCGGTCCGACCACGGCGTGGTGTCCGCGCGATCTTCTCGGTGAGCCGCCCCGTTGGAGGTTGACGTGATCGTCAGTGGATCCGCGCCCGTCGCTCCGCGGGCGTCAAGCGCAGCCCGGCGGCCCGCAGCCGGCGCACGAGCTCACGGCTGCCGACCTCGATCGCCCCCGCCGCGACGACGCCCGGCCGATGCTCTTCGGGCACGTCGTAGTGATCGCCCTGGAAGGCGTGCCGCGGGATGTCGACGCGGGCGGCGAACTCGTGGAGCTCATCGAGTGTGGTGTCGCTCACCAGGTGACACCACCGGCGGCCGCGCCACCACCAGCGCGGTTCGTCGACGAGCACGGCCATCACGCCAGTTTGGTTCACTGTTCGCGGTGAGCGACGAGATCGAGCTGCGCGCGGCGTGGACGGCGTCGATCGGACGCGACGCTCGCTGCATGGCCTCGTTCGAGGACGTCGTCGGTCGCCACCGCGAGCCGCACCGTCGATACCACGGAGTGCGCCACGTCACGTGGGTGGTCCGCCACGTCCACGAGCTCGCCACCGACGTACCGCCGGCTGATCTCGGCGCAGTCCTCGCCGCGGCGTTCTACCACGACGCCGTCTACGATCCGACGGCCGCCGACAACGAGGAACGGAGCGCGGCGCTGGCCGAGCGCGTCCTCGGCGAGCTCGGGTGGAACATCGCACGCTGTCGGGCTGTGGGCGACCTCGTCCGGGCTACCGCGGGTCACGAGTCCGACGGCACTGCCGACCGGGCCGTCCTGATCGACGCCGATCTCGCGGTGCTGGGGAGCGACCCGGCGGCGTACCAGGCCTACGTCACCGGGGTGCGCGCCGAGTACGGCCATCTCGACGACCAGGCTTGGCGACGCGGCCGCGCCGACGTGCTGCGCCGGCTGCTCGACCGCCGGCCGCTGTACGTCACCGAGCCCGGCCGGCGGCGATGGGAGTCCCGGGCTCAGGCCAACCTCACCGCCGAACTCTCGACCTTGGGCCGCCGATTGCCTGATTGACTGAACCCGTGCCCGATCTGGTCACCACGCCCGCCGAGACCCGGCCCGACGTCGAAGAGGTCGTCGAACCGGGCGAGCCGGCGAACGCCCACATCGTGAAGGTGGAGCCCGGCGAGTCGGCGGTGGCCAAGGTGCTCGAGGCCCGGATCTACGGCACGCCGGTCGAGGCGTTGTGCGGGTTCGTGTGGGTGCCGTCGAGAGATCCGAAGCAGCTTCCATTGTGCGAGAAGTGCAAGTCGATCTACGAGATGTATCAAGCGTTCAACGACGGCCTCCCCGACTCGCCTGACGCGTGAGCGCGGTCGTTCCCGACGGGCTGCGGATCCGTACGGCCGTGCGGGCGTTGCTGCTCGACCCCGACGACCGGGTCCTCCTGGTCCGCTTCGAGTTCCCGCGGGTCACCGTGTGGGCGACGCCAGGCGGTGGCAAGGAGGCCGACGAGGACGACGAGGTCGCCCTCCGGCGGGAGCTCGACGAGGAGCTCGGGCTCACCGGGATCACCATCGGCCCCCACATCTGGAGCCGGCTCCACGTGATCCCGTTCCTCGACGGGAACTGGGACGGCCAGCGCGACGAGATCTACCTGGTCCGATCGGACCGGTTCGAACCCCGTCCCCAACTCTCCTGGGAGCAGTTGCGGGCCGAGCGGTTGTACGAGATGCGGTGGTGGACGATGCCGGAGATCGCCGCCGCCAGCGCGGCGGGAGTCCGGTTCGCGCCCCGACGGCTGCCCGCCCGACTGGCCGCCCTGCTCGCCGACGGGCCGCCGCGCCGCCCGGTCGACGTCGGCGTCTGACGTCCGGCTGAGGCCGCCGGTCGCCCCAGCCGCGCGGCAACATGGCCCGATGGACCCGACCGAAGCCCGCGTCCGCGCCGCGGTGGCCCACCTCGACGGTGTCGACGTCATCGACATCGATCCGGCTCTCGCCGACACCGCCCAGTTCTGTGCCGCCTACGGCTACTCGATGGACGAGTCGGCGAACGCGATCCTCGTGATCGGCAAGTCCGAGCCGCCCGTGTACGCCGTCGGCGTCGTCCTGGCGACGACCCGCCTCGACGTCAACAAGGCGGTCCGGAAGCGGCTCGGCACGCGTAAGGCGTCGTTCGCACCCCCCGACGCCACGCGGGAGCTGACCGGCATGGAGATCGGGGGCGTGACCCCGTTCGCCCTCCCCGACGGCCTCCCGCTGTGGATCGACTCCCGGGTGATGGACCGCCCGAGCATCGTAGTCGGGGGCGGCAGCCGCGCCTGCAAGGTCGTCGGGCCGCCGGCGATGCTGCTCGCGGTACCCGGTGCTGAGGTGATCGACGATCTCGCCATCCCCACCTAGTTACCCGACTCGGCGACCAGCCGATCGAGCCGGGCGGCGAGGTCGTCGAGCTGGGCGACGGTGTCGGCGAAGTAGCGCAAACCCCAGTCGGCCACCAGGCGGGCCCAGCCGCGCTCGGGATCGGTCGGGTCGAGCGTGGCGGCGACCTTCTCCAGCGCCTCGGTCTCGGCGCGGACGCGCCCGCGCTCGGTCGCGATGTCGGATCGCATCCGGGCCGGATCGGCGAGGTAGCCGACCACGAGCCGCAGGGCGAGATGACTCTTGAACACCGTCGATGGCACGGGGTCGGCGGCGAGCCAGCGGCCCAGTTCCGCCCGGCCGTCCGGGGTCAGGCTGAACACCCGGGTCTCGCGCTCACCGGCTCGTCGCTCCCGATGGTCGGCGACCAGCCCGGCGTTGGTGAGCCGGTCGAGCTCGGCGTAGATCTGGCTCATCGCCGGTGAGGCGAAGAAGAAGCGCAGGGTGTTGTCGGCCCGCTGTTTGAGCTCGTAGCCGGACGCCGGACCGAAGGCGAGGAGGACCAGCGCGGCGTGCGCCGTCGCACCCCAGGTCCGATGCTGGCGACGGTCAGCCACGCCCGAAGTATTCCAAAGTGGAACAGGCGGCCGGTGATCGCGACGCCGTCAGCGGCTCACGATTCTTACCTGCCTGCCCTACATTGCATTCCACAATGTTCAGGAACACGCTCAAGACCACCATTCTCTTGGCCGGCCTCGGTGGCCTGGCCGTCGCCATCGGCGGCTTGCTGGGTGGCTCGACCGGTCTGCTCATCGGCCTGCTCATCGGCCTCGGCATCGTCGGCTTCTCCTACTGGCAGAGCGACAAGCTCGCCCTGCGCGCGGCGCGGGCGCGTGTCGTCACCGCCGCCGAGGCGCCCGAGCTCTACCAGATGGTCGCCGGGCTCGCCTCCCGGGCCAACCTGCCGATGCCCACCGTGGCGATCTCCCCCGACGCCTCGCCGAACGCATTCGCGACCGGGCGCAACCCGCAGCACGCTGTCGTGTGCGTGACCCAGGGGCTGTGGCAGACACTGCCCCGCGACGAGATCGAGGGCGTGCTGGCGCACGAGATGATGCACGTCCGGCACCGCGACATCCTCATCGGCTCGGTCGCCGCGGCGATCGCAACGGGGATCAGCTTCGTCGCCCAGATGGCGATGTTCTCGGCGATCTTCGGCGGGCGCGACGACCGGGACGGCGGCAACGCGTTCGGCGCGCTGCTCGTCGCGCTGCTCGCCCCCATCGCCGCCGGGCTGATGCAGATGGCGTTGAGCCGGTCGCGCGAGTTCGACGCCGACCGCGGCGCGGCCGACCTGCTCGGCACCGGCGAGCCGCTCGCCCGCGCGCTCGAGCGCATCGAGGTGACCGCCAAGCAGCGGCCGATGCAACAGCCGGCCCCGCAACAGGCGTACGCCTGGATCCACAACCCCCTCTCCGACGGCGGCCAGCGTCGCCGGGGCGGCCCGGACATGGCCCGCCTCTTCTCGACCCACCCGTCGACCGAGGAGCGCATCCGTCGCCTGCGGTCGATGCACCGCAGCGTCGCCTGACACCTTCATCCGAGGGTTTCCCGTCAACCGAGGGTTTCGTGCGACCCTGTCCTTCACGAAACCCTCGGGTGCCGCCTCAGTGGAAGTCGCGACTGATGTGGAACGTGCTCCCGGGCAACCCGAGCGGGCTGAGATGTTCCGCCACCAAATTGATCACGCCCTCGGCCCGCTCGAGGCGGCCGCGGATCGTCATCGCCGGCGCCTCCCGGGCCACTCGGCGGAAGCGGGCCCAGCAGCCCTTCGACACCACCACGTTGATCAGCCCGGTCTCGTCCTCGAGGTTGAGGAACGTCGTGCCCTGGGCGGTCATCGGCCGTTGACGGTGGGTGACGACGCCGGCGACCGTCACCCGCGTCCCCGGTTCGACGTCCCACAGCCCGGCCGCCGTGACGACCCCGAGCCCGTCGAGCTGCTCGCGCAGGAACCGGGTCGGGTGGCCGTCGGGTGAGACGCCGGTGGCCCACAGGTCGGCCACCGCCTCCTCCACCGACGACATCCCCGGCAGGCGCGGGGCGTCGGCGCCGGTGACCACACCGGCCAGCCGGTCGGGACGCGACTGGACCACCGCGCCGACCGCCCACAGCGCCTCCCGCCGCTCCAGCCCGAAGCACTCACCGAACACCCCGGCGGTCGCCATCGCCTCGAGCTGGGCCAGGTTCAACCCCGGCACCCGCCGCACGAGGTCCTCGGGCGACGAGTAGGGCCTCCCGGCCTCGATCTGCTTGGCGAGCTCCTCGCCGATCCCGCGCACCGACCCGATCCCCAACCGCACGGCGACGCCGCCGACCGACCCGTCGCACGGCTCGAGCGTCGCGGCGGCCAGTGAGGCGTTGAGATCGGGGGTACGGACGACGACCCCGTGGCGGCGGGCGTCCTGGACGAGCGTGTGCGGGCTCCAGAACCCCATCGGCTGGGCGTTGAGCAACGCCGCGCAGAACGCCGCCGGCTCGTGGTACTTGATCCACGACGAGGAGTAGACGAGGTAGGCGAACGACACCGAGTGCGACTCGGGAAAGCCGTAGTTGGCGAACGACTTCATCTTCACGTACAGCTCGTCGGCGATCTCGCCGGTGATCCCCCGCTCGGCCATCCCGGCGTAGAGCCGGTCGCGCAGCCGCTCCATCCGCGTCGCCGAACGCTTCGCCCCCATCGCCTGGCGCAGCTCGTCGGACTCGGCCGGAGTGAACCCGGCGACGTCGATCGCCATCTGCATCAGCTGCTCCTGGAACAGCGGCACCCCGAGCGTCTTGTGCAACGACTTCTCCAGCAGCGGATGGAGGTAGGTGACGTCCTCCTGCCCGTTGCGCCGGCGGATGTACGGGTGCACCGAGCCGCCCTGGATCGGGCCGGGCCGGATCAGGGCGACTTCGACGACGAGGTCGTAGAACGTGCGCGGCCGCAGCCGGGGCAGGGTGGCCATCTGCGCCCGCGACTCGATCTGGAACACGCCGACGGTGTCCGCCCGGCAGAGCATCTCGTACACCTCGGGCTCCTGGGGGATCGTCGCCAGGTCGACCTCGTAGCCGCGGTGCTCGCGGATCAGGTCGATGGCGTAGTGCAACGCCGACAGCATCCCCAGCCCGAGCAGGTCGAACTTCACCAACCCCGCCGCGGCGCAGTCGTCCTTGTCCCACTGCAGTACCGAGCGGTCCTTCATCCGCCCCCACTCGACCGGGCACACCTCGATCACCGGGCGATCGCAGATCACCATCCCGCCGGAGTGGATGCCGAGGTGGCGCGGGGCGTCCTCGACCTGCGTCGCCAGCTCCAACACGCCCGGTGGAATCCCGTGATCGGGCTGCCGAGCCGTGGCCGCCACGTTCCCCCACCCGTCGATGCGCTTGGACCAGGCGTCCTGCTGGCCGGGAGCGTGGCCGAGCGCCTTGGCCATGTCGCGCACCGCCGACCGGGCCCGGTAGGTGATGACGTTGGCCACTTGGGCCGTGTGGTGGCGACCGTGCTTGTCGTAGACGTACTGGATGACCTCCTCCCGCCGGTCGCTCTCGATGTCGATGTCGATGTCGGGCGGGCCGTCGCGTTCGGGCGACAGGAAGCGCTCGAACAGCAACCCCAGCGACACCGCGTCGGCGGCGGTGACGCCGAGGGCGTAGCACACCGCCGAGTTGGCCGCCGACCCCCGGCCCTGGCAGAGGATGTTCGACTTCCGGCAGAACTCGACGAGGTCCCACACGACGAGGAAGTAGCCCGGGAAACCGAGCTGCTCGATGATCGCCAGCTCGCGGTCGATCGTCTGCCACGCCGTCATTCCGTTCGCCACGGAGGCGGGCGAATCCGCCGACCGCTCGCCGTAGCGGCGGCGAGCCCCGTCCTCGACGACACGGCGGAGGTACTGCATCTCGGTCAGCCCGTCGGGGCAGGGGAACGGCGGCAGCGAAGGGGCGACGAGCGACAGGTCGAACGCCGATGCCCGCCCGATCTCCCCGGCCAGCTCGACGACCCCTGGATAGCGGCAGAAGCGGCGCGCTTGCTCGGCCCCCGAGCGCAGGTGGGCGCCGGCGGCGGCCGGGAGCCACGGGTCGAGCTCGGCGAGGCTGCGCCGCGCCCGGACCGCGGCCAGCGCGGTGGCCAGCCGACGCTGGGCCGGCGTGGCGTAGTGGGCATTGCTCGTAGCGACGCACCCCACGTCGTCGCGGGCGGCGAGCTCGGCGAGGGCGTCGTTGCGGGCGGAGTCGAGCGGGTCGCCGTGATCCCACACCTCCACCAGCACCCGATCGCGCCCGAACAGCTCGACGAGCCGGCGCAGCTCGCGCCGCGCCGCGGCCGGACCGTCGGCCAGCAGCGCGGCCGGCACCGCCCCCTTGCGGCACCCGGTGAGCGCCCAGACGTGGCCGGCGGTGTGGCGGGCGACGTCGGCCAGCGTGAACTGGGGCGCCCCTTTCTCGCCGGCCAGGTGGCCGAGGCTCAGCGTGCGGGCGAGGCGGGCGTAGCCCTCCGGACCGTCGGCCAGCAGCACCAGATGCTCGCCCTGGGGATCCGGGGCGTGCGAGTCGGGAACCCGCCCGGTGGCGACCTGGGTGCGCGTCTCCTCCTCGATCAGCACGACCTGCTGATCCGGCGCCAGCCCGGAGGTCAGGGTGATCTCGGTGCCGAACACGGTCGGCATCCCGACGGCGCGGGCCGCCTCGGCGAAGCGGACGACTCCGTAGAAGCCGTCGTGGTCGGTGAGCGCCAGCGCGTCCAGGCCGAGCCGGGCCGCTTCGGTGGCCAGCTCCTCGGGGTGGGATGCCCCGTCGAGGAACGAGAAGTTGGAGTGGCAATGAAGCTCGGCGTACGGCACCTCGCCATCGCGCCGCTGGATGCCGTCGGCCTCGAACGGTTGCCGCCGCCGGCTCCACGCCGGCCCGTCACCACCGGCGTTCCACGACGGGCTCCCGGGAGCCCGCCCGTCGCGACGTTTCGATTGCTCGCCTTCGGCTCGTCTGCCGGTGAGGGCGGCCTCGAGCTCCTTCCACGTCCACGACGGGTTGTTGAAACCCATCGCCCCAGTATCGAACGATTGTGCGCCGAACGCAAGTTCGTCAGATCACGCGGATGGCGTCCACCCGGGGTCCCGCCCAAACGCCGCCAACAGGGTGGCGCGCGGGTCGTCGAAGGCTCCCTCGACGCGCGGCCCGATCGCTCCCGCGGAGCGGTACAGGGATTCCCGCTCGTCGAACCACTCCGCCACCGCGGCGACCAGTTCGGCGTCCAGGTCGGTCTCACCGCCGGTAGCTGCCGCCAGGTCCCAGGCGTGGATCAGGTGGTCGGCGGCCAGTTGGCGGACGTACTCGGCGATGTCCTCATCGCCGTAGGAAAGGTGGACCTGGCCACCAGCCGGGAGCACCTCGGCCACCATCGCCACCGCCTCGTCGGCCGCCCGGCGGGTCGAGGCGGCAGGGTCGTGCCCGAGCAGGTCACCGTCGAACTCGGAGCCGACGTCGGCGATCGTCGCCCCCTCGAGCAGCGGCACGGTCCAGCGGTCTTCGCCGACGACGTGGTTGACGAGCTGGCGGGCGTTCCACTCCGCGCACGGGGTCGGAGCGTCCCACCGGTCGGCGGGCACCGCCGACACCCGGGCGACGAACTCCGCCACACAACGACCGTGCAGGCTGATCACGTCCATGGCGATAGGGGCAAACTAACGCGGCGCGGCGGCCGCGAGCGTCCGCAGGATGCCCTGCATGTACGGCTCGGCGATGGCGAGTGCCTCCTCCCACGAGAACCAGCCGACGTCCTGGCTCTCCTCCGGCGGCGGCTGCGGATCGGCGTCCCCGCCGTCGAGCAGATAGCGCAGGTCGAGGTGGGTGTGCCCACGTGGTCCGGGGTGCACGTCGACGTGGGCCAACGCCGGTACGCCGCCGGGATGGGACACGGCGAGCCCTGTCTCCTCCGTCGTCTCTCGGACCGCCGCGTCCCACGGCGTCTCGCCCGGATCGATGTGGCCGCCCGGCTGGACCCAGATGCCCAGGACCCGGTGGCGGTGCAGCACAACGCCACGAGGACCGACGACGAGTGCCGAGGCGGTCACGTGGATCGGGTCGGCGTGTTCGGAGAACGGCTCGGCCAGCCCGTCGATCTCGCCGAGGAAGCGCTCGATGGACACGCGCTCGCGCTCGTCCACTGGTGTTCGCGCGCTGACCTCGGTGAGCACTTGGGCGAGCCCGGGCGACATCGTGGCGCACGGTAGCCAAGCGGGGGCACCACGTACCATCTGGCGGTGGCCGCCCTGCCGTTGATCGACGTCACGCCGCTGCTCGATGCCGGCGCCGACCATCGACCGGTCGCCCGGCAGATCGACGATGCGTGCCGGCAGTTCGGGTTCTTCCGCATCGTCGGGCATGGGATCCCCGCCGGCCAGCTCGCCAACCTCGATCGGCTCGCCCGCGAGTTCTTCGCCCTGCCCGAAGAGGTCAAGGCCCAGATCGAGATGGCCCGCGGCGGCGCGGCGTGGCGGGGTTGGTTCCCGCTCGACGGTGAGCTGACGTCGGGACGCCCGGACCACAAGGAGGGCATCTACTTCGGAACCGAGCTCGATCCCGATCACCCTGCGGTCACCGCGGGCCGCCCCCTGCACGGCGCCAACCTCTTCCCGGCCACGCCCGCCGGCCTCGGCCCGGCGGTGCTGGCGTGGATCGACGCGATGACCGCGCTCGGTGTCGTGCTGCTGCGAGCCATCGCGCTCGGCCTCACGCTGCCCGCCGACTGGTTCGAGCGCCATGTCACCGCCGAGCCGACGGTGCTGTTCCGGATCTTCCGCTACCCACCGGGGCACGACGGCTGGGGCGTGGCCGAGCACACCGACTACGGGCTGTTGACGATCCTCGCCACCGACGACAACGACGGTCTCCAGGTCCGCGGGCCCGAAGGTTGGATCGACGTGCCGTCGGACCCGGACGTGTTCGTGGTCAACCTCGGCGACATGCTCGACCGGATGACCGAGGGCCGCTACCGATCGACGCCCCACCGGGTCGTCAACCGGACCGACCGGACCCGCCTCTCGTTCCCGTGCTTCATCGATCCGTCGTGGGACGCGGTGTGCGAGCCGATGCCGCTCGCCGGCAGCGCGCCGGCCGACGACGCGACGGGGCGCTGGGACGGCACCAGCGTCCGGGCGTGGGAAGGCACGTACGGCGCGTACCTCACCGCCAAGGTCGCCAAGGTGTTTCCCGCCTTGGTCGAGAATCTCCGCTGACGTGACTAGGCGGTTGGCTGTTTCTGGCTGATCAGCGTGGTGAGCGGCACGTCATAGTGCTGCTCGATGCGGTGCGGGAGGTCGAGCTTGAGCCAGCGGGACACCCCCGACGGCAGCGTCGACAGGATGATCTCGTCGTAGGTCTTGTCGATCATCGCGTCGTCGATCGCCCGCATCGGGTGTTCGTCACCGACGATCCCCCCGGCGTCCGCGCCCTCGGCTCGGAACCGGGCGAGTGCCTCGTCCATCCGCCGGCGCGCGATCGCCCGCGCCTCGCCCTCGGTCCACGTGGCGTGCTCGTGCGGGTGAGTCGCCGGCACGAGCAACGTGAGGTGGCACGGTCCGGTGCTCATCCGCGTCTTGATCAGCTCCAATAGCTCGTCCCCACACGCCGTCTGGTTGGCGACAACAAGAATCTGGCGAGCATCCATGGTGACCACCTCCGCCATTGTTCTACTACTCCCGTCCGCCCTTCTCGGAAGTCAGGCGTAGGAGGCGGCGACCCACCAGCGGTGGTGCTCGGCCATCACCAGATGGGCCGTCCCGTCATCGGTGACCACCTGCAGCCGGGCCAGGCGGCGGTGCTGCCGGGCCTCCCACCAGCGCTCGTCGAGCGGCCACGGACCCGCCCAGGCGGCGATCGGCCGGGGGTCGCGCCCGTCGATCGCCAACGTGGCCGGTGGGGCACTGAGCTCGCCCCGACCGCTCACCCGGACCGAACGGCCGGCGGCATCGGCCAGTTCGGCGGGTCGGGCCTCGGGGAGCACGACGGCCGGCGACGGCGCCGGCAGAACCCCCGGCCACGGACCGTCGTCGAGGCGCGGCCGCAATCGCTCGGCGGTGTCGTCGGGATCGGCGAGGTCGGTGGTGGCGGCCGGAACCCAGCCGTACCGGTCGCCCGGCAGACGTCCGCCCTGCCACGCCGGCACCAGGACGGCCCGGTCGCCGACGAGCCCGGTCAGGCGGGTGACGGCGCGCGCCGCCCGCTCGTCGGCCGCCGAGCGCCCACCCCACAGGCCCAGCTGGTCGCCGTCGTCGCCGCGGACCTCGTCCGGGACCAGCCGCAAGAGGACGACGCCACCGGTCAGCCCGCCAGGTTGACTCGCCCAACCGTCGAGTTGCCAGCGCACCCGCTCGACCATCGCCGGTGCTGACATCCCGGCGGCGCGGTACCAGGCCCGTTCGCACCGTTCGCCGTGCTCGGTCTCGGCGGTGACGACCAGCCGGGTGCACACGCGGCCCTCGGCGGTGAGGCCGGCGACGAGCTCGTCAGCGAGCTGCTTGCCGACGAACACGAGCGGGTCGAGCTGGGTGACCGGATCGTCGAAGCACTGCTCGATGCCGCGCTCGGCGGGCGGATCGGCGGCGTCGGCCGGGCGGCCGTCGGACCCGCTCGCCAGCTGGTGGGCGTGCCGGCCGAGCGGCCCGAAGCGGCCCAGGACGTCGCTCGCCGCCACCGCGGCGAGGTCACCGAGGCGGGCCAGCCCGAGTCGGGCGAACAGTCCGACCAGCTCGGCGTCGACCTCACCCAGTTCAGCCAGCCAGGCGACGGGCAGCGGGGCGAGGTAGTCGGCCGAGCCATCGGGCGCCACGACGACCGGATGGTGCGCCGCCCGGCGCGCCGCCACGGCCGAGGCGAACCTCCCGTCAGCGATGCCGACCCGCGCGTTGGTCATCGCCCGGAGCTGCTCGGCCAGCCGCTCGTCGCCGCCGAAGTAGCGCGACGGACCCCGGGCGGCGAGACACACCCATCCCGGTTCGACCACCTCGAGGCGGGGGGCGAAGCGGCTGACGGCGCGCACCACCGGCTCGAACGCTCGGGCGTCACGGTCGGGATCGTGGTCGAGCAGCACCAGGTTGGGACAGCGCTGCTGGGCGATGCGCCGGCGCTGGCCGATGTGCACTCCCTCGGCGGCGGCCACCGGCGACCGGGCCACGACGCGGTTGGCCTGGATGACGGCGGCCGGCACTTCGGGTGCCACCTCCGCTGCCGTAACCGGCCAGTCGGGACACCACACGGTGACCATCCGCGCCATTCGTCACCCCACCGAACGCAGCACGGCTGCGGGTTCCTCGACTGCGACAACGCCGCCCTCTGGAGCCGGGAGCCACAGGTCAGCCCGGCGAGGGCGAGGAACGCGGCGGCCGGAGACCTCGACGGTGACCCGCCGACCGCACAAGTGCCCCCATCCATGCTCGATGCCCTCCCACCTCTGGGTTGACGACTCGACCACGACGTCCGCCACCAGCGGGCTCGGATCTCCCACCGCCACGAGCACGGCCTCCCGCGCCTTGACTCGCGCCTGCACGCGGCGCAAGGGAGCGGCTCGAAGGCGCCGCGGGACCGGGGTGATCACCATCTCGAAGCCGTCGAGCACGGCCGCGGTGATGTCGGCCCAGTCACTGTCGCCCGGGTCGACCCGCACTAGCCGTTCGAGCGGGATGCCGAGCTCGGCTGCCGCCTCGACGCCGAGCCACGGCATGCCGACGACGGCCAGCCAGGCGCCGGCGGCGGTCGCCTCGACGGCCAGGGCGAGGGCGAGGGACGGGGCGGCGACGCCGCGGCACGCCACCGCCTGCCCCCGCACGAGTGACCCGGCGGGCAGCAGCGACGCCAGCGGTTCGACGACGGGCAGGGTGCGTTGGTGGGCGAGCGTCGTCGGAGCAACCGCGGCAGTAACGGCAGGCTCGATCACCGGCTGAAGTTTACGAACCCACGTTCGTTAGAGCAAACGCGAGTTCGGAACTGTTCAGCTGGCCTGTTTGGCCTTCCAGCGCTCCCGGGCGGCCCGGCTGCGCTCGAGCAGATGGGCCGGAACCCGCTTCGCCGCCTCGGAGAGGGCGGCATCGCTGGCGCTGTCACCACCGGCCGCCGGCGCGGCCGAGCTCTCTTCCGCGGCCGGCTCGGTGTCCTCGAAGACGGGTGGCTCCATGCCCGGCTTCCAGTACTGGTAGAGGTTGCGGACCACGTCGGCGAGTCCGTTCGCCGTCTGGCCCGAACCGAGGTCGACGGTGACGATGTTCGAGTACACGTGCACCCCGGCGACCTGCCCGGTGGCGAACAGTCGGCGGGCGAGCTCGGCCGCCGGCCGGGGCCCGAACGCCTCGGCGACCGACGCGAAGTGCTCGTGGCCCATCCCGGTGAGCGCCCGGTTCAGCTCGAACCGCACGATGCCCGGCGACGAGCTCGGCTTCTCCGTGACCGCCACCGGCTGACCCACGGCGCCAGACGCTAGCGGTCAGTGCTCTCTGTCACCGCATACGTCATCGAACGCGGATGCGGTGACACAAACTGGGGATTCAGCTGGCGCGGGCCTCGGCGATGCCGTGGCGCACGGCCCAGGCCGCGATCTCGGCGCGGCTCGACAGGCCAAGCTTGGCGAGGATGTTCGACACGTGCACGGCGGCGGTCTTCGGCGAGATGAACAGCCGCTCGGCCAGCTGGCCGTTGGTCAGCCCGTCGGCGAGCAGCGCCGCCACCTCCCGTTCGCGCCCGGTGAGCTCCCCGTCGGGCCGCGTCGAGGATCCTTCGAGCCGGCGGGCGAGGCCGAGGGCGCGATCACGCCGCACCCCAGGCCAGCGGGCGAGGTCGTCGTCGAGCACGCGGCGCACGGCCCGGAGGGCGCCCGCCCGGTCACCGGTGGCGGCGAGCGACGCGGCCAGCGTGGTGCGGAGCAGGCCGAGCAAGGGCCGGGCGAGCAGCTGCTCGGGATCGTCGATCACGGCGTCGAGCGCTTCGACCGCGGCTGCGTGCTCGCCCTCGGTAGCGAGCAGGAGCCCTTCGACATGGGCGCGGAAGACCGACGCCGACGGGTGGTCGCCGATCCACGCATCGAGCAGCTCGGCCCGCACCTGAGCGGGGGAGACGCCGACGGCGAGGGCGGCTTCGGCCGCCGTGACCACGTAGTTGAGCGCCGAGTTCACGTCGGGCACCGCCGGACTGGCGACGAGCTCGGCGAACGCCTTCGACCCGGCCTCTCGATCGTCGTCGGCGGCGGCCAGTTGGAGCCGGAGCAGCGCCGCGTTGTAGGCCTTGTACGGATGGTCCGACGAGCCTTTGAGCCGCTCGACGCGGCTCCGGACATCGCCGCGCCGGCCCTCCTCGAAGGCGAGGTTGGCCTGCCATCCGACGACCGAGCAGCTGTCGTCGTCCTGGGGTCCCCACCACTGCTCCCCTTCGGCGTTGGCGCGCCGCATCGCCGCCATGTCGCCCTCGTTGTAGGCGGCGGCCGCCTCCCACAGCAGACGGGCGCTCGTGCCGAGCTTGTCGATCCCGACCCGCCGGCTGGCCTCGAGCAATTCGGCTCGCAGCGCCCGACCCTGGAGCGAGCTGGGCGGGACGAGCTCGAGGCTGTTGCTGAGGGCGCGGCACAGCAAGACCGTGTCGCCGAGCCGGCGGGCATGATCGATCGCGTCGTGCATCGCCGCGGTGGCGTCGGCCCGCCCGGCAAAGCCGATCATCGCGCTGGCCGCCTCCACCCGCGCCCGCGTCGCCGTGCCGCCGTCTCCGGCGACGTCGGCGTCCGCCTGGGCCAGCTCGGACCAGGCGATCGCCTCCGACGAGTTGCCGACGAGCATGTGAACCTGAGCCAGCGCGGCGCGGGCGGGGCCGCGGAGCGCGGGCGCGTCGAGCGACTCGGCGAAGCCCTCCAGGGCCTCGCGGGCGGCGGCGCTCGCGGCCGTGTCACCGAGCTCGCTGTGCAGGCGGGCCACGAACCGCATCGCCTCGATGCGGTCGGCCGGCTCGACCGCGACCCGCTCCCAACGCTGCGCCGTGCCGAGGGCCTCGTCGAGGAAGTTCAGTCGCCAGGCCGCGTCGGTGGCGACCGCCAGCAGCTCGGGATCGCTCGGCGCCTCGCCCAACGCGTCGGCGGCGAGCCGGAGAGCCTGGAACGTGTGGCCCTGGGCGAGGTACTTGGGCGCGCCCTTGCGGGCGATCGCCGGCACCTCGTCGTAGCGACCGGCGCCGAAGGCGTGGTGGGCGAGGGCGGCGTGGTTGACCGTCGGCGCCGTGCGCACGAACTCGAAGCTGCGCTCGTGCAGCCGCCGCCTTTCGCGGCCGAGCAGCTGGTGCTCGATGGCGTCGGCGACCAGGGCGTGGGCGAACCAGAAGTTGTCGTCGGCCACCTCGACGACGACCCCTGACACCGACAGCGACCGGAGCGCGGCGAGCACGGTGTCGTCGTCGGCGCCGGTGACGTGGACGAGGGCGTCGAACGGCGCCGAGCGCCCGTACACCGCGAGCGCCTCGACGACCTGGCGCTCGGCGACGTCGAGCCCGGCGACCTGGTGCTGCACGGCCTCGTCCAGCGACCACGGCAGCTCAGCCGTGAGGAGGTCTCCCGCCCCGGACATCGGTCCGCAGCAGCGGATCAGCTCCTCGACCACGAACGGAACGCCACCGCTGCGGCGGTAGAGCGCCTCGACGACCGCCGACGGCGGCTGGTCGCCGCGGATCGCGGCCACGAGGGCGGCGACCTCGGTTCGGTCCAGCCGGTCGAGGCGAACCTGTTCCACCGCGTGCCGGCGCTCCAGCCGCAGCACCAGCTCACCGCCGGGCTGGCCGCGGGACAGCTCGCCGGGCCGGTAGGTGCCGATCACGACGAGCCGGGGCCAGCGCTGCTGGGCGATCCGGTCGACGGCGTTGGCGCTGGCGGCGTCGATCCAGTGGAGGTCCTCGACGACGAGTACGGCCGGACCGCGCGCCAGCGCCGCCGCGACCAGGTCGAACGCGTCGGCGGCCGGATCTCCGGTCGTCGCTCCGTTGTCGCCGACGAGACCCGCCACCGCGTCCCCGGGCCGACCGAGGGAACCCGGCTGGGCCGTGGCGACGAGCGTGGTGGTCGTGTCCGGCAGGGTGGCGAGCAACTCTCCGACGAGGCGCGTCTTGCCGATCCCCCCTTCTCCGGATACCAGGGCCACCGAGGGTTGGTCGCCGGTCATCACCTCGGCCGCCTCGACGATCCCCGCCAAGTGGGCGAAGGGTCTCGCCCGTCCGACCATGACGGGACTCATCCCGGCCCGGCCGCTCAGCATGAGTTCGACGCTACCGCCGCCTCTCGTCCACCCCGGCGGAGTGGACGAGAGTGCGGCGCCCATCGGGTCAGGCAACGCGCGAGTCGTCGTGACCGGTGGGTGTGCGCGCGTGCCGGGGAGGAGACACGGCGTGAAGGTGGCGGGAGGGAGATTCCGGCAGTGGTGCCGTATCCGTGACGGGCTCGGCGCTCCGGTGGAACCAACGAGCCCAGGAGCGCCGTGGCCTCGCCCCCATGCCCCGATGACCGCTGGCCGCGGCGACGAGCTCTTCCTGGCGCATGCGGACGATGTCGTAGGTGAGGTCGGGGTGGAACATTGGGGGGCTCCTCTGGGGGCGTCGGGCCAGTTCGAATGCTGCGCCTCTAAGGCACCTCACCGCATCCGACGATGTACGTATTCGGGCGTCTCGCACCGTGACGCTTGACACGCGCGGCCATCGCCAGCAGGCTTTCCAGCGCGGGCGGCAAGCCAGAGGGGGTCGGATGGGCGAGGCGGTGGCGGACGGGCCGACGGGGCGCGCCGGTAACACCGGAGTGCTCCGCACGCCGCTCGATAGGCTCACCCAACCGCTCATGCGCCTTCCCCGCACCGCTCTGCTCGGTCGGCTCGCCGGCGCCCACGCTCCTCGGGTGGTCCTGCTCGAGGCGCCGACTGGCTACGGCAAGTCGTGGTTGATCCGGAAGGCCGCGTCACCGGGTGGGTTGCGCCTCCGCGGCGAGCTCGGTCCGCTCGCCGACGACGACTGGCCCGATCCGGGTGGGCGGGTCGTCATCGACGACGCCCACCTGCTCGACGCCGATTCGGTGGCTCGCCTGGTTGATCGGATCGAGGACACCGACGACCTGCGACTGATCGTCGCCGGCCGGATCCTGCCCGACGGCGTACACGAGGTGACCCAGCTCGTCGACGGCCTGATCATCGACGCCACCGCCTTGGCGATCACTACGCCCGAGATCATCGACTTCGTCCCGGACCGCTCGGCGACGATCGCCAACCGCGTGGTCGAGGCGGCGGACGGGTGCGTCCGCGTGATCGCCACCGCCCTCGACCAGGCGACGCGGGAACCGGGCGCCGACCCCATCGCGCTGGCCTCGCGCATGGTGCGCGCGGCCAACTCGGCGGCGATGCAGCAGCTCGGACCGCGTGAGAACGCGGTCATCGGCCTGCTGGCGCGGGCGCCCGGCATCGACCGGCGGCTGCTCGACCGGCTCGCCGGACCGGGGTTCGTCGAACGGGCTCTGACCGCCGGGGTGCCGTTGCGCCGGCTCCTCACCGGGGGCCTCGACCTCGCCGCCGCGGCGTCGTTCCGGTCGGCCCCGGTCGAGCCGATGGCCGCCGCCCACCTCGCCGCCGAGCTCGTCGAGCGCGACCGGCCGATCGAGGCGATCGGCCTGCTGCTCGACGCCGGTGCCCACGCCGACGCCGCCCGCATGGTGATGGACCTCAGCGAGTCGGTCACCGACACGGTCGAGCCGCGACTGCTCCTCGGGTTGCTCGCCCGCCTCGGCACGGTGACCGAGCAGGAGCCGGCGTTGCTCCTGTTGCGCGCCGCCGCCACCCGGTCGATCGGTCGCGTCGACGACGCCGTCGTCGACATCGACCGGGCGGTCACCCGGGCCGCGGCCAGCGAGCCTCACATTCGTCGTCGCGCCGGTGTCGAGGCCGCCCGGGCCCGCCTCGCCGAGGGACGCCGCGAGGAAGCGGTGCGGGCCGCCGAGCAGGCGCTCGTCGATCTCGGCGCCGGCGAGGAGCACACCTACGCCCGGGCCTACGAGGTCCTCGCCGAATGCGCCGCGACATCGAATGCACGATCCGACCTGCAGCGCGCCGCCGAGTGCTACCGGGTCGCCGCGGCAGCGTGGGAAGGATGTGGCGAGTTCGCCCGAGCACGGGCCTGCCGTCGCGACCTGGCGATGGGGGTGCTCGTCCAGCTCGGACGGCACGACGAGGCGCTCGCCCAGCTCGGCCAGCTGCTCGCCACCTCGGACATGTCCGACGCCGAACGGTCCTGGACCGTCCTCAGCGAGGGGTTCGTGCTGTACAACGCCAACCGGCTCGAGAGTGCCGACGCCCGGTTCGTGCGCGTCGCCGACGTCGGCTACGTGCACGACAACCCGCGGCTGATCGCCGCCGCGGCGTGGGGACGGGCGCTCGTCGCGGCGCGACGCGGCGACGTCGACAACACCCTCCGCTGGGTGGCCACCGCCGAGAACACCGCCCTCACCGACGCCGACGACGTCCTCGGCGTGCTCTTCCTGTGCGACACCGCCACCGCCCTCGGCGCCTTGGGCGAGCTCGATCTCGCGACGAGGTACCTCGACCGTGCGCTCGAGCGCCGCTCGGTCTTCCCCGACCAGCTGGAGACGACGAAGTTCATCCTCGACGCTCGGCTGGGCCGGGTCGGGGACATCGACGCTCAGCTCCGGTCGACCCCACCGTCGGAGTGGTGGCGGGTGCAGCTGGTGGCGGCGCACGCCGTCGCCCGCCAGGGCGATCTCGACACCGCCCGGCGGCTGCTCGCCGATTCCGAGCGCGAACTGGTGGCCCTCGGCTTCAGCAGCGCCGCGGCACTCGGTGAAGGACGAGCCCACAGCGAGCTGCAGGCGCTGCTCCAGCGGGCGCCGCAACCGGTCCCCGCCGACGCGCCAGGGAGCGCGTACCCACCCCGGGCGCGCGGCACCCGCCGGCTGCGCGTCATCGGCGGTGCGATGCTGGTCGAGGACGGCGATGCGGTGAGCCACGTCCCGCCGGGGAACCCCCAGCGCGTCGTCGGGGTCGTGGTGGCCAACGGCGGCTCGGCCACGTTCGATCAGCTCAGCGAAGCGATCTGGCCCGGCGAGGACGTGGACGTCAGCCGGGCGCGGCTGCGCAACGTGCTGCTGCGCCTCCGGCGGGCGGTGGGCGACATCGTCGTCCGGTCCGGGTCGGGAGTCCGGCTGGCCGACGACCTGCCGTGCGACCTGATCGAGTTCGAACGGCTGGCCCTCGACGCCCTGTCCTCGACCCGCGCCGATCCCGAGCTCGCCGGCCGGTTGGCGACGGAGGCGGTCCGGGCCGGTGACGGCGCGGTGTTCGCCGGGTTCGAGTACGAGGAGTGGGCGATCACCGCCCGGCGGTCGGCCGAGCAGCGGATGATCGGTCTGCTCGACCTGCTCTCGGTGCAGGCCGAGGACGCCGGAGACCTGCCGGCTGCGCAGGCATTCGCGGAGCGCGCCTTACGGCTCGACCGCTACACCGATTCCCGCTACGTGCGGCTCGCCGAGCTGCTCACGCTGCAGCACCGGGTGGCCGCGGCGATCGCCGTGCTCGACGACGCCGCCGAGGTGGCGCGCGAGATCGGCGGGGCGCTCCCTGCGTCGGTGACGCGCCGCCGTGATGATCTGGTCCGCCGGACGGCTACGGGCGGCTAGCGCCCGCCCTCCGAGCCCAGGAGGGCTAGAAGAACCGGGGCCCGCCGCCCCGTGAGGCGGAGGTCCGGGAACGACGGAAGGACGAGCGAGCGCGTGTCATGGAAGCATGGTGCTTGAAGAGCCGTACCCCCGGCGTCCCACTTCGTGCGCCGGACGGCGTTGCACGCCGATGCTACTGGCGCCCACCACGATGACCCATCGATGCTGCTGACGACTGAACGCCATTGGGTCGACTGGGTCGATCGTGAGGTCACCACCAGTGCCGAGGCAGTTTCGATGCCTTCGCCGGACGCCCCGTCCCTGGTGGTGAGCAGTACCGAGGTCGTCGCCCTGCGCCAGCGCCCGGTGGTCGCGCTGGGCGCCCTGCTCGACCGGTCGACGGTCGAGGGCGAGCGGCTGGTGACGGCCCACGACGTCGGCGGCCGGGCCGTCTGGATCCCCGCCGAGGCGGTGTGGTCGGACGCCGAGGACGCCGAGCGGCCGCAGCATCCCCGCCCGGTGGGCCTGGCCACTGCAATGACGGCGGAACGGGCCTTCGCCGCCGGGTTGAGCGACCGGCTCGGATGGGAAGCGGTCCTGCTGTTCGAGCGCGGCGGCCAGCTGCCCCTGATCGACACCGCTCCGGTCGACTCCCCGATCAACGGCGATCGCCTCGTCGTGCTCGACGGCCGGCTCGGCCACGAAGTCCCGACCGTGGTCGTGCTCGGGGACGACCTGATCAGGTGGGGGGCGGCGGCGACGTGGTCCACGGCCGTGCACCGGGCCCTGTACGGCGACGACGGCAGCCTGGCGGTCGAGGACGAGCTCGCCGAGGTGGTCGGGCTGCTCGCCGAGGGCGGCCTGGACGTCGTCAGCGTCGACCTCGGCACGGCCCTGCTGCGCCGGGCGAACGTCGCTCGGCGATCAGTGCAGCTCACGCCCCGTCTGTAAGCGCTTGCAGCGCCGTCGACGCCGTTCGAGTGACGAACTGGGACGACGGTGGGACGCGCGCACGATGGAGTGGTGGTGTGCCGGCGGCGGCACATGGTTTCCGCGAGTCCTCTCCCTACAGACTCTGAGGTCGGGCCGCTCCTCGGGGTCGTGAAGTGACCGCCCGCTCTTCACGGCCTCGATAGGTCCTCACCGTGACCGTCCGCCGGCACAACCACCCCAGGTCAGCACCCCCGCTGACCACCCCCGAGCGGCCCTGGTGAGCAGGGTCGTCGAAACCGTGCACCGCAGCGTGTCACCCTCCGGGAGTGATCCCAGAGGGCGAAGGAGCACGGATTCCCCGACCCTGCTCCCGCTCGGGGGATTACGGCGCTCGGGCTGGCTCGGTTGCGTTCCACCTTCGATTCACGCGTCCTCCGCTGCGTCTCACCGTCCCACGCTGGCGTACCGTCGGCGTCGTGATCACGATCGACGAGTTCCGGGCCGAAGCCGAATCGTTCCTGCGGGCGAACGCCAATGAGAAGAGCGCCGAGCGCAAGTTCGTGTGGGGCGAGGGCTCCGACAAGGTGGCGATGTTCGAGGAGCGCGATCGCAGCACCGAGCGGGCGTTGCTGGCCGAGGCCCAGGCATTCCGGGCCAAACGCTTCGACGCCGGCTTCGGCTGGATCAGCGGGCCCGAGCAATACGGCGGTCGCGCCCTTCCCACCGCGTACCAGCGGGCGTACGACGCGCTCGAATCCCGGTTCGACGTGCCCAGCCAGGCGTTCTTCCTCATCGGCCTGGGGATGGTCGCCCCGACGATTCTGGCCCACGGGAGCGACGCCGCCAAGGAGCGCTACCTGCAGGCGCTGTACCGGGGCGACATCGTCGCCTGCCAACTGTTCTCCGAGCCGGGCGCCGGGAGCGACCTGGCCAGCCTGCAGACGCGCGCCGAGCGGGACGGCGACGAGTGGGTGATCACCGGCCAGAAGGTGTGGACGTCCGGCGCCCAGTACAGCGACATCGGCGAGATCATCGCCCGCTCCGACCCCGACCTGCCCAAGCACCAAGGGCTCACCGGGTTCATCGTCGACATGCGGGCGCCCGGTGTGGAGGTGCGTCCGCTGCGCCAGATGACGGGCGGAGCCAGCTTCAACGAAGTGTTCTTCACCGAGGTACGCGTCCCCGACGACCACCGGTTGGGCGACGTCAACAACGGTTGGGGCGTGGCCCTCACCACGCTGATGAACGAGCGGGCGGCGATCGGCGCGGGCGGCGGGGGCGGCACCGGTGGGCTGCTGAGCAGGGCGATCGAGATGTCGCGGGCGTTCGGGGTGACGAGCGACCCGCTCGTGCGCCAGCGGCTCGCCGACCTGGTCGTCCGGTCGCGGGTGGCGCAGTACACCAACCAGCGGGCGATGGACAAGATCCGGGCCGGCCAGACGCCGGGGCCCGAGCTGAGCATCGCCAAGCTCGCCAGCACCCAGCTGTCGGTGCGACTGGCCGACTTCGTGGCCGGGGTGCTCGGCGCCAAGCTCACCGCCGACAGCGGCGAGTGGGGGACGTACGCGTGGGGGCAGTTGGTGCTCGGGACGCCGGGCATGCGGATCGCCGGAGGCAGCGACGAGGTGATGCGCAACATCGTCGGCGAGCGGGTGCTCGGGCTCCCGAAGGAGCCGGGAATCGACACCACCTCACCGTTCCGCGAGCTGAAGGTAGGCACGCAGCCGACCACCACCTGAGTCCCCCTGCAGCGCGGCGCCGAGCAGGTCCGGGAACTCGTCCGGGGTGCACGCCACGACCGTGGCGCCGAGGGCGGTGAGCGCCTCCGCCTCATGGTGGTCGTAGGCGGGAACGCCGTCGTCGCCGAGGGCGAGCAGCACCACGACCGTCACGCCGTCGCGAACCAGCTCGCCGATTCGCGCTCGCATCACCTCCGGCTGCCCACCTTCGAAGAGGTCGCTGATGAGGAGGAGCACGGTCTCGCGCGGCCGGGTGACGAGCTGCCGGCAGTACCCGACCGCGGCCCCGATGTCGGTGCCGCCCCCGAGCTGGACGCCGAAGATCACGTCGACCGGGTCGGCGAGGAGGGGGGTCAGATCGGCGATCGCGGTGTCGAAGGCGACGAGCGACGTGCGCAGGGCGGACAGCCGGGCCAGCACACACGCGAACAGCGAGGCGTGGACGACGCTGCCCGCCATCGAGCCGCTCTGGTCGACGGCGATGATGACGTCGCGGGCGAGGCTGCGCTGGTGCCGGCCGAACCCGACGAGCCGCGCCGGGACGACCGTGCGCTGCTCGGGCAGCCAGTGGCGCAGGTTGGCCCGGATCGTCGTCATCCAGTCGATGTCGGCAGGGCGCGGACGGTGACTGCGGTTGTGGCGGGCGAGCGCGCCGTGAACCGCCTGGCGGGTGCGATCGGCGAAGCGAGCCTCGAGCCGAGCGAGCACCGTGGCGACGACCTCGCGCGCCGTCGCGCGGGTCTCGTCGGGCAACGCCCGGTTGAGCTCGACGAGCAGGGTCACGATGTGGAGGTCGGACTCGACCTCGCGGAGCAATTCTGGTTCGAGCAGCAGCCGGCGCAGGTTGAGCCGTTCGACCGCGTCGCGCTGGAGGACCTGGACCACCGGGCTCGGGAAGTACCGGCGGATGTCGCCGAGCCAGCGGGCGACCGCCGGAGCGGACCGGGCGAGGCCACCCGTCCGCCCGCTCCCCCCTCCCGAGGGTGCCGTGCGGTCGTAAACGGCGCCGAGGGCGGCGTCGACCCGCACGTCGTCGCCTTGCAGCCCGACACCCGTGCCATCGGCGTCGCCCCCGCCGAGCACCAGCCGCCACCGCCGCAGCCGCTCCCCCTGCGAAACCTGCCCCGCCGTCACGACGACCGCTCTCCTGCCGGGAGGCCGAGCATCAACCGGACGGTCGCCAAGCCGGCGGCGGCGCGGTCGGTATCGAGGTCGTCGCCGGTGAGCGGGGTCCGCTCGGTCTCGCCGGTCGTGAGGAGCAGACCGAGCTGCCGCCGCTCGGCCGGCTCGAACGCGCCGAACGTGCGGCGCAGGAGGGGCACGACGTCGACGAACGTGTCCATCGGCAGCGAGCCGATCCAGTCGTCGACGGTGGCCAGCAAGGCGGCGTCGTGGAGCAGGATCGTGCCGCTGCCGGCGAGGAACCCCTCGACGAACGCCGCCCCGGCCGCCGGCGGAGTTCCCGGCGTGAGTGCCTGGCCGAGGCGCTCGTCGACCCGCTGGCTGCGGTCGAGGTCGTGGAGCAGGCGCGTCGCCCGGCCCCGCACCAACCCGTGGCCGCGGCGATCGTCGGCGAGCCGTTCGAGCACCTGCGGCCACTCGTCGTCGCGCGTCGGATGATCGACGACGGCGAGGGCCGCCTGAACCGCGCTCAGCCGCTCGATCAACGCCGCCGCCGCCTCCTCGTCCAAGCCCCGGGCCGCCCGGTCGAGGCCGGCCAGCACGCGCACGACCAACTCGTCGAACACCGACCGCAGCCCGACCGAGTCGGTGCGGCGGACGTCGCCGTACCGCAACGCCCCGGCCACGGGACCGAGCGCGTCCATCAGCTCGGCGACGTCGGGGGCGCGAGCGGCCAGGTCACCGAGCGCGCGCAGCCCCGGTGCCAACGCATCCGGGAGGTCGGCGAGCAGCGCCAGCTCGACGGCGGCGGTGACGTCGGCGAGCCGGGTCGCCCCGGCGACCCGCTCGGCGAGGCGCGACGTGGCGGCGCGTTCGACGGTGGTGCCATGCCCGGCCGCTTCGACGACCCGTACGGACAGCTCCGGCTCCCACGCCAGCTGCCAGGTCTCGCGGAACGTGCCGCTGCTCCCCCGCCCTTCGCGCAGCACGCCCCACGGAACGTCGAGGGCGACGAGTCGGTGCAGCAGGCGGGATCGGCGCAGTCCGTTCGGTGTGCGCAGGTCCAGCTCGACCGTGCGGGACGATGCGTCCGGCCGCAGCCGGGCCGCCCGCTGCGCCGCGGCCAGGTCCCGGGCGAGCGGCACCTGGGGTGCTCCCGGCGGCACCTCGCCGATCGCGTCACCCACGACGAGCTCCTCGGTCACGAGGGACAGACCGCCGAGCACGGCGTCGGCGGAGTCGAGCACCTCGGCGAGACCGGGCCGGGGCCGGCCGCGGATCGCGGCGAGCGACGTGGCCAGCCGGGACGCGGCGATGAGGTGGTCGGGGGACGCCGGCAGACCGTGGCGGCGCAGCGCGTGGGCGGCGTCGACGAAGAATCGGGCGACGCCGTCGGGGCCGGGGTGCCGGAACACGTGGGCGTACCAGCCCGGGCTGGCGACGCCCGCGCCATACCCCGTGGCCCGGCCCAGCCGGCGGTGGGTCCACGGCACCCAGGTCACCGCGGCCTTCAGCTTCGGGAGCCCGCGCAGGAGGGCGTCGTCGGTGGCGACGGCGGCGACGGCTGGATCCAGCGCGGGGACGTGCCAGGCGCCGCACACGACGGCGATCCGGTCGAAGGTCCGCCGCGCCCGCCGGACCTCCCGTCGCATGTGCGCCTCGCGTCGGGCGTCGAGGCCTTTCGCCTCCGCTCCTCCCCGCACCGCGGCCATGGCCTCGGCGACGGCGAGGAACGCCGGCTCCCCGTCGCCCCGGTGCTCGACCATGTCGTCCCACCAGCGTTCGGCGTCGGGCTCGCCGGCCGCTGCGGCCAGCACCGCGAGCGGATCGGGGATCGCCGCCCGTCCCCGCCGCCGCGCCCCGTCGGGAGTCGCCAGGGTGACGGCGACCGGGAGGTCGATGGGTCGGACCTCGACGCCGTGCTCGGCCGCCCACGCGACCGCCTGCCACTCCGGGCTGAACGAGGCGAGCGGGGCGAACACCGCTCTCTCGGGGTGGTCGACGGCGTAGCCGAGCAGGGCGACCGGCGGCGTCAGGCCCGGATCGCCGATCCACCGCAGCGCGGTCGCGGCGTCGGCGGGCAGCTCGACCAGCACGACGTCGGGGGAGAGGTCGTCGAGTGCCCGCCGGACCGAACGGGCCGAGCCCGGCCCGTGGTGCCGGATCCCCCAGACGTGGAGGAACCCCCTACCGGAGCTCGCGGCAGGCTTCGTAGAACTCGGTCCAACCATCGCGTTCGCGCACCACCCCCTCGAGGTACTCGCGCCAGGCCACGTCGTCGTGCAGCGGATCGCGGACGACGGCGCCGACGATTCCGCCCGCCACGTCGGCGGGCCGCAGCCGTCCGTCGCCGAAGTGGGCGGCGAGCGCGAGACCGTTGGTGATCACCGAGATCGCCTCGGCCGTGGACAGGGTGCCCGTCGGGACCTTGAGGCTGGTGCGCCCGTCGGCGGTGACACCCTCGCGGAGCTCGCGGAAGACCGTCACCACCCGCCGGATCTCGTCCGCGGCGGCCGGCACCTCGGGGAGCGCCAGCGCCTGGCCCAGCTCGCCGACGCGACGGGCGACGATCGCCATCTCCTCGTCGGCGGTGGCCGGGAGCGGCAGCACGACCGTGTTGAAGCGTCGCCGCAACGCGCTCGACAGCTCGTTCACCCCCCGGTCGCGATCGTTGGCGGTGGCGATGAGGTTGAACCCGGGGATCGCGGCGACCTCGGTGTCGAGCTCGGGCACCGGCATCACCTTCTCGGACAGGATCGTCACGAGCGCGTCCTGCACCTCCGACGCCATGCGCGTGAGCTCTTCCACCCGCACCAGCCGGCCGGCGCGCATCGCCCGGTATACCGGGCTCGGCACGAGGGCGGCCTCGCTCGGCCCCTCGGCGAGCAGCCGGGCGTAGTTCCAGCCGTAGCGCAGCGACTCCTCGGCCGTGCCGGCCGTGCCCTGCACGAGCAGCGTCGAGTCGCCGCTGATCGCCGCGGCGAGGTGCTCACTCACCCACGTCTTTGCCGTACCCGGCACGCCGAGTAGGAGGAGCGCCCGGTCGGTGGCCAAGGTGGCGACGGCGATCTCGACCAGCCGGCGCTGGCCGACGTACTTCGGCGAGATCGTGGTGCCGTCGGAGAGCGGGCCGCCGAGCAGGTAGGTGACGACGGCCCACGGCGACAGGCGCCAGTTGGGCGGGCGGGGACGGTCGTCGAGCTCGGCGAGCGCAGCCAGCTCGGCCGCGTACTGGGTTTCGGCGTGCGGCCGCAGGACGGTCGGCGCTGTGCTCACGCCAGCTCCTCGAGCATCTCGTGGCGCGTCGAGGCCAGGTCGGCGAGGAGGTGGGCCAGCCCGACGGCCGGCGAGTCGACCGCGCGCAGCGCCTCGGCCAGCGGGGCGAGCGTGTCGGGCCGGCACCGGGCGATGAAGTTGATGAGCACCGCCCGGTGCGGTGCGCCGAGGCCGCCTTCGGCCAGCCCGCCGGCGATCGCGGCGACCACGGCGGCGGGTTCGGCGGCGAGGAGGGACTGCAGCTCGGGCGAGACCGCCATCGAAGGACGCGGTCCGGCGGGGTCGGGCCGTCCCGCGCCCGGTCGACGGCCGGATTGCGGCCGGGCGATCTCGGGGAGGTGGTCGACGAGCCAGGGACCGAGCGGCCCGGCCAGGTGCATGACCTGAGCCCGCCGCGGGCCGTCGTTGCGGTGCCGGCGGAGCAGCCCGACGAGCACGTCGGGCGGAAGCCGCCAGCCGCGCTGCTCGACGGTGTCCAGCCATTCGTCCTCGAGGATCGGCCACGCCGTGACGACCTGCTGCCACCGGCGGGATGCCGCCGGCGGAACGAGCGGTCGGGCGTCGGGCTCGGGTGGGGCGAGCGGCGCTACTGGAGGGCGGGGTCGGATGCCGGACCTCCGGGCCACCGTGCACGCGGCGACGGCCGCGAGCATGCGCCCGGAAGGGGTGGGGCGGACGGCGTCGGCGACGAGGTCGGCGAGCGGGCCGGCCGGTGGTTCCGGTGGGTCGCGGCGATCGGTGCCGAGCAGCGAGCCGGTGACGAGGGCGTCCCAGAACTCGGCGGGCGTCTTTGTCTCCACCGTCATGCCGCACTCACGAACGACGGGTCGGCACGCGGGCCGACGTCGACGGCCCGATCGGGGAGGTGGACGGTGAGCGGAACGGCGCCGTCGGCCGTCCACTCCACGGTGACGGCGATCGGCTCGCCCGCGGACGCGGCGAGCACGACGGCGAGGCCGGGGGCTTGCCCCGCCAGCGGGAGCGCGCCGGTGTCGTCGGCGAGCACCCACTGCTCGCCGCCGCGGGAGACGGTGCCTCGGGCCGTCGCCGGCAGGTGGTCGGTCCAGGGCTCGGCGACCAGCGCCGCGCCGATGGCGTCGCACGCGCCGGCAACCGACAGGGCGGGCGGGGCGCACACCGAGTCCGGCGGACCGACAGCATGGACCGCGCCGATGAGGGCCCGTAGCCCGACCCCTGGGTAGCGGTGCACATCGGCCTCGATGGCGGACCCGACGATCAGCGAGTCGTCGAGCGATTGACGGTAGGCGGCGAAGGAGAGCAGCATCGCCCAGCGTCCGGTGGTGACACCGTGGAGCCACACCCGCCGCACCTCGATCCGGTCCTCCCGGGTGTCACTGCGCCCGGCCACGACCCACGTGTCGGTCTCCGGGAGCCCGGCGAGCACGTCGGCCTGACGCACCTGCCAGCCGCACGCGGTGGCGACGGCGTCGGCGAGCGGGCCGGGGAGCTCCCGCACCCGCTGACCGGCTTGCGCCAGCAGGTGCAGCACGCCGAGCTCGGCCAGCACGTGCTCGTGCCACTCGGGCTCGGTGCCGACGACGCCGGCGAGCCGGCGGATCCGGTTGGCGAGGGCGCCGGCCCGGGCGTCGACGAGACGGGCGGCCAGCGAGTCCCACGTGGCGTAGCGGGCGAGCGCGGGGTCGGCGAGGCCGGTGCGGATGCGATCGTCGAGCCAGCGGTCGAGATCGACGAGACCCTCGACGAGGCGGGACAGGCGCTCGTCGCGGGCCCGGTCGCGGTCGGTTGTCGTCTCGGTCCGCTCGTCCGGCTCGCTGCTCGGGCTCTCCGCGGCCGGCTCGCTGGCGGGTCGGTCGGCGGACGCGCTCCGGCGGGCGTTGCTCTCCGCCCATCGCGCGACTGCCGCCGGGGCGGCCGTCTCCGGCACCTGGCCGCGGACCCACATCGCGAGCAGGGCGAGGGCGTGCTTGCACGGCTGGGAGCGGCTGGGGCAGGTGCAGCGCCAGGCGACCTCGGCGTGGTCGACCATCGTGTCGTACGGCTCGCGACCGGACCCTCGACACCGCCCCCAGGCCGCCCGCCGGTCGGCGCCGAGCGCGGCCCAGCGGGCGGGCACGGCGATCCCCTCGGCCGCGGCGAAGCGGGCCGGTGACGGCGCCACGGCGACCACCTGCTCGATCGTCCAACGCGGACCCGTCACCCGGCCGACGATATCCAGAGGGTGTCAGCACAACGGTTCTGAGCCTGCCGGGGATCGCCCAGCGATCCGCAATCACCTGAGAATCTGGGGGTGGACGTCGGTTGACTGATCGCCCGTGCACCCCGCCACCATCGCCGCCACGTTCGGCACGATCTTCGTCGCCGAACTGCCGGACAAGACGATGTTGGCGACGATCGTGCTGTCGGCGCGGTTCAAGCGGCCGCTTGCGGGGTGGGTGGGCGCCGCGCTCGCCCTGACCTGCCAAATGGTGATCGCGGTCGTGGCCGGACGTCTCCTCTCCCTGCTCCCCGACCGGCCGGTCCGGGCAGTCGTCGCGGCACTGTTCGCCACCGGGGCCGTCGTCCTCTGGCGCTCGAGCGATGATCCGGTCGAGCAGGCGGACGTGGTGGACGACCCGACCGTGATCGCCCGCCGCCTCCCCGGCTGGCGAGTGTCGGCGACGGTGTTCGGCGTCGTGTTCCTCGCCGAATGGGGTGATCTCACCCAGCTGGCGACGGCCAGCCTGGCGGCGAGGGGCGAGGCGTTGTCGGTGTTCGTGGGCGCGGCTGCGGCGATGGTGACCGTCGCCGCGATCGGTGTCCTGGCCGGCCAGTCGCTGCTCCGCGTACTGCCCGAGCGGCTGCTCCGCAAGTTCGCCGCGGTGATCTTCGCGACCCTCGCGGTGCTCGCCGGCGTCGCCGCGATTCGCGGCTGACGACGGCGCCGTCAGGCAGTCAGGCAGGCCGCGCAGCGGCCGTAGATGTCGATCGAGTGGCCGGCGGGACGGAAGCCCCGGGTCTCGGCGGCGACGTCGAACGCCCGCTCGAGCCGGGCCTCCAGTGGCGGCTCCAGCGTGACGTCGGTGATCGACCCGCAGTCCACGCACACCAGATGGTGGTGGTGCTCGGTGAGGTGTTCGGCCAGCTCGTAGTGGGCGTGCTCGGAACCCGACACGATCCGCCGGACCACCTGGGCATCCTCGAGGGCGGCGAGGTTGCGATAGGTGCTGCTCTGGGTGAGGCTCGGCCGCCGGCGCAGGATCGCCGGCAGGGTCAGCGGCGACGCCGCTTCCGCCAGCGCCTCGACGATGCGCCGGCGGTTGACGTTGTACCGCTGGTCCCGCTCGTCGAGGCGCGCTTCGACGGCCCGGTGGACGTCGGCGAACGCCGTCCGTGCGTTCACGATGGCACCCCGGGATGACGGTGGGCGTGGTGGTCGTGGTCGTGCTGCGGGAGGAGCGCGGCCGCTTCGGGCTCCCCGTCGGGGCAGCCCTCGTGGGCGTGGCCGTGCTCGTCGACGACGAGCGTGTCGGCGCCGGAACGGACCAGCCGGTTGCCGAACGCCTCCGCCAGCAAGGCGGGCTGCAGCACCTCGTCCGGCGGGCCCGACGCGACGATGCACCCGGCGAGCAGCAGCACCCGATCGGTGCGCCGAGCCTCGCCGAGGTGGTGCGTCGACATCACGACGGCCGTCCCGGACGCCGTCTCGGTGGCGATGATCTCGAGGATGCGCTCCTGGCTGGCGAGGTCGAGCCCGGTGATCGGCTCGTCGAGCAGGAGCAGGTCGGGCGCCGAGGCGAGCGCCTGGGCGACGAGCACCCGCTGGCGCTGCCCGCCGGACAACTCGCCGAATGGCCGGCGCCGCAGGTCGACGACGTCGAGGCGCCGGGCCGCGTCCTCGATGGCGGCTCGATCGGCGGCGCCGAGCCGGCCGAGCAGCCCCCGCGCCCCGTAGCGGCCCATCCGCAACACGTCCTCGACGCTGAGCGGCATCCAGCGGTGCTGGTGCTGTTGCTGGGCGACGAAGGCGACCCGCCGTCCGCCCGCGAGCGAGATCGAACCGGCGGTGGGTCGCACGAGACCGGCGAGCAGGCCGAGCAGCGTGCTCTTGCCACTCCCGTTCGGTCCGACGAGCGCGGTCGAGGTACCGGCGTCGATCTCGAACGTGCTCGGGGCCAGGGCGACGATCGACCCGTAGTGCACGCAGACGCCGCTCGCAGTGGCGACGACGGGCGGCGAGTCCGACGCCGAGTCGAGGGATTGGA
>JBKOUV010000200.1:0-25911 GCA_046723555.1 Actinomycetota bacterium | reverse complement strand
GCCCTCACCGTCGGTGATCGTGTGATGCAACTTCTGCACGAGCGCCGCGCGACCCCGGCTCAGCCCCTCGATCACGGTGAACTGCCACAGCGGCCGGGTGCGCTCGAACGGGTCGAGGGTGATGAGCGTCGCCAGGTCGAGCAGCTGACGCATCGACCCGGGCTCGGGGAGGGCGACCCGGCGGACGTGTCGATCGATGTCGAACTCGGGGTCGTCGACCCACATCGGGGCGGACAGGTTGACGGGCGCCGGCTGGACCCGCCACCCGAGCCGCGGGACCGCCACCCGGGCCCGATCCATCCGGGCGCGCAAGCGATCGAAGTCGGGCGGCCGATCCAGCACCGAGACCGTGGCGAACGTCGACGTGAGGTGGGGATCCTTCTCGAGGCGCCACATCAGGCCCTCGGCGTCGCTCATCCGACGGTCGGACGCGATCACCTCAGCCATGCCACGATCCTGGCACAGCGGGCGGGGGTTCAGCGTGGGATCGACGTGTGCTTGAACTCGTTGAGGTTCGCCCAGCTGACCTGGTCGAGGACGCGTTCCACCGTCGTCACGGCGAGCTGGTCGTCGCCGTTCGGCAGTTCCAGCAGGCGCACGAACACCGCGGCGTCGTCGACGATGAACGTCGGAACGCCCCAGACGTTGTGCGACTCGACGAAGCCGGTGTGCTCCTTCTCGACCGTGACGAGCGGCCGCCCGGAGTCGACCTCGACCCACACCGCGTCGACGTCGACGCCGGCGGCGGCGAGCACCGGAGTGAGCTCGTCGCGCTCGCGCAGCTTGCCGGCGTTGGCGTGGCGGTGCTCGAACAGGGCGTGGTGGACGTCGAGGAAGTGGTCGGGCTGGGTGTCGCGGACGGCCAGCGAGGCCTGGAGGGCGAGGAGCCCGCTGTCGACGTCCGGGCGGGCCCACACCGGCGGTTCACCCTCCTCGACGTGGGCCTGGGCCAGGGAGAACGGAAGGAACCGGACGTCCCAGTCGGCTCCGGCGCGCAACCCCGTGATTACGTGCTCGTGGGCGATGCGGGCGTAGGGGCACCGATAGTCGTAGGTCAATCCGAAAGCACGCGTCATGGGATGTCCCGGTGCCGATGCGAGCGAGTGAGCGCCAGCGAGCGAGCGGTCGTCAACGGCCTGCGTGGCCGGGGAACGCAATGAGCAGTCATAAGGGATCCAACCTCCTCATGGGTCAAGCTATTTCGAACCGGGCCATGAGGCGACGGGCGAGGACGCCGAGCGCGGCGCCGGCGACGACGCCGGCGACGACGTCCGATGGGTGGTGGATGCGCACGTACGCCCGGCTCGTCACGACGAGGAGGGCGAGACCCCACCAGAGCGGGATCGACCGCCGGCCATCCCAGCCGGTGAGCATGACCGCGTTGAACGCGGCGGCACTCGCGTGACCGGAGGGGAACGACGAGGTCAGCGGGCGCCGGACCGGATACCGAGGGTCGCCGGCGACGGTCGGGCGCTCGCGGTGGAACAGCCGCTTGAGCCCCTGGTTGACGATCAGGCTCTCGGCCGCCAGGAGCGCGGCCAGCACCGGCGCCTGGCGCGCCCGCTGGGGCCCGGTGAGGGCGCGGACTCCGTTGGCCATGTGCCACACGAGGCTGAACTCGCCGAGCCGCGACGCGGTCGTGAAGACCGCGTCGGCGACCGGGTCGCCGCGGATCCGCTCGAGCTGGCTGTCGACCCACGCGTCGAACCGGCCCACGACATTCGAGGGTTTCGTGCCGTCCGAGGGTTTCGTGCGCGACAGGGACGCAGCAAACCCTCCGGTGGCGCGAAACCCTCGGATGCCGCTAGTCACGCCGTCACAAGCACGTCATAGGCCGCCGGAGCTTCGGTCGCAGCCAGGTCGGGGTCGCCGCCGAAGGCCGGGCACCAGGAGCGGAAGCTGCAGGACTCGCACAGGGCACTCGGGCGCGGCCGGAAATCGCCGGTCTCGCACGCCCGCTCGACGGCCTTCCACACCGCGCTGGTGCGGGTCGTGATGAACCGCGTCGACTGGTCGGAGGGGACCGCCTCGATCGTCTCCCCGCTGCGCAGGTACATCAGCCGGATCGCGACCGGGCGGCGGCCGAGCACCTGCTCGCAGAGGAACGAGTAGAAGTGCACACCGGCGAGGCTGCGCTGCTCCCAGTTCACCGACGGCGCTCGACCGGTCTTGTAGTCGGTGACGACCAACTCGTCGCCGCGCAGCTCGAGCCGGTCGATGATGCCGCGCAGCTCCAACGTCCCGACGGACGCGCTGAGCCGCAGCTCGAGACCGATCGGGTGGACGGCTTGCGGATCTTCCATCCGCAGGTAGGTGTCGACGAGCCGGTCGCACTCGGCGTCGAACTCGTCGATCTCGTCCGCGGTCAGCCGCAGCGCGGCGAAGTCGGGCAGCTCGCGGAACTCGGCGCGCGCGGCGTGGAGTGACCGGCGGAACAGCGCCGGGGTGCGCTCGGGGGCCGGATGCGAGAACGCCAACTCGAGCGCCCGGTGCACGAGCGAACCGCGGGTGGTGTGGATGCCCGGCGCCTCGGGCAGCTTCTCGATGCTCGAGAACCGGAACGCCAACGGGCACGACGTGAACTGCTCGACGCGGCTCGGCGACAGGCTCGTCGGCACGTCAAACACGCCGTAAGCGTACGGCGGGGGTGTCACACAAGGGGGGACCGGGGCTACGCAGGAAGTTCGTCGGCCGCCTTGGCCACGAGGTAGGCGATCAGGGCCGGCTGCGTCAGCGGACCGAAGTGGTCCAGCTCGGGAAGCTCGACGAAGCGGGCGTGGGGCAGCTCCTCGGCGACCTCCTCGGCGAACCGCGAAGGACCGCCGTCCTCGACGATCCCCGAGACCACCACGACCGGCACGGTGATCTCGGGCAGCAGCTCCCACGTCCGCTGCGTCGCGCCGGCCTCGAACGTGCGGGCCTCGAGCTCGGGATCGCACTTGAGGTGGACTCCACCGCCGTCGACGTCCGGGTAGAAGCCGTAGCGCACGTACGCGTCGAGGGCCGCTGGGTCCAGCCCGCTCAGGGGCGGCTTGGCCGCGTAGTTGGCGCGCGCCGCCTCGACAGACGGGAACTGGGTGCGGCGGCGTCGGGTCGCGGTGACGAGCGGGCTGATCGGATGGCTGGACGGCGGAGCGTCCACGGCTTCGATCGGCGGGACGATCGGCTCGAACAGGACGAGCAGGCGAAACAGCGCGGGCTGTCGGTGGGCCGCCAGCAGCAGTGCCGTCCCGCCCATCGAGTGCCCGAAGCCGACCAGCCCGCGCTCGGCCCCGCGGCCTTCCGCGATCGCCTGAGCGGCGACGAGCGCGTCGTCGCCGTAGCCCGGCCAGCCCACCTCCCAGGCGGGCGACACCGGGCTGTCGCCGTGGCCCCGGAAGTCGAGGGCGAAGGTGTGGAAGCGGGGCGCCAGGGCGGTGGCGACGGGCAGGTAGGCGTGACCGTGGAATCCGGTGGCGTGGCCGATCAGGACGACCGGGTGGTCGGGGCCGGCCGCTCCTCCCAGCTCGTGCACCGCGACGACGACATCGTCGGACGAGGGGACACGCAGCATCGACTGGAGGTCAGTTGCTCTTGCGCTTGCGCCACCAACGAATGAACAGCCGGTCGAGGAGTACGCCGAGCGCGACCGCCACGAGCAGCGCCACCCAGACCCGCGAGTTCACGTCGAAGAACAGAAAGTTGACGTCCGTACGGTTGCTGTTCTGGACCACGAAGATCACGACGACGATGGCCACGACCCCGAACGCGATCAGCCACGGCGAGACCCCGGTCCGTTCCTCAGGTGGACCGCCCCCCGTGCGCTCCGGATCACGCCGTTCGTACATGCCGCAAGCTTGGCAGATGCGCGACCGCTCAGCGGGGAGGGCCGTCGCGGAGCCGGTCTAGGATCGCCAGGGTCGGCTCGGCCTGGCCGACGGCGTCCCACATCGATTCGATCCACCACGTCGCCCCGGCGTCGGCCCAGGCCGCCGGCGAGTGTTCGGAGCCGTTGCCCTCGATGACGATGTCGTACGGGCGGTCGCTCGTCGCGTCGATCTCGGCGCGCACCTTGGCGACCGCCTCCAGCGACGCCTGCTCGCCGGCCCCGTCCACGATCACCTGCGGCAGCAGGCCATCCCAACGCCGCGCCCGCTCCATCGTCTTGCTTCGGTTCAGGACGCCGACGCACCAGATCGGAGGCCGTGGCTGCTGCACGGTGTTGCCGATCGTGGGAAACGTGGTCGGGGTGATCCGGTAGTGCTTGCCCGCGTAGGAGAACGGCTGCCCGGCCCAGAGCCCCGTGACGACGTCGAGGCACTCGTCCATCAACTCCGCCCGCACGCGCTTGTCGCACTCCTCGCCGAACGCTTCGAACCCGCTGTCGACCGCGCCGAGCCCGACTGACAGGATCACCCGGCCGCCCGACAGCCGGTCGACGGTCGCGACCTGGCTCGCCAGCTCGGCCGGGCGCCGCCTGGACGGCGGCGTGAGCAGCGTGCCGAGCTTGATGCGCGAGGTCCGCACCGCGGCGACGGCGAGTGAGATCCAGGCGTCGACGCCCCACACCGGTTCCCAGACGAAGATGCCGTCCCACCTGGCCGCCTCCGCCGCGGCGGCCAGGTCACCGACCTGGTCGGCGTCGGCCCACGGGATCACGAACCCGTACCGCATCACCGAGAACTGTAGGTCCGCCGCCGGCTGCGCGGCGGTCCCGCCGCGGGCCTAGTGTCGCCGGGCATGGGCGAGGCATCCGAGGGTTTCCCGCCATCCGAGGGTTTGGCGCGGGACAGGTCCGCAGGAAACCCTCGGTCGACACGAAACCCTCGGGTGGGGTGAGGCGTGGACTTCGAGCTGCCGGGTGACGACGACGAGCGCCGGCTCGCGGTGCGCGAGTGGCTGGGCGCGCACCCGGCGCCGTCGGGCCGTGAGCTCGCCGAGGCCGGGTACGTGGCGCCGCACTGGCCGCGCCCGTGGGGACTCGACGCCGACCCGATCCACCAACTGGTGATCGACGACGAGCTCGCCAAGGCCGGCGTGCGCCGGCCGACCAACCCGATCGGCATCGGCTGGGCGGGCCCGACGATCCTGTACGCCGGCACCAAGGAGCAGAAGGACCGGTACCTCTGGCCGATCCTCACGGGGGAGGAGTTCTGGTGCCAGCTGTTCTCCGAGCCGGGCAGCGGCAGCGACCTCGCCAACCTCGGCACCCGGGCGGTCCGTGACGGCGAAGAGTTCGTCGTCAACGGGCAGAAGATCTGGACGAGCGGCGCCCAGTACGCCACGTTCGGGATCCTCATCGCCCGCACCGATCCGGAGCTGCCGAAGCACAAAGGGGTGTCGTACTTCGTCTGCCCGATGGACGCCACCGGCATCGAGATCCGCCCGATCACCGAGATGACCGGCGGACGCACGTTCAACGAGGTCTTCTTCACCGACGTCCGCATCCCGGCGGCGAACCTCGTCGGCGAGCTCAACGACGGCTGGCGGCTGGCCAAGGTGACGCTCGGCAACGAGCGCATCTCGCTGTCGAGCGGCGGGGTCCTCTGGGGCAGTGGTCCGACCGCGCTCGACCTGATCGCCGCGGCGAGAGCCGCCGGACCGGTGACCGACCCGACGATGCGCCAGCGGCTCGCCCAGGTGTACGTCGAGCACACCGTGCTCGACCTGATCCGGATGCGCACCCTGTCCGCCCGGTTGAAGGGAGAGCAGCCGGGGCCGGAGGCGAGCATCCGCAAGCTCCTCGGCGACGAGCACGGACAGCACGTGATGGAGCTGGCTCGCGATCTCGCCGGGGCGGCGGCGATGCTGACCGGCGGCGACGGTACGGTCCCGGCGGCCGGTGCCGACTTCACGCCCGGTACGTCGACCAGGAGCCTCGCCCCCGGACGTCCTTCCCGCACGCTCGACCATCCCGGTTGGTACGGCGGGTTCATCTTCTCGCGGGCGCTCACCATCGGCGGCGGCACCGTCGAGGTCCAGCGCAACATCGTCGCCGAGCGGGTGCTGGGCCTGCCCCACGACGTCGACGTCCAGCAGGGGTTGACCTGGAGCGAGGCGCAGAAGATCGGCGTCCGATGACGGACCTGGTGGCCGCGGCGGCATCGGTCGCCGAGGTCGTGGAGGCCAACGCCGACGAGGCGGAGCGGGCGCGCCGGCTGCCGCCGGCGACGGTGGCGGCGTTGACCGAGGCCGGGCTGATGCGGATGTGCGTCCCGGTGGCCTACGGCGGCCCGGAAGCCGATCCGCTCACCCTCGTCGAGGTCATCGAAGCGGTGTCACGGTCGGACGGGGCCGCGGGCTGGTGCACGATGATCGCCGCGACGACGTCGTCGATGGCCCTGTTCCTGCCCCCGCGGTCGGCGAAGGAGCTGTTCGGTGACCCCGGCACCGTGGCGGGAGGCGTGTTCGCGCCGACTGGCACTGGTGCGGTCAACGGCGACGGGTTCCGGGTGACGGGGCGGTGGCAATGGGGGAGTGGGACCCAGCACTGCCAGTGGATTGTCGGCGGGGCGACCTGCGACGACGGCACGTTCCGCCTCTGTTTCTTCGACGCCGGCGACGTCACGTTCCACGACACGTGGTACGCGGCCGGCCTGCGCGGGAGTGGCTCGCTCGACTTCTCCGTCGACGGCGCGCTCGTCCCGGCGGACCGCACGATCCAGCCCGGGGTCACGCCGCCCTCGATCGACGCGCCGCTCGCGGCGTTCCCGAACTTCGCCCTCCTCGCGGCTGGCGTGGCGGCGGTGAGCCTCGGCATCGGACGACGGGCGCTCGACGAAGTGGTCGAGTTGGCGGCGGGGAAGCGGCCGCTGTTCTCGTCCCGCACGCTCGCCCAGAGCGGCTACACCCAGGTCGAGGTCGCCCGCGCCGAAGCCGGGCTGCGGGCGGCGCGGGCGCTCCTCCACGACGAGCTGGCGCGGGCGTGGGACGTGGCGGGCGCCGGCGGCCGGGTCGGGTTGCCCACCCGTATCGGCATCCGGCTGGCCTGCGTGCACGCCGCGACCGCCGCTGTCGCCGCGACCGACGCGGCCTACACCCTGGCCGGCGGCACCAGCGTGTACGAGTCGAACGTCCTCCAGCGGTGCCTCCGCGACGTCCACGTCACGTCGCAGCACATCATGGTCGCCCCCAAACTCCACGAGACCCTCGGCAAGCTCCTCCTCGGCCTCGACGCCGACGTCACGTACCTCTGACCCATCCGAGGGTTTGCCCACGTCGGAGGGTTTGGCGCGGGACAGGGATGCAGGAAACCCTCGGATGGTGGACGCCGGATTAGCTTGCGCCGGTGGAGACCATCCGGCTGGAACGCGACGGGGACGTGCTCGTCGCGACGATCGATCGCCCGGGCTCGCCGATGAACGCCGTCGACGCTCGGCTGCACGCCGAACTTGGCGAGCTGTTCCGCGAGCTGAAGACCGAATCCACGGCGAGGGCGGTGCTGCTCACCGGGTCGGGGAGGGCGTTCTCCGCCGGCGGCGACATGGCGTGGTTCCCGGACCTGCGGTCGACCGAGGCCATCCACGGGCTGCGCCGGGAGGCGAAGCAGATCGTGTGGGACCTGCTCGACGTCGAGCTCCCGATCGTCTGCGGACTCAACGGCTCCGCCGCCGGGCTCGGCGCGTCGGTGGCCCTGCTGGGCGACGTGATCGTGATGGCCGACACCGCGGTGATCGTCGATCCTCACGTCAAGATCGGGCTCGTCGCCGGCGACGGTGGGGCGGCCATCTGGCCGCTCTTGGTCGGGTCGCTCGCCGCCAAGCGCCACCTCTTGCTCGGCGAACCGCTGACGGCCGCGGACGCGCTCCGCCTGGGGATCGCGTCGGAGGTCTGTCCAGCCAGCGACGTGCCCGAGCGGGCGATGGCGTGGGCCCGGCGGCTCGCCGCCGGTGCCCCGCTCGCCGTCCAGGGCACCAAGATCGCCCTCAATGCCCAGCTCAAGCAGGCGCTGCTGACCAGCTTCGACGTGTCGACGGCGCTGGAGATGCTGTGCTTCCAGTCGGCGGACCACGCCGAGGGGGTGGCCGCCTTCATCGCCGGTCGCGAGCCGACGTTCGACGGACGCTGAGTGGACGCCCCACCGAACGCCACGATCGAGTCGATCAGGACCACGCGGGCGATCCGCCGGTTCACCGACGAGCCGGTGTCGGACGCCGACCTGCGCACCTGCCTCGGCGCCGCCCAGCAAGCGCCGAGTGGCGGCAACGTCCAGCCCCAGCAGTACCTCGTGCTCACCGAGCCGGAGGCGAAGGAGGCCGTCGGGCGGTGGTACCGGGCCGCCTACGACCGCTACGAGGCGTCGCTCGCCGACCCGGTCGCGTTCCGTGACGAGACGCAGGAGGCCTCGTGGCGGCGCACCCGGGCGGCGAGCCGATACCTCGCCGACCACCTGGCGGAGGCGCCGGCGATCGTGCTCTTCCTCCAACCGATCATCCCGTGGACCCCGCGCGACTCCGAGGGGGATATGGACATCGGTCGCCTCGACGCCAGCGTGTACCCGGCGGTGCAGAACTTCTGCGTCGCCGCCCGCTCGCTCGGGCTGGGCACCGCGCTCACCACGGTGATCCGGATCCACGGCGACGCCGTCCTCGCCGAGCTCGGGGTGCCCGACGGCCGCTTCGAGATCGCCGCGCTCGTGCCCGTCGGCCGGCCCCGCGGCCACTTCGGCATCGCCCCGCGCAAGCCCGCCGACGCCGTCAGTCACTGGAACCGCTGGGGGAACCGCCCGTACCGCCCCTGATCCGACCCCGCAACTAACGTCGGCGGGTCATGGGGATCAACAACGTCGCGGACATCCTCCGCGTGCACGCGGGCGAGCAGGCGGACAAGACGGCTCTGGTGCTCGGCGAGCGCCGGATGACTTGGGGGGAGCTGTACGAGCGGGCCCAACGAGTCGCATCCGGGCTCAGTGACGCCGGCGTCGGCAACCAGGACCGGGTGGCCTTCCTGGACAAGAACGGCATCGAGCACTTCGAGCTGTTCTACGGCGCCGCTCTGGCCAACGCGGTCTGCGTCGACGTGAACTGGCGGCTCGCTCCGCCGGAGGTGGAGTTCATCGTCAACGACGCCCAGGCCAAGGTCTTCGTCGTCGGTCCGGACTTCGTGCCGGTCCTCGACGCGATCGCCGACCAACTCACGTCGGTGGGCACGATCCTGGTCATCGGCGGTCACGAGAAGTACAAGGACTTCGCGGAATGGATCGACCAACACGACCCGGTGGACCCCCACGTCGCGATCACGGGTGACGACGTCGCGTTCCAGCTGTACTCGAGTGGCACGACCGGCCGGCCCAAGGGCGTGATGCTCAGCAACCAGAACTTCTTCGGCCTGCTCCCGGTGGCCAAGGACATGTGGGAGTTCTCGCCCGACGCGATCAACCTCGTCGCGATGCCGCTGTTCCACATCGGCGGCGGTGGATGGGCGACCGCCGGGATGTTCGAGGGGGCGACGAGCGTGATCGTCCGTGAGCTCGACCCCGCCGCGCTCATCCGGCTGATCCCCGAGCACGGCATCACCCACGCCTTCGTCGTGCCCGCCGTGCTGCAGTTCATGTTGATGGTCCCCGGACACGAGCAGGGCGACTACTCCTCGCTGAAGGTGATCGTGTACGGCGCCTCGCCGATCAGCGAGGAGGTGCTCGCCCGCAGCGTCGAGGTGTTCGGCTGCCAGTTCTGGCAGGCGTACGGGCTCACCGAGACGACCGGCGCGATTGTCAACCTGCCGCCCGAGGACCACGACCTGAGTGGGCCCAACCGCCACCGGCTGCGGTCCTGTGGAGTGGCCGGCCCGAGTGTCGAACTGCGCATCGTCGAGCCGACCACCGGGCGCGACCTACCGACCGGCGAGGTCGGGGAGATCTGGACGAGGAGCCCCCAGAACATGAAGGGCTACTGGAACCAACCCGAGGCCACCGCGGCGACGATCGACGCCGCCGGATGGCTGCGTACCGGAGATGCCGGCTACCTCGACGCCGACGGCTACCTCTACATCCACGACCGGGTGAAGGACATGATCGTGTCGGGAGGAGAGAACGTGTACCCGGCTGAGGTCGAGAACGTCCTGATGGCCCATCCGGCTGTCGCCGACGTCGCCGTGATCGGCGTACCCGACGAGCGGTGGGGCGAGACGGCCAAGGCGATCGTCGTCAAGGTCGAGGGTGTCGACGTGACCCCTGAGGAGCTGATCGCGTTCAGCCGGGAACGACTGGCCCGGTTCAAGTGCCCGACCAGCGTCGACTTCACCGACGCGCTGCCGCGCAACCCCAGCGGCAAGGTGCTGAAGAAGGACCTCCGCGCCCCGTTCTGGGAGGGCCGCGACCGCATGGTCCACTAGGTGCACTGACCCGTGGCCGTCACGATCGACGACGTCCGGCCGCTCGCCCTGAGCCTCGAGCGGACGCACGAGGCGCTCGTGCGCGACCGGGTCAAGTTCAGGGTCGGCCGCATCGTCTACGTCGCCTTCTCCCGTGATGAGACGCTGATGGGGTTCGGCTTCCCGAAGGAGGAACGGGAGGCGCTCGTCGCCTCGGAGCCGGACAAGTTCCTCATGCCGAGGCAGTCCGACATGCGATACAACTGGGTCGTCGTCCGGCTCGACAAGCTCGACCTCGACGAGATGCGCGAGCTGGTCGTCGACGCCTGGCGGATGGTCGTGCCGAAGACGGTCGCCGCCCGCTACGACGCCGCGCAGCAGTGACTGGCGCGCCTGCGTCCTCTCGGCAGCGCTCGCCGCCGCGGTCGACGACGCGACTCGTCCGAGCGGGCGCGGACCGCCGTGCGCAAGGCGATCGCCCGGGCGATCGACGCGATCGCCGAGTCGGACGAGACGATTGGTTCGGAGCTACGGGCGACGATCACGACCGGCCGGGCCTGCACCTACCTCCCCGATCCGCGGCACCCGCGGCGCTGGTCGATGCGCCGCGCCTCGTGACGCCGGAGACTTCTTTGTAATGCTCCGCGCATGGATCTGGAACTGCCCTCCGAGCTCGTCGCCTACCTGGCCGAGCTCGACGACTTCATCGAGCGGGAGATCAAGCCGCTCGAGCAGACCGACGACAACATCCGCTTCTTCGACCACCGCCGCGAGGACGCCCGCACCGATTGGGACCGCGGCGGCCTGCCCAACGAGGAGTGGGAAGCGCTGCTGCGGGAGGCCCGCCGGCGCGCCGACGCCGCCGGCCACTATCGCTATCCGTTCCCGAAGGAGTACGGCGGACGCGACGGCACCAACCTCGGGATGGCGGTGATCCGCGAGCACCTGGCGGCGAAGGGCCTCGGCCTGCACTGCGACCTGCAGAACGAGCACGCCATCGTGGGCAACAACGTCGGGCTGCTGCTGATGCTCGAGTACGGGACCGACGCCCAGAAGGCGGAGTGGATCGACGCCCTCGCCGAGGGTCAGCGCGGGTTCGCCTTCGGGATCACCGAGCCCGAACACGGCTCGGACGCCACGTTCATGGAGACCACCGCGGTGCGCGATGGCGACGAGTGGGTGATCAACGGCTCCAAGACGTGGAACACCGGCATCCACAAGGCCCAGTACGACCTCATCTTCGCCCGCACCAGCGGTCAGCCGGGTGACGGCAAGGGGATCACCGCGTTCCTGGTCCCGACCGACTCGCCCGGGTTCAAGGTCGAGGAGTTCCTGTGGACGTTCAACATGCCGACCGACCACGGGCGCATCTCGCTCACCGACGTGCGGGTCCCCGACGAGGCCATCTTCGGCGGCGAGGGGCGCGGGCTCGGCGTCGTCCAGCACTTCTTTAACGAGAACCGCATCCGCCAGGCGGCGTCGAGCCTCGGCGCCGCCCGCTACTGCATCGCCGAATCGGTCGAATACGCCAAGCAGCGCAAGCCGTTCGGCAAGCCGCTCTCGACGAACCAAGCCATCCAGTTCCCGCTGGTCGAGCTGCACAGCCAGTGCGAGATGCTGCAGGCGCTGATCCACAAGACGGCCTGGTTGATGGACCGGGACGGCGCGTTCTCGCAGTCGGAGCGGGTCTCGATGTGCAACTACTGGGCGAACCGGCTGTGCTGCGAGGCGGCCGACCGGGCGATGCAGGTGCACGGCGGGCTCGGCTACTCGCGGCACAAGCCGTTCGAGCACATCTACCGCCACCACCGCCGATACCGGATCACCGAGGGCAGCGAGGAGATCCAGATGCGGCGGGTGGCCGGCTACCTGTTCGGGTTCATGTCGCAGCGGGCTCCCAAGGGCGTCGACGAGTCGACGATCCGCGCCGCCTCGGCCGCGGGCTGATACTTACAACCGATGCAGTTCGTTCCCACCGCCGCCGAGCTGGCGGCGGCGATCGCCCGCCTGCTCGAGGAGCACGTCGGCGACGCCGTGCCCGCCCACCTGCAGCACCCGGTGCGGGTCGCGGCCCACCTCGCTCGGCTGCTCGAGCGGGAGGCGCTGCTCGGTCCGGCCAACGCCGAGCGGGAGCGGGTCCTGCTCGCCGAGCTACTGGGAGCGGAGGCGGACGATCCGCAGGCGACGGTCGCGGCCCGGATCCGCGAGGCCGACGATCCGGAGTTCGAGCGTCGGGCCTGGGCGGCGCTGGTCGAGATCACCCGCCTCGACCTCGCCGTGGCCAAGCCCGGTCACGACCGCTGGGAGGGCGAGTGACGGTCGACGTCGCGTCGGGTCTGGCCTCCTACCTCGCCGAGGCTTGGGGCGAGGACGTCAAGGTGTCCGACCTCTCCACGACGACCGCGGGCGCCCGCCGGCACAACGTCATCTTCGACGCCACCGTGGGGGGCGAGACCCGGCGGCTGGTCGCCACGATCGTTCCGGAGGGGGAGACGCTGATCAACTCGATCGACGCCGAGGCCGGCGTGCGGACGGTCGCCGAGGATGCCGGCGTCGCGGTCCCGCACGTGCACCTCGTCCGCACCGATGGTGATCTCGTCGGCGGGCCGTTCATGGTGTCCGACTTCGTCGACGGCGAGACGGTTCCCCGCCGCGTGCTGCGCCTGGTGGCAGAGACGGGCATCGGCGCGCTCGTCGTCCGCCAGCTCGGCGAAACCCTCGCCCGACTGCACGCCGTCGATCCATCCGTCGCCCCGCCGACGCTGCGGCGGCTGGAGGGCGGACCACCGGCGGCGGCGGCGCTGGCGGCGATGACGGCTGCCGTCGACGAGCTGCCCCAGCGCCGACCGGTCCTCGAGCTCGGGCTGCGCTGGCTCGGACGACGGCTGCCGGCGCCCCCGGTGCGCGAGTCGATCGTCCACAGCGACGTGCGCAACGGCAACCTGATCGTCGGTCCGGACGGTCTCCGGGCGGTGCTGGACTGGGAGGGTGCGCTGGCGTCGGGCGACCCGATGCAGGATCTCGCCTGGCCGGCGCTGCGGATGTGGCGGTTCCGCGAGGACGAGCGCGAGATCGGCGGCTTCGCCGGGCGGTCGCCGTTCGTCGCCGGCTACGAGTCGGCCGGCGGTACCTTCGACGAGGACCGCTTCCGCTGGTGGAAGGTGGAAGGGACGCTGCGGTGGGCCGTCGGGCTGGCCGGGCAGGCGATGTCCTACCTCGACGGCCGGGTGCCGAGCATCGTGATGGCGGCGAGCGGCCGCCGCGTCAGCGAGCTGGAGTGGGACCTGCTGATGCTCATCCGACCGGGATGATGAGTCGGAGCTCGTTCCGGCGGTGGTTGGGGCTGATCACCGCGGTGGGCGCGGCGTGGCGGCTGGGCTACCTGTTCGCCGACAAGCTGCACGACCCGCTGCTGCTCAACGACTCGCTGTACTACAGCATCCAGGCGGGTCGGAACAGCGAGGGGGACTGGTTCCGGGAGGCCCTCACGTCACTGCCCGGCGCCGAGCACGGCCCGCTCACGGTCCTGTACCTGACACCGTGGAGCCTCGGCGCCGGCGACAACGTGCCGTGGCAGCGCTTCGCCGTCACCCTCGTGGGGATCGGCGCCGTGTTCGTCATCGGGCTGCTCGGCGAGCGGCTCGCCGGGCCGCGGGTCGGACTGGTCGCGGCCGGGATCGCGGCCGTGTACCCCAACCTCTGGATCAACGACTCGCTCGTGATGTCGGAGTCGCTCGCCGTGTTGATCGTGGCCGGGGCACTGGTGGTCGCGCTCGACTTCGACCGGCGGCCCGGCGTCTGGCGGGCCATCGTCCTCGGCCTGCTGGTCGGGCTGGGCGCCCTCACCCGCGCCGAGATCATCCTGTTCGCGTTCGGGTTCGCCGCCTTGGCCTGGTGGCGGTCGGCGGGCCATCCCCGTCGCGTGCTGATGCCGGTGCTGATCCTGGTTACGACCTTCGTGACGGTGGCCCCGTGGGCTCTCTACAACCTCGCTCGGTTCGAGGAACCGGTGCTCCTGACGACCAACGGCGAGCGGACCCTGCTCGGCGCCAACTGCGATTCCACGTACTACGACGACCTCGGGTCCTGGGACATCCGGTGCCTGTCGGCCGTCCCCGTCCCGGACGGTGCCGATCCCTCGGTCGGCGCGGGCCGGCGGCGGCACGTCGCCCTCGACTACGCCAGCGAGCACCTCGGTCGGGTGCCGATCGTCGTGGCGGCCCGAGTCGGGCGGCTCGCCGACGTCTATGGGCTCAGGTCGCTGGTTGCGCTCGACGCCGGCGAGGAGAAGGCCCGCTGGGCGGTGTGGACCGGGATCGCGACGTGGTGGGTGCTCGCCCCGCTCGCCGTCGTCGGGTGGGTCGTGGCCGGGCGCGATCCGCGACGGCGGTACCTCCGGTGGTGGCTGGTCGTGCCGCTGGCCGCGGTCCTGCTCACGGCGGTGCTGTTCTATGGCGCCCACCGGATCCGGGCGCCGGCCGAGCCGGTGGTCGTCGTCCTCGCCGCGGCCGGAGTCGTCGCCCTCGTCGATCGGATCCGTCGCCCGACGTCGCCCGTCGAGGCTCAGGCCCGGGCCCGCGACCGGCGCGACGACCGCGATCGGGAGCCCGTCGATGCTGTCGACGGAGGCTCGGCGGTCTTGGCCCGCCGCCGCGGCAGTGCCGTCGACCACCACACGACGGCGCCGGCGTAGGCCAGCGTGACGACCGTCAGGATCATCACGACACCATTGTTCCCCCGTACGGTCTCGATCATGCGGCAGCGCCGGTGGCACACTCGGCTGGTGCCCGACGTGCTCGACCGCAAGCTCGACGCCCTTCGTGACGAGCTCACGGCGTTGTCCCGCGTCGTGGTGGCGTTCAGCGGCGGCGCGGACTCGTCGTTCCTCGCGGCCGTCGCCCACCGCACGCTGGGCGGCGACAACGTGCACGCCGTCACCGCGGTCTCTCCGTCGCTCGCCGGCAGCGAGCACGAAGACTGCCGGGACCTGGCGGGGGAGTGGGGCTTGCGCTGGACCGCCGTTCCGACCGACGAGATGGCCCGCGCCGCGTACCGCGCGAACGGCACTGATCGCTGTTACCACTGCAAGGCGGAGCTGATGGACGTGCTGGCGCCCATCGCCGAGGCCGAGGACGCCACCGTCGTGCTCGGGGTCAACGTCGACGACCTCGGCGACCACCGTCCGGGGCAGCGGGCCGCGGCCGAGGCCGGCGCCGTCTTCCCGCTCGTCACGGCGGGACTCGTCAAGTCCGAGGTCCGGTCGGCGTCGCGCCGCCTCGGCCTGCGCACCTGGGACAAGCCGGCGGCGGCGTGCCTGGCGAGCCGGGTGCCGTACGGAACGGAGGTGTCCGTGGCCGTCTTGTCGCGAGTGGAGCGAGCCGAAGCCGCGTTGCACGCGCTCGGCTTCCGCCAGGTGCGGGTGCGCCACTACGGCGACACCGCACGCATCGAGGTCGAGCTCTCCGAGCTCGCTCGTCTGCTCGAGATCCGGGCCGAGGTCGTCGCCGGGGTGCGGGCGGCCGGGTACCGCTACGTCACCGTCGACCTCGAGGGCTTCCGGTCGGGGAACCTCAACCGGACCTGAGGTCTCGTCAGCTCGCTCGGCGTCGCCCGGACGCGAGCGTCGTGACTACCGTCGGATCTCATGAAGCTGGCGACGTCGATCAGTTACTCGGGCGACTTCCACGCCGACGTGGCGAGAATCCAGGATCTCGAGAAGGCCGGGCTCGACCTGGTCTGGATCCCTGAGGCGTACACGTTCGACGCGATCAGCCAGGTGGGCTTCGTCGCCGCCAAGACCGAACGGGTCGAGATCGGCACCGGGATCATCAACGTGTTCTCGCGCACCGCCACCGCGATCGCCCAGAGCGCGGCCGGCTGCGACTTCGTGAGCGACGGCCGCTTCGTGCTCGGGCTCGGGGCGTCCGGCCCGCAGGTGATCGAGGGATTCCACGGGGTGCCGTACGAGCACCCGATGCCGCGCATCCGCGAATACATCGACGTGTGCCGGATGGTCTGGCGCCGCGACCCCGTCGTGTACGACGGCTCGGTCGTCCAGATCCCGCTGCCGGAGGGGCAGGGGACCGGGTTGGGCAAGCCGCTCAAGCTGATCAACCACCCCAAGCGGGCCGACATCCCGGTGTTCTGGGCGAGTCTGATGGGCCGCAGCGTTGCCGAGACCGCCCGCCACGCCGACGGGTGGCTGCCGGTGTTCTTCGACCCCGAGCGCTACGCCGACGTGTGGGGCGACGACATCCGCCGCGGCCTGGCCGAGCGCGACCCGGCGCTCGGACCGCTGCAGATCTCCGCCGGCGGGATCGTGGCGATCGGGGAGGAGTACGCCGGTGACGGCGCCGACCGCGTGCTCGATCGGGCCCGCCCGCAGGTCGCCCTGTACGTCGGCGGGATGGGGGCGCGGGGCAAGAACTTCTACAACACGATCGCCACCCGTTACGGGTACGTCGACGAGGCGGCGGAGATCCAGGACCTCTACCTGTCGGGCCGCAAGGACGAGGCGGCGGCCGCCGTCCCCCGGGCGCTACTCGCGAGCACCAACCTCGTCGGCACCGAGTCCGCGGTCGCCGAACGGGTCGCCGCCTACCGGGAGGCCGGCGTCACCCACCTCTCCGTCACTCCAGTCGGCCCGGACCCGGTGAAGACGATCGAGACGTTGCGCGGCTTACTGGATTAGGCATCCGAGGGTTTCCCGCCAATCGAGGGTTTGGCGCGGGACAGGGTTGCGCGAAACCCTCGGATGACGCCAAACCCTCGGATGGACGCAGCGTCAGACCATGCCGCGCAGCCACCACAGGCCGAGGGCCCAGGCGGCGGCGAGGATGGCGAGGGCGACGGCGGCCCACTGCCACGTCAGCTCGGTGATCTTCTCGACCTCCTCGCCGAGGGTCTGGCCGAGGCTGTCCTGGATCTTGCTGTAGGCATCGGCCAGCTCGCTGCCGGTGGCGGCCTCGTAGGCGGTGCCCCCGGTCTCGTCGGCGACGTCCTGCAGCGGTCCGGGCTGCACGGCGACCGGAACGGTCTCGCCGCTCACCGGATCGGTGATCGTGCCCTCCGGCGTGCCGAAGGCGATCGTGAACACCGGCACCCCGGCGTCGGCGGCCGCCCGGCCACCCTCCGCGGTCGGCCGGCCGACGGTGGTCTCGCCGTCGGACAGCAGCACGATCGCGCCGGGCGCGACGTCCTGATTGCCGCCGTTGTCCCCGCTGTCGGCCAGGTTGGTCAGCAGCCGCGTCCCCGCGACGAGGGCATCGCCGATCGCGGTCGACTCGGCCAGCTCGAGGTTGTCGATGCCCCGATCGAGCGCCTCCCGGTCCAGGGTCGGCTCGACCTCGGTCGAGACGACCCCGCTGAACGAGATCAACCCGACCTCCACGTTGGGATCGACCTGGTCGACGAAGTCGCGGGCCGCCTGCTTGGCGGCCTCCAGCCGGCTCGGGTCGACGTCGGTGGCCATCATCGACAGCGAGACGTCGAAGAGCACGAGGATCCGGCCCTCGCTCTCCGTGCGCACCGTCTCCCGTTCGATCGGCCGGGCGATCGCCACGACGCCCGTCGCCAGCCCGACCAGGTACAGCCCGGCGACGACGTGGCGCCGCCAGCCCGGGCGATGGGGGGCGACCCGGTCGAGCAGATCGATGGCGGTGAAGCGCAGCGTCGTCCGCCGCCGCCACTGCTGGGCGACGACGTAGGCGACCGCCAGGGCCGCGACGGCCAGCAGCCACCACAGCCGCCCCGGGTTGAGGAAGTCGATCGCAATCATGACCGCCGCAGCACCTGCGCGTTGACGGCCTGCACTCGTTTGCGGCGAACGTAATGGACGATCGTCGCCAGCCAGTCGGTGTCGGTGGCCAGTTCGAGGAGCTCCGCGCCGGCCCGCCGCAAGGCGAGATCGCGTGCGGCGACGCACTCGGCGGCGGCGGCGGCGAAGCGGCGCTGCACCGCCGGGGTGACGCGCACCTCGCGGTGCCGGCCGGTCGCCGGGTCGACGACGTCGACGAGTCCGATCGGCGGGATGTCACGCTCGCGCGGGTCGTACACCGCGATTGCGAGGAGGTCGTGGCGGAGGCCGAGCCGGGCGAGCGGGTCCACCCAGTCGTCGCCTGCGAAGTCGGAGATCACGGCGACGAACCCGCGCCGCCGGCTGACGACCGCCACCCGGTCGATCGCGGCGACCAGATCCGAGCGGCCGAGACCCTCCGAGGCAGGGGGCGACGCGACCGAGCTCACGACCGCCCGCACCTGATCGCGCCCGAAGCGGGGCGGGAGCACCTTGAGGTGCGGACCGGCGACGAGCACGGCGCCCAGCCGGTTTTGGTTGCGGGCGGTGAGGAATCCCACCGTCGCGGTCGCGGCCAGAGCGACCTGTGCCTTGTCGGCGAGCGAGGTCCCGAAGCGCATCGCCGCGGACGTGTCGACGACGAGCCACGCCTCCAGATCGCGGTCGGCGATCTGGTCGCGCACGTGGGTCTCCTGGGTGCGGGCGGTGACGTTCCAGTCGATCCGGCGCACGTCGTCGCCCGGCTGGTACAGCCGGGCCTCGCCGGGTTCGCTGCCGTGCCCGGGCGTGATCCCCTGGTAGTTGCCGTGGAGCACGCTGTCGAGCCGTCGGTTGATCGTCAGCTCGAGCGTGCGCACCAGCTCCGCCACGTGCTCGGTCGGCGGACCGGCGGGCCAGCTGACCGGCCCGGCCAGTGCGTTCGGCGCCACGCTCATGTCAGGTACGGACTCAGCGCGCGTCGAGCGCGGAGTTCGGCTTCGGCGAGACCCAGGTCGCCGGAACGGTCGACAGGATCCGGTTGACGAGCAGGTCCGGCGTGATGTCGCGGGCAAGTGCGTCGTACGTCAGGAGCAGCCGGTGGCGGAGAACCTCCGGGGCGACGTCGAAGACGTCCTGCGGCGTGGCGTAGGTGCGGCCCCGGATCACGGACAGGGCGCGGGCGCCCCGGATCAGGTTGATGCTCGCCCGGGGACTGGCGCCCAGCCCGATCGACGGGCCCAGCTCGCCGAGCCCGTACGTCGCCGGGTATCTCGTGGCCTGGACGAGGTCGACGGCGTACTGGGCGACGCTGCGGTCGACGAATACCTCGTCGCACCGCTTCTGCAGGCCGATCAGCTCGTCGAGGTCGATGACCTGCGCGGCCTCCGGCGGGTTCACCGCCATCCGGTCGAGGATGACGAGCTCCTCGGCCGCCGACGGGTGGTCCATGACCACCTTCATCATGAACCGGTCGCGCTGGGCATCGGGGAGCTGGTAGACGCCCTCGCTCTCGATCGGGTTCTGGGTGGCGACGACGAAGAACGGGTTCGGCACCGGGTGGGTGATCCCGGCGATCGTCACCTGGCGCTCCTGCATCACCTCGAGGAGCGCGGATTGCACCTTCGCCGGCGCCCGGTTGATCTCGTCCGTGAGGAGGAAGTTGACGAACACCGGACCCAGTTCGACGTCGAACTTCTCGCTGCTGCCGCGGTAGATGCGGGTGCCGACGATGTCCGACGGGAGGAGGTCGGGGGTGAACTGGATGCGGGCGAACGTGCCGCCGACGACGTCGGCGAGGGTCTCCGCGGCGAGCGTCTTGGCGAGGCCGGGAACCGACTCGAGCAGGCAGTGGCCCTTGGAGAGCAGCCCGACGAGCAACCGCTCGAGCAGCCGGCTCTGGCCGACGATCACCTTGCGCAGTTCGAAGAAGATCCGCTCGATCGTCTCGCCCGTGCGGGGGTCGTCCATCGGCAAATTGGGGGGAGCGGCAGTTGTCATCGGATGTCCCTGTGAAGATGCGAGCGAGTGAGCGCCAGCGAGCGAGCGGTTGTCAACGGCCTGCGTGGCCGGGGAACGCAATGACGGCTACTCATCTGGCCTCCTGAAGGGCTCTGACGGTAGCAACGCGTCTCAGGTTCCGGGTGAGCACCAGGTAAGAGGTTCCGGCGGCCGCGGCGCAGCTGGCGAACACCGTGATCGCCCCCTGCACCCCGATCGCCGACGACAGCGCGCCGGCGGCGATGCTGGTCACGCTGACCACGAGGGTGACGAGCGCGAAGTCGCCCGCCATCACTCTTCCGAGCACCGCGTCGTCGACGCGCAGCTGCAATCCGTAGGTGGACAGTGTCCATTGAGCGCCCCCGCCGAGGTGGGCGAGCGTGACGAAAGCGAGGGCGAGGACGAACGTCATCGCCCATGCCGCGCCGATGTACGCGCCGGCGAACAGGATCGCCGCCCATCCACAAAGCGTGAGCAATCGGCGGATATCGCCGGCGACCCATCGGGTGGCGATGATCGGCCCGACTCCCGATCCCAGGCCGCGGGCCGCCAGCAGCAGGCCGCGGCCGCGGTCCCCGGTGCCGTACACGTCCGACGCCAGCACGGCGAGCTGACTGACCACTCCTGCGCCAATCGCGAACGTCGCCTTGGACGACATCAGGGCGAGGATCACCGGATCGCGCCGCGCCACCGCGATCGCCTCACCCATGTCGGCGATCGGCCGGACCTGGCGCTTGCCGCGCTCCTCGGTGTCCCGCTGCAGCGGTCGGCGGATCCCGGCGACGAGCGCGGCTGCGACGACGAACGTCACGATGTCGGCGACGATCGCGGCTCGGCGCCCGAACGCCTGGCTGAACAGACCGCCGAGGCCGGCTCCGAGGGCGAGCATCACCCCCCAGGTCGAGCCGAAGATCGCGTTGGCCACCCGCAGCTCGTCGGTGTTGCGGGCGAGGTTCGGCACGGCGGCGTCGATCGCCGGCTTGACGAATGCGGCCAGCGCGGCGACCGTGCCCTGGAAGACGAAGGCCACCCAGATCCGATCTTCGGACAGCAGCAGCAGGCCGGACGCGGCCAGCGCTTGGGTCAGCAGGACGGTGACGAGCAGCCGGTGCCGATCGACGCGGTCGACGACCGGCCCGGCGAGCGGTGAGGCGAGGAACGACGGGAGCGACATCGAGACGAGGACGAGCGACACGAGCAGCTCGGACTCGGTGACGTCGTCGATGTACCCGGCGAGGGCGACGAAGAGGAACCAGTCGCCGAGGAACGAGATGACCTGGGCACAGAACAGCAGGCGGATGTCGCGGTTGGTGCGCAGCAGCTGGAGCACGGGGTCCTCAGCGGGATCGGGGGTCGATCCGACAGTACGTGACGACCTTGGGTACGGTCGGGCCGCATGTACCCGGGGGTGTATGCCGACAAGCATCCGGACCAGCCGGCGCTGATCATGGCCGGATCCGGCGAAACGCAGACGTTCGCCGAGTTCGAGACCAACGCCAACCGCTTGGCCCACCTCTACCGGAGCGTCGGCTTACGGCGGGGCGACCACGTGGCGATGTTCGTGGAGAACAACCTGCGCTACTGCGAGACGATGGCGGCGGCCGAGCGCAGCGGGCTGTACTTCACCTGCATCAACTCGTACCTCACGCCGGAGGAGGTCGCCTACATCGTCGACGACTGCGACGCCCGCCTGTTCATCACGTCGGCAGCCAAGGCCGACGTCGCGGTGACGGCCGCCGAGCAGACGCCCAAGGTCGAGACGTTCCTCTGCCTCGACGCCGACGCCGAGATCGGACCGTTCCGCCCGTACGACGAGGCGATCGCGGCATTCCCGGCCGAACCGATCGATGACGAGCAGCTGGGCGCGGCGATGCTCTACTCGTCGGGCACGACCGGCCGGCCGAAGGGGATCCTGCGGCCGCTGCCGGACGTCCACCCGAGTGAGCCGCTGCCGGTGATGGAGTTCGTCGGCCGGTTCCTGTTCGGGATGCGACCGGGGATGACGTATCTGTCGCCGGCGCCCACCTACCACTCGGCGCCGCTGGCCTCGATCGCCGCCGCGCTCCGGCTGGGGGCGACGACGATCATGATGGAGCGGTTCGATCCGGAACTGTTCCTCGCGTGCGTCGAGCGGTTCGGCATCACCCACACCCAGGTCGTGCCGACGATGTTCAGCCGGATGCTCAAGCTGCCCGACGACGTCCGTGAGAAGTACGACCTGTCGAGCCTGGAGAACATCGTCCACGCCGCCGCGCCGTGCCCGATACCCGTGAAGGAGGCGATGATCGAGTGGGTGGGCCCGATCATCACCGAGTACTACGGCGCCACCGAGGGCAACGGGTTCACCTTCTGCACGAGCGAGGACTGGCTGGCCCACAAGGGCACGGTCGGCAAATCGATCGCCGGCACGCTGTTGATCCTCGACGACGACGGCAACGAGGTCCCGACAGGGACGGTCGGCACGGTCTGGTTCGCCGGCGCGACCAACTTCACCTACTACCGCGACCCGGTGAAGACGGCGGAGAGCCGCGATGAAACGGGCGAGCGCTCCACGGTGGGTGACGTCGGCTACGTCGACGAGGAGGGCTACCTCTACCTCACCGACCGCAAGACGTTCATGATCGTGAGCGGAGGCGTCAACATCTATCCGCAGGAGGCGGAGAACCTGCTCGTGACCCATCCGAAGGTGCTCGACGCGGCGGTGATCGGGGTCCCCAACGCCGACCTGGGCGAGGAGGTCAAGGCGGTCGTGCAGACGGTTGATGGCGTCACGGGCGACGACGCGCTCGAGCGGGAGCTGCTGGCGTTCTGCCGCCAGCACCTCGCCCACTTCAAGTGCCCGCGGTCGGTCGATTTCGAGGCCGAGCTGCCCCGCCTGCCCACTGGCAAGTTGTACAAGCGGCTGCTCCGCGATCGCTATTGGGGCGACTCGAAGTCGCGCATCGTCTGACTGTCGCCGCCGTATCGTGGATGCCGATGGCGGAGTCCAGCTCAGCCGCGGACCGGGTGTTCGGTCCGGAGCCCGAGGAGATCGAGGCGGTCGCGGAAGCGATCAAGGCCGAGCGCGACCAGAGCAGCATCGAGCAGGGCCGTCGCATCGGTGGGCTACCGGGGGCGATGGTGGCCGGGGCGATGATCGCCCTGCGCGACATCTACGAGAGCCCCAAGCGCGACGAGGGCCAGGTCGTGGTCGACGCGCCGAGTGAGCCGCACAACGTCGACCGGGACGGTGTCGCCCTGGCGGCGGCCGAGGTTGGCGGCGACGATGATGTCGCCGTCCCGGCTCAGCCACGGCGAGAGCCGGTCGTCGCCGCCCGCCGCCGTTCGCGCCGGCGTCGGTAACGCCACCCGAGTGGTGCGCGCGGACGCGTATCGGCGCGAAACCCTCGGGTGCGGTCGTCAGAGGATCTGGGAGAGGAACAGCTTGGTGCGGTCCTCCCGCGGGTCGGAGAAGAAGTGTTCCGGGGGTCCGACCTCGACGATCTGACCGTCGGCCATGAACACCACCCGGTCGGCGACCTCACGGGCGAATCCCATCTCGTGGGTGACCACGATCATCGTCATCCCACCGGCGGCGAGGTCCTTCATTGTGTCGAGGACCTCGTTGATCATCTCGGGGTCGAGCGCTGACGTCGGCTCGTCGAACATCATCACCTTCGGCTTCATCGCCAGCGAGCGGGCGATGGCGACCCGCTGCTGCTGGCCGCCGGACAGCTGGCCGGGATACTTCTTCGCCTGCTCGGGGATGCGGACCTGGGCGAGCAGCTCCATCGCCAACTTCTCGGCCTCCCGCTTGGGCACCCGCCGTACCTGTCGCGGGGCGAGGGTGACGTTGTCGAGCACCGTCAGGTGCGGGAACAGGTTGAACTGCTGGAACACCATCCCGGTCTCCCGGCGGATCTCCTGGATGTTGCGCAGGTCGCGGGTCAGCTCGACCCCGTCGACGACGATCCGCCCCTCGTCGTGCTCCTCGAGCCGGTTGATGCAACGGATCATCGTCGACTTCCCCGAGCCCGACGGCCCGATCACGACGACGACCTCCCGCTGACCGACCTTGAGATCGATGCCGTCGAGGGCGGTGAACGACCCGAACCGCTTGACCACGCCCTCCATCTCGATGATCGGCACACCCGACCCGCCGACCTGTGTAGCGTCGGCAAAGACCGAGGTTTCGTCAGTCATCGCACCCCCACCCCCAGCTTCCGCTCCAGCCGTTGGCTCTCCCGGCTCATCGTGATGCACCCGACCCAGAACAACAACATCACGAACGCCAGCGTCTCGGCGGTGAGCCCCTGACCGCGGAACTCGGGCTGGGCGGTGACGGCTTCGGCCACGTTGAGGACGTCGAACAACCCCATCGCCGCGCCGGCCAGCACGGTGTCCTTGAACAGGCTGATGAACTGACCGACGAGGGCCGGGATCACGTTGCGCAGCGCCTGCGGGAGCACGATCAAGAACGTGGTCTTCACCGGCGACAGCCCGAGCGACTGGGCCGCCTCCGTCTGCCCGCGGGGGAGTGACTGCAACCCGCCCCGCACGATCTCCGCGACATAGGCCGCGGTGAACAGGGTGAACACCACGATCGCTCGCACGACGAGGCCCGGCGGGTTGTCGACCCAGGTGGGGAGGAAGAACCCGAGGGTGAGGTACGACATCAGCAACAGGACGTACAGCGGGACGCCGCGGAACAACTCGATGTAGCCGACCGACAAGGCGCGGATGAGGGGGAGCTTGGATCGTCGTCCGAGGGCGAGGAGCACACCGAGCGGGAAGCAGAAGGCGATGCCGGCGACGGCGAGGAACAGGTTGAGCATCATCCCGCCCCAGGCGTCCCATCCGACGGGCCGGGCGAGGAACCACACCAGCACGAACGAGCCGACGATTCCGGCCAGCACGAGCCATCCGATCGAACGTCCGGGCAGGTGACCGCCGATGAGCCGGCCCACGATCGCGCCGGCGCCCACGGCGAGCGCGGTGAGCCACGGCCCCGGCGTGGTGCTGAGCAGGAGGAGCAGCAGCACGCCGACGAGAAGCGGCCACAGCCGAAGGAGCAGCCCGGCGACCCGTTGCCCGATCGGAACGGGCGGGGGTGCGGTGCCGGCGAGCGCTTGCCGGCGAGCGACGAGGCCGGCGACGAGGCCGCCGTACAGCGCGACCGCGACGAGCCCGACCGCGACGCGCCACAACTGGTCGCTCGGGTACCGCCCGACCATGAACAGCTTGAGGTTGACCCGGACGACGTCCCAACGCCCGGTGACGAACACGAAGCGGATCAGCCGGTAGGCGACGTAGGCGACGACGAGCCCCGCGACCACGGTCACGACCGTGTCCCACCTCGACCGGAACAGATTGCGCCGGGCCCAGTCGCGCGGTCCCGTCGACGGTGGGCGCGGCGGCTCCGGGGGCGGGATCGCCATCGTCTCGGTGAGGACGGTGTCCAGCGACTCCATCACAGCCCCGTGCTCATCATCGCTCGACGATCGCCAGGCGCCGGTTGACGACGTTCACGATCAGCGAGATCACCAGCGACAGGATGAGATAGATGACGAGGACCAAGGCGTACGAGGGCACCGCCGGCGACCGGTTGGCGACCGTCAGTTCGGTGATCTTGGTCAGCTCGGGGAAGCTGATCACCGCCGCCAGCGACGTGTTCTTGGTCAGGTTGAGGTACTGGTTGCCGATGGGCGGGACCGCGATGCGCATGGCCTGCGGCAGCACGACGAACCACGTCCGCTGGAACCCGGACAGGGCGAGCGCGTCCGCCGCCTCGCCCTGCCCCCGCGGCACCGCCTGGATCGACCCCCGGACGATCTCGGCGATGTGACTCGCCGTGTAGACCACGAACGCGG
>JBKOUV010000118.1:0-6373 GCA_046723555.1 Actinomycetota bacterium | reverse complement strand
GGGCACGGGAGCACTCTGCGCTCTTATGAGCTTCTCGGCGTCGTCACATTTGACGAAATGCGACGCTCACTGGGGACTTAGGCCCAGACGCGACGATGCGCCCCGAGGGGGCGCATCTCGACGGCTCAGCTGCCGACTGGTTCTCAGTGGAAGAGCACGACCGCCAACGTGCCGAGGAGCAGGGGCGGCCCGAACGAGTAGCGCACGAGCAGCTTGCGCTCCTTGATGCTCATCCCAAGGGCGAGCACCAAGGCGAGCAGGTGGCCGGCGAGAGCGCCGTAGAGCACGTACTCCAGCCCGTACCAGCCGAGGAGAAGTCCGAGAACCGCCGCCAGTCTCACGTCGCCGAAGCCCAGAAGCATCATCCCGCTGAACTTGCGCGTGACGACGTAGAGCAGGGCGAACGCGTTGGCGAACAGCAGACCACCTAGCGCCGCCGTGGCCAGCGGACGCCAGTCCCATTCGACTAGCGATGCGAAGGCGAGCCCGGCGGCGACGCCGGCGAGAGTGAGGTAGACGAGCCGAGTCGGGAGGCGCTTGACCTTCCAGTCGATCACCGCAAGCAGCACGCCTCCGAAGATGAAGGCGAATACGGCCGGGAGCTCCGGGCTCAGGCCCAGGCGCCAGACGGCGAGCGCGAACAGCAGGACGGTGACGGCATTGAGGGCGTGCTTGCGCACGACGTCAGGTAGGGACATGCCGTCACCGTAAAGACCACCCCCGCCCCGGAAATCATCAAAGTTGGTGATTCCGCCGCCGCGGCTCGTCTTTAGCGTCGTCCTCGCTTAACCGGCCCCGATTGGCGGGGATCGGGACCACAAAGGAGAAAGCATCCAAAATGATGAACCTCGTTGAGAAGTTCACCCCGGAGGCTGTCGAGGCCACCGATGAGGATGGCGTCGTCGCCATTGAGTACGTCGTCGTCGCCGCCGCCATCATCGCGGCGTTCGCGGCGCTGTGGGGCCTCTTCGGCACCACGCTGGCCAACAAGCTCGACGAGCTCGTCAGCGGCATTGGCTGATCCGAAAGGGGGGAGGCTCAGCCTCCCCCCTTTCGGGCCTCCCCCGCGGGCCTCACCGATGAACCGGTTTCTCCGCTCACGACGTGACGACCGAGGTGTCGTCGCGCTCGAACTGGTCATTGCCATGCCGATCATCATCGCGTTGCTGGCCATGATCATCACGTTCGCCGGCCTCTTCCAGACCAAGTCGCGAGTGGTGGGCGCCGCTCGTGACGGCGCCCGCGCATTGGCCATCAGGCCCGGCGCGAGCCCCACCCCAGACCCCGATACGAACGCCACCGACGGCATCACTGTCGTCATCGACGGCGCGCCGTGCCCAGCCCCCGGCAACGCCGCGTACCAACCACCCAATCCTCGCCCGCAGGTCACGGCCCGGGCATCGAAGGTCTACACGGCGACCGTCCCGTTCATCGGCTCGTGGACGAGAACTGTCACGGAAACGGCGAAAATGCCATGCGGCTGAAGAATCGTGATGAGTCCGGAGTCGGGACGATCGTCATCGTCATCTGTATGGTGCTGCTGCTCGGGGCGGTCGGCATCGCAATCGACGTCAGCCGAGCCGTCGCCGTCACCCGCTCGGCCCAGAACAGCGCCGACGCCGTCGCATTGGCGATGGGCAGGGACTGCGTCGAACACGGCAGCCTGTCGCCGACGGCCGCCTACGACGCGTTCATCCGTACCGGCCCGGCGATCGGAGACGGCCAGTCACAGACCCTGGAGGCCGGGGGATGCGCCGCCGGCTTCGTCAAGGCGAGAGCCACCGAGACCATGGACTACACCTTTTCCAAGGTCTTCACCGCGCTTGTCGGTGCCCCAGACACAACCACCCGCAGCCGTCCAGCCACGGTGAGATGGGGCGAGATGACGGCAGGGTTTATCTTCCCGTTCACCTTCTCCAACTGTGCGTTCCCGGACACGTTCGTGTCGGGCCACGACACGACTCCCGGCACACTCATGATGCTGTACGGGCAAAAGGTCCGCACGACCTGCCCGCGTGACAGTGACGGCACCGCCGGTCAGGTCGACAACTCTAAGGGTTTCGTCCCCGGTGGCTGCCAACTGACGTCCGTCGGCAACACGCTGACGGACTCGACGGGCAACAACTTCATCGGCACGAACTGCGACAACACCGACATCAACACCTACGTCGGCAAGGACGTTCTCCTACCCGTCTGGGGATCCGCTTCCGGGTCGCCCTCGGACTACAAGATCACGTCACTGGTCGGGTTCCACGTCCTCGGCTGGTCCGGTAACGGCAACAGCGCGGCCGACCGCGGCGGAGCCATGAAGAAGCGCTGCACGGCATCTGATCCCGACGGGTTCATGGGCGACCCAGTGACCAAGGGTGACGACAGCAAGCCGTGCCTGTTCGGGTATGTCACCAGTTTCACGTCCACGACCGGCGGGTCGAACGGCGGCAAGTGTTTCTTAAACCCGCTTTCGAGCGCCTGCCTCGTCTACCTCGACAGTTAATTCCAACGACCAGAAAGCAAACCCCACATCATGAAGAACAAGCGGCGGATCGTCGGGATCCTGGCAGCAGTGATCCTGGCAACCATCGGAACCGTGGCCCTCGTCGGCTACGTGCAGTCGGCGAAGGACAAGGCCGTGGCCGAAGAGCGCATGGTCGAGATCTTCGTTGTCGACAAGCTCGTGCCCAAGGGCGCGCCAGCCGAGACGATCAAGTCCTCGGTGTCAATCGAACAGGTCCCGGCCCGACTCGAGCAGCCGGGCGCCATCGAAGACCTCGACGAGGTGGGCGCCAATGTCGCGGCCGCCGACCTCCAGCCCGGCGACCAGTTGCTGGCCGCCCGCCTCGTACCCAAAGACGAGGTGGCCGTCGAGGTCAAGGACAAGGTCCAGGTCTCAGCCACGTTCGCGCCCGAGCGGGCTGTCGGCGGCAGCTTGCGGAAGGGCGACTTGGTGGGCGTCTACCTGTCGTTCGACCCATTCGACCTCGCCGATGCCGGATTGAGCACCGCCCCCGCCGAGACGACCGATACAACGACCGCGCCGGACTCCACGGACACGCCTGACGCGACAACGACCTCGGACTCCATGAGCACCGACTCGGCGAATACCGACGACGGCAAGAGATCTCCGAACATGACCCGCATGGAGTTCCAGCACGTGCTCGTCACCAACGTGCAGACGACCAACGCGCCAGTGCTGCCCGACGAGAGCGACCAGAAGGACGCCGTCGAGCAGGTCAGCGGATCGCAGTACATCATCACGCTCGCCCTCTCCCCCGAGCAGTCCGAGCGCTTCGTGTTCGCCACTGAGTTCGGCAAGTTGTGGCTCTCCAACGACCCGGCCAGCGTCTCCGACGACGGCACCCGCCTGGTCACCCTCGGCAACGTCTACTCGGTGGTGAAGTGATGGAGACCGCGCCGACCGTGATCATCGGACACGACATGCCCGCCGAGTTGGCCGCCGACGTGTCCGAGGCCCTCGAGAGCATGGGCGTGGTGGTCAAGGCCAACGGCCACGCGCCCCAGCCCCGCCGGAGCAAGGTCATCGTTGTGATCTCGCCCAAGGGCGGCTCCGGCAAGACCGCCGTCTCCTCCAACCTCTCCGTCGCTCTGGCCGAGCGCCAGCCGGGTGGCGTGGTCGCCATCGACCTCGACGTGCAGTTCGGCGATCTGGGCACCGCGCTCTCGCTCACACCTGAGCACACCCTGGCGCAGCTCGCCCGCACCAACCAGATGGACCCCACGACTGTCAAGTTGTTCCTGACGCCTTACGAGCACGGGCTGTACGTCCTGGCGGGTGCTAACGACCCGGTGGACGCCGATTCCATCACCCACGCCCACGTCTCGGCGGTGGTGCCGATGCTGGCGCAGAATTTCGACTACGTCGTGATCGACACGCCGGCCGGCCTCGATGAGCGCACCCTTGCCGCCGTCGAATGCGCCACCGATCTGCTGCTTGTTTCGAGCCTCGACGTGACCAGCATCCGTAGCCTGCGCAAGGCGCTCGACGCCCTCGACCAGATGGGAGTCAAGGCGCCGCGCACGCTCGTCCTTAACCGGGCCGACGCCAAGGTCGGACTCAATCCGTCCGACGCCGAGGAAGCCCTCGGCATGCCGATCACCTGCTCCATCCCGTCGAGCCGGGAGCTCCCGCTGGCGCTCAACTTGGGCATCCCAGTGGTCATCAACGAGCCGAAGTCGGCGGCCGCCAAACAGATCCAGCAGCTGGCGGAGCACTTCGCCCCCGTCGAGGCCGAGAAGGCCCGGAGGGGGTGGCGGCGATGAGCCTCACCGAACGCATTGGCAAGGCCCGGGAGGCCGCCGCCGAGCGGGGCGAGGTCACCGCTCAGTGGCGGCCCGCGCCGGCACACCCGGTGACGATCGACGGGCTCGGCGACTTCAAGTCCAAGGTCCACGACTCGCTGTTCGAGCGTCTCGGGACCCGACTGTTCGAGGCCACCAACGAAGAGCAACTGCAGTCGCTGGTGATGGCCGAGATCCGGGCCCTTATGGACGCGACCGAGACCGCGCTCACATCTGATGAGCGGCAGAGCCTCGCCCAGGACATCGCCCGCGACGTGATGGGCCTCGGTCCGATCGAGCAATTCCTCAACGACCCCACCGTCACCGAGGTGATGGTGAACGGGAGCAGCAACATCTATGTCGAGCGCGCCGGTGTCATCCAGGAGACGAAGGTTCGCTTCATCTCCGAGGATCACCTGCGCCGGGTCATCGAGCGCATCGTCTCGTCGGTCGGACGTCGCATCGACGAGGCCTCCCCGATGGTGGACGCCCGCCTCGCCGACGGGTCCCGAGTCAACGTGATCGTCCCGCCGCTGTCGCTGGACGGCTCGATCCTTACGATCCGCAAGTTCGCCAAGGATCCGTTCAAGGCGCACGACCTCGTCAGGATGGGGACCATCACCGACCAGGTGTCGTCAGTGTTGTCTGCCACCGTCGAGGGCGGGATGAACATCCTCGTCTCGGGTGGTACCGGTACCGGGAAGACCACGATGCTCAATGTCCTCTCGAGCTTCGTCCCCCATAACGAGCGCATCGTCACGATCGAGGATGCCGTCGAGCTCCAGCTCCACCAGGATCACGTGATCCGGTTGGAGGCTCGCCCGCCCAACATCGAAGGCCACGGCCAGATCACCATTCGCGATCTCGTCCGCAACGCCCTGCGCATGCGCCCCGACCGCATCATCGTCGGTGAGGTCCGCGGCGCCGAGGCTCTGGACATGCTCCAGGCCATGAATACCGGACACGACGGCTCACTATCAACGGTGCACTCGAACAGCCCTCGAGACGCCCTGGCCCGCTTGGAGACCATGGTGCTCATGGCCGGCTTCGACCTGCCCACACGGGCCATCCGCGAGCAGATCGCGTCGGCGCTCAACTTGATCGTCCACATCGAGCGCTTCCGCGACGGCGGCCGTCGAGTGAGCCACGTGACCGAGGTGCTCGGGATGGAGGGCGACGTGATCACGCTCCAGGACGTCTACAAGTACGACTACAAGGCCATGCGCCTGGTCGCGACGGGCGTGCGCCCCGAGTTCGTCGAGCAGCTCACCGAGCGAGGGGTCACCCTTGACACGGCTCTGTTCGGCGGATTCGACATGTGGCAGCGATGAAGCGCCGGCCATACCTCATCGGTTCGCTTCTGCTGTCAGGGGCGGCCGCCGGGCTGTTCGGCGCGCCCGCTCACGCACAGGTCTCGGCCGAGGACCTCGAGGTCATGCTCGCGGTCGACACATCCGGGAGCATGCGTCACGCCATCGACGCCGCGAAGGCGGCCGCCAACGAGTTCGTCGTGGCGATGCCGGCCGGAGTCCGCATCGGTGTCGAGACATTCGGTGACGACGTGACCGTGCTGACACCGCCGACGATCGACCGCGCGCTGATCAAGACGCAGATCGACGGCATCGTGGCCGACGGGGACACCGCGCTCTACGACGCGGTGGTCACCGCCAGCCAGCACTTCACCCCCGGAGCTGACGAGAAGGTGCTCGTGCTGCTGTCCGACGGCAAGGATGACGGCAGCACGGCAACTCTCGACCAGGCGATCGCCGCGGTTCAGGGCGAGCACGTCGAAGCGATCAGCCTGACCACGAAGGAGACCGACCTCGCCAGCCTCCAGGCTCTCGGTACGGTCACGCCGGCGGAGGATGCCGCGGGTGTCTCGGCGGCGTTCGCCCGCGTGGCCGATCTGTTGACCACGGTGGTGAAGCCCACCCCACCGCCCCCGCTCCCCACCACCACCGCCGCGCCGACGACGACAGCCGCTCCGACGACGACTGAGGCGCCGACCACCACAATCGCGCCGACGACGACCGAAGCGCCGACCACCACGGCCGCGCCACCGACCACGGTGTACTCG
>JBKOUV010000084.1:0-7173 GCA_046723555.1 Actinomycetota bacterium | reverse complement strand
TGGTCGAGGATCTTCGGGTAGATGCTCGGCCAGATGCTCGTGCGCCGCGGGGCGAGGGCGACGTCGGCGGGACCGCTGCGCAGCTCGACGACCTCCTTGCCGAGGTCGGCCATGTCCTCGACCGGGATCACCACCTCGATCTCCAACGGCTTGCCGATGCCGGCGTCGACGATCGTCACCGGACGGGGTTCGCCGGGCGCGCCATAGCCACCGAGGAAACGAGCGACCTCCTCGAGCGGGCGCTGGGTGGCCGACAAGCCGATCCGCTGGGGCGGTCGTGAGGTGAGCTCCTCCAATCGCTCGAGCGACAACGACAGGTGGGCACCGCGCTTGGTCGGGGCGAGGGCGTGGATCTCGTCGACGATCACGGTCTCGACGCCGGTGAGCGTCTCCGCCGCCGACGAGGTCAGCATGAGGTACAGGCTCTCGGGAGTGGTGATGAGCAGATCGGGCGGATGGCGGATCAGCTTCTGTCGGTCGCGCGACGCCGTGTCGCCCGTTCGCATCGCGATCTCGGGCATCGACACGGACGCGCCGATCCGCTCGGCGGCGAGGGCGATCCCGGTGAGCGGCGCGCGCAGGTTCTTCTCCACGTCGAACGCCAACGCCCGCAGCGGGGAGATGTAGACGACCCGGGTGCGGCGAGCCCGGTCGTCGGGGGCGGGTGAGGTGACGAGACCGTCGATCGAGGCGAGGAACGCGGCGAGCGTCTTGCCGCTCCCGGTGGGCGCGCAGATCAACGTGTGCTCGCCCGCCGTGATCGGCGGCCAGCCCTGCACCTGGGCCGCGGTGGGCTCCGGGAAGGACGCGGCGAACCAGGCCCGCACGGCCGGCGAGAACGCCGCGAGAACCGGATGCTCGGCGATGGCGTCGAGGCTAGCCACGGGGTGTCACGGCGAGTCTGTGGCGTTGAACACGGGGTATCCACCATTTCACCCCTTAGTTACCCACGGGTAAGTTCGCCTGCAGTGAGAGCGGACGACCAGGGCGGAACCCAGGAGCCGGAGCGGGCGGCAGGCGTGCGAGCGGCGGATCGAGCCGGGCTGGCGACCGGCTCGAGCACGCCTCCGGCTTCCTTCGCCTTCGTGATCGCGACCCTCAACGGAGCCGCCACCATCGCGGCCACCGTTGCGGCCTGCGCCAGGCAGGCGGACACGTTCGTCGTGTCCGACGGCTCCACCGACGACGCCGCCGGCACGGCGACGGCGGCGGGCGCGACGCGCACGGTCCAGCTCGAGTCGAACGTCGGCAAGCCGGCGGCGATCTACGAGCTCGTCCAGCGGCTCCGCCTGCTCGATCGTTACGACTTGCTCTGCATCGTCGACGACGACACCATCATCGACGACGACTTCGTCGCCGAGACCTCCGCCGCCTTCAAGCCCGGTGTCGCGGTGGTCTGCGCCAAGACGGCGTCGGACTGGACCCGTGCCCAGCGCTGGAACCCGCTCGTCGCCGGTCGAGCCTTCGGCTACTGGAAGTACCAGGCGTTCATCCGCCGCGGCCAGTCGGCGCTCGGAGTGATGAACTGCATCTCCGGGTCGAACAGCGTCTACACCACGGCCTTCCTGCGCCAGGTGCTCCGTCGGGACACGCCCTACGTCGTCGACGACACGTACTGGGTGCTCGAGGCGCACCGCCGCCAGCTCGGCCGGGTCGTGTACTGCCCGACGACATCGGCGCGGATCCAGGAGCCGACCACCGTTCGCTCGTGGTATCGCCAGAACCTGCGCTGGCTGTGGGGCACGTTCCAGGGCATCATCGGCCACAAGGTCGGACGCCGCGCAACCCGCTTCGACCTCGCCTACGTCGGGCTGATCTTCGACTGGCTGCTGTACACGCTGATCACGCCGGCGATCCTCGCCTTCATGGTCGTCACCAACCACGACAACCCGGCCCGGCTCGGCCACATCGGCCTGCTCTATGCCGCCGGGTACGCCGTGTGGTCGGCCGTCGGAGCGGTCGCGCTGCGGAAGTGGCGGCTCGTCGTCCTGGCCCCGGCGCTGCTGGTGCTCGACTGGATCGCCCGGGTCAACCTCGTCCACGCCGCGGTGAAGGCGATCCGCCAGCCGACGTCCGAATGTCGCTGGGAGTCGCCGGCTCGCTACGCGGTCGCCGCCTGAGCGACCGGCGCCAACCCCCCAACCCCCCAACCCCAAGGAGCATCACGATGGCCACCAACCTGTCCCCCGGCGAAGGCATGCTGCCCGTCACGGGATTCGGTCCGGGCTCACTGCTCGTGGCCATCGTCGGCGGCGTGCTCACGCTCGGCGGCGCGATCATGCGCAAGATCAGCCGGCGTCCCGCTGCTGTCTGAGTGCCAATTCCTTCAGCCGCTTGTAGTCGACCTTCCCGTTGGCGGCCCTGGCGATCGACTCGACGACGACCACGTCGCGGGGCGCCTTGTACGCGGCGAGTCGGCCGGTGACGTGCGCCTTCAACTCGCCGGCGTCCACCGCGGCGCCGTCGGCGGGCTCGATCACGCCGCAGATCGTCTCCCCGAAGCGCGGGTGGGGCAGCCCGACGACCACCGCGTCGCGTACGCTCGGATGGGTCTTCAGCGCCTCCTCGACCTCCTCGGGAAACACCTTCTCGCCGCCCGTGTTGATGCAGACCGAGCCTCGGCCGAGCAGGTGGATCGTGCCGTCGGCGTTGACCGTGGCGAAGTCGCCGGGGATGCTCCACCGCCGGCCCTCCAGCACGTGGAACGTCTGCTCGGTCTTCCGCGGGTCCTTGTAGTAGCCGACGGGCAGGAACCCGCCGACGGCGACCATCCCCATCTCGCCGGAGCCGGGCTCGACCCGGCGCCCGTCCTCGGTGAACACGGCGTTGTTCTCGGTCACCATGAACTCCGCGGTGGTGGGTTCGGCGCCGGCGGTCGACACTGACGCGCCGAGACCGACCGCCTCCGACGATCCGAACGAGTCGTACAGGATCGCCTGCGGCATGTGGCGGAGCAGCCCGGCCCGGTTGTCCTGGCTCCACATCACGCCGGACGACGAGATGACGACGACCGAGGACAGGTCGTAGCGCCCGGGCTCGGCGTCGAGGTGCTCGAGCATCGGCTGGGCGAACGCCTGCCCGACGATGACCACGTTGGTGGCCCGATGCCGTTCGATCGCGGTGAACAGCTCGCCGACGTCGAAGTGACGGTTCACCAGCGTCACCACGGTGCCGGCCAGGATCAGCGCGATGAGCGCCGAGAACTGCCCCGTGCCGTGCATCAACGGACAGGCGACCACCATCACCGGTCCCGGGTTGGCCGAGTCGGCCCGTTGGGCCAGTTCGGTCACCGTCGTCGCGGGCGGCGCGCCGACGAACGGGTTACCCCCGGCCCCGAGGACGTTGAACAGGTCGTCCTGGCGCCACATCACCCCCTTGGGGATCCCGGTGGTGCCGCCCGTGTACAGGATCAACAGGTCGTCGCCGCTGCGGGTCACCGAGGGCGCGGTCGCACCCGAGGAGGCGACCTCCTCGTACGGGGTCGCCCAGTCGGGTCGGGCGCCCGTGTCGTCGGCGACCACGTACCAGCGCTTCACCTTGCCGAGCTGCTCGCGGATGCCGTCGAGCAGGTCGGCGAAGCGGGCGTGGAACACGACCGCCTCGGCGTCGGCGTTGTCGAACAGGTACAGCAGCTCGTCCCCGCCGTAGCGATAGTTGGTGTTGACCGGGACCATCGCCGCCTTGAACGCGGCGACCATCGTCTCGACGTACTCCGGGCCGTTGTAGAGGTAGCAGGCCACCTTGGCTTGATGCCCGAGCCCGGCGGCGACGAGGTCGGCGGCGAGCGCCGCCGACCGCCGGTCGAGCTCGCCCCACGTCACGACCCGCTCGCCGTGGACGAGGGCCGGCCGCTCGCGGATGCGGGCGGCGATCGCCTCGTAGGCGTCGGCGAAGTTCCAGGCCGTTGTCGTCATGGAGGACATGGAGGACAAGGTATGCGGTGACCCGAACGGGAGGTCGAAGCGGATCAGCGCCGGGATGGGACGTCGAGGAGCTCAGGGGTGAGCTCGCCGATGCTTCGGGCGCCGACCAAGGCCATCGTGCGTCGGACGTCGGCGTCGAACATCCGGAGGACGTGGTCGACCCCCTGCTCCCCGGCCGCGCCGAGGGCGTAGAGGTAGGCCCGGCCGACCATGCACGCCTTGGCGCCGAGGGCGACGGCCTTGACGATGTCGCTCCCCCGCCGCACCCCGCCGTCGCAGATGATCTCGAGACGGTCGCCCACCGCGTCGAGCACGGGGGCGATGAGGTCGACCGCGGGCGGCGCCGAGTCGAGTTGCCGGCCGCCGTGGTTCGACAGGGCGATGGCGTCGACGCCGTGCTCGGCGGCGAGGACGGCGTCCTCGACGCACTGGATGCCCTTGATGATCATCGCTCCGTCCCAGATCGATCGCATCCACTCGATGTCGCGCCAGGACAAGTTGGGGTCGAACTTCATCGCCGCGTAGGCCGCCATCGAGGCCGGCGCGCCGCTGCCGCTCCCGAGCCCTTGCGGGGCGACGTTGGCGAACTTGATCGGCTCGGAACGCGCGAACGCCCACGTCCAGCCCGGATGGACGGCACCGTCGAGGAGCGTGCCGAGGCCCAGCTTGGGAGGCATCGTGAACCCCCGCCGCACGTCGCGGTCGCGCTGGCCGAGCACGGCCAGGTCGACCGTCGGCATGATCGCCTCGTAGCCCGCCTCGGCAGCGCGGGCGATCATGTCCTTCACCAACCCACGGTCGCGGAACGTGTAGACCTGGAACCACTTGCGCCCCTCGCTCACCGCGGCGACCTCCTCGATCGAGCGGGTCGCCATCGTCGAGAGCGCGTAGGGCAGCCCCGCCCGCTCGGCGGCGCGGGCGACGGCGAGCTCACCCTGAGGGTCGGCGACGCGGGTGTAGCCGGTCGGCGCGAGCACCATGGGGTACGGCAATGGCCCACCGAGCAGCGTGGTCGACGGATCGACGTCACCGACCTCGCGCAGCACCCGCGGCCGGAACAGGATGCGGGCGAAGGCGGCCGAGTTGGCGGCGAGCGTGCGCTCGTCCTCGGCCCCGCCGTCGATGTAGTCGAAGATGCCCCGCGGGAGCCGCCGCCGGGCGAACCGGCGGAGGTCCTCCACCGACGCCACCTTGTTCAGCCGGCGCTTGTTGGCATCCAGCTCGATGCGCCGGAACTTCATGGTCGAGCGGAGCGTGTCGAGCACCTTCATCGCGCGCTGAACCTATCGCTCGGCCGCCACCACGGATCAGCGGGCTTCGTCGCGGACGATCCGGCCTTCCGCCAGCTCGACCGTACGGGTCAGGCGGACGTGGTCGAGCAGGGCCCGGTCGTGGGTGACGAGGAGGAGGGTGCTGTCGAAGCCGTCGAGCGCCGCCTCCAGTTGCTCGATCGCCGGCAGGTCGAGGTGGTTCGTCGGCTCGTCGAGCACGAGGACGTTGGCGCCGTTGGCCATCAGCAGCGCCAGCGACGCCCTGGTCCGCTCGCCGGGCGAGAGCGTGGCGGCGGGGCGGGTGACGTGGTCGGCGACCAGGCCGAACTTGGCGAGCAACGTGCGGACATCGGCGGCGTCCCATCGCGTGGCGTCCTGGAACGCGCGGAGCACCGAGTCGGGTCCCTGCAGGCGGTCCCGAGCCTGTTCGATCTCGCCCACGACGACGCTCGGCCCCACCCGGTGCCGCCCCTCGACGAGGTCGGCCCGTCCCAGCAGGGCGTCGAGCAGGGTGGTCTTGCCGGAGCCGTTGGCGCCGAGGAGAGCGACGCGTTCGCCGGTCCCGATGGTCAGGTCGACGGGTCCGAGACGGAACGACCCCCGCTCCACGACGGCCCCCTCGAGACGGGCGACGACATCGCCGGTGCGGCCGGGCGAGGGCACCGACAGTCGGAGCTGCCACGGCTCGCGCGGCTTGCCGACGACGGTGAGGCGTTCGATCGCCCGCTCCGTGCGGGCGGCCCGCCCCGCCAGTTGCTCGGTCTGGTTGATCTTGTAGGCCCGGATGTTCTTGTCCGGCTCGTCGGTCTGCCGGACCCGGGCCCGACCCTGGGCGGCCCACTCCCGCTCCCGCTGCGCGCGGCGGGCGAGCGACCGGCGCTGGTCGTCGTACTCGGCGAAGCGCTCCCAGGCGTGCCGGCGGGCGGCCTCGCGCTCGTCGAGGTAGGCATGCCAGCCGCCGGTGTAGTGACTCGCCCGGTGGGTGAACTCGTCCAGCTCGACCACCCGGGTGACCGTGCGGGCGAGGAACGTGCGGTCGTGGCTGACGAGGACCACCGCGGCGTCGAGGCCGGTGATCCACCGTTCGAGCCGGTCGAGCCCGGCGAGGTCGAGGTCGTTGGTCGGCTCGTCGAGCAGGAACACGTCGAAGCGGGCGAGCAGCAACGCGGCGAGGCTCGCCCGCGCCGCCTCCCCGCCGGACAGAGCCGCGGTCGGGGACTCGAGCAGCCGTGACGACAGCCCGAGATCGGCCCCCACTTCGCCGACGCGGGCGTCGAAGTCGGCGCCGCCGAGGCCGAGCCAGCGGTCGAGTGCGGCGGCGTAGTCCTCGTCGGCCCCGGCCCGGTGCTCGGCGAGGGCGGCGGTCGCGGCGTCGAGGTCGGCCGTGGCGGCCGTCACTCCGGTCCGCCGGCCGAGGTACGCGGTCACCGTCTCGGTCGGCGAGCGGGACGGCTCCTGCGGCAGGTAGCCGACGGTTGCGGTGAGCGGCGTGCGCACCACGCGTCCCTCCTCGAGGGGCACGTCGCCGGCCAGGGCCCGCAGCAGCGTGGTCTTGCCGACGCCGTTGGGACCGACGACGCCGATGCGCTCGCCGGCCGGCACGACGAGATCGACGCCGTCGAGGACCGTCAGCGGCCCGCGCACGACCGTGAGGTCGCGGGCACGAAGGGGAGCGGCGGCTGGCATCAGAAACCTCGCAGGGTCGGGGACTGAACGTTGCGGGTTCAGCAGCCGGTCACGCCGCCGAGTCTACGGCTCGAGGTCGAGCGAACGCCGGACGCGTTTACCGCTCGCGCTCGGACTCGCGCAGGATCCGGCTGCCGCGGTCGTACGTCACGTAGTTCCACGCCCAGTTGACGAGGACGTTGAGCCGGTTGCGGAACCCCATCAGGTAGACGATGTGCAGGCCGAGCCACGCCAGCCAGCCGATCGGGCCGCTCAGCCGCCACCCGTTGGGAAACTCGGCCACGGCGTCGTGA
>JBKOUV010000237.1:0-17831 GCA_046723555.1 Actinomycetota bacterium | reverse complement strand
GGTGTACTTCGCCCACTCAGCCGGGGTCGACGCCTCGATCGAGGCCTTGCGGCGGGAGACGCGCATCGAGCAGGTCTTGGTCCTGGCTCGCTCCGTCCGCGCCCATGCCGGGAAGTCGCGATTGAACGTCGAGCCCGAGGTCGCCGCCATCGGACTGGTGTCGCTGATCGAGAACGCGGCGAGCTCGTGGCTGACGCAAGACGCCGTGTTCCTCGGACTCGGACGGCGGCGCTTCATCACCGAGACCGGGACGCTCGCCCAGCGCCTGGTCGGAGCGGCGGCGCCTTCCTCGACTCAGTAGGAGACGGTCGGGCCTTCGGTTGCCCGCTGATTGGTCTGTCGCGAATTGAACGCGTCACGCCCGGATGACGGGGGCGGCTCACCTACCTCGCAGGAGGCGCTCGATGACCAGCGCCACGCCGTCGTCGTCGTTGCTCGCGGTGACCTCGTCGGCGACCGCCTTGGTGTGCGCGTCGGCGTTGCCCATCGCCACCCCGAGGCCGGCCCACCTCAGGATCTCGTGGTCGTTGAGGCCGTCACCAAACGCCACCACGTCGTTCCGGTCGACACCCATTCGCTCGCAGAGGTGGACCACGCCGCTGCCCTTGTGTACGCCAGGCGCGGTGAGCTCGACACTTCCCGGAAGACCGGAGGGGTTGACGTCGATTCCGTCAGGGACGATGGCGGCGACCTGCGCGAGCACGTCCACGGTGTCGGCTCCACGCACGAAGAGCACGGCGCTGGTGACGGTGTCGTCGGGCCGTGGACTGGCGTCGTCGACGACGACGGCGTCGGCCCTCGAGAGCGGGGCCAGCTCCTCGAAGCCCGGCTCGGTGTGGAAGCCGCGTGTGGTCGTCGCCGCCAAGCGGATCCCCGGGACGGCGCGCCGCGCCCGGGCCAGCGCATCCACGATCAGCCGGCCAGGCAGGTTCGCCTGGTACAGCACCGTGCCACTGCCGGTCTCGGCCACGGTGCCACCGTTGGCCGCCACCCCGTACTCGCCCACACCGAGCTCCTGCACGACGGGGAGGACGTACGGAAGTGGCCGTCCGGTGACGAGGGTGACGTGCCACTCCGCCCGATCGGCCGCCCGGACCGCCTCGCGCGTCCGGGTGGACAGCACGCCCTCCGTCGTCAGCAAGGTGCCGTCGACGTCGATGGCGAGCAGCCGTCGCACTCGATCCGATTATGTCCGGTTCACGATGCAGACCAGTTCCTGCAATCGGACTCAAGTTAGTGACGAAGGCGACGGAGAGCTGCGCTCACGCCAGCGGGCCGCCCGCGAACCACCGCTCGAACATTGGCTTGACGACCGTCGACACCAGCTCGACGAGCAGTCCGCTGGGCGGCTGCACGTAGGTGAAGACCCCGTATCCGTCCGCGGGATCCCGTTGGGCCAGCCGGAGGGTCCACCCGGCGTCGACGAGCGATCTGGTCTCGGCCGCGACGTCGTCGGACCACAGGCCGACGTGGTGCAGCCCCGGCTGCTCCGTCCCGTCCCACACCGAGCCCGGTTCGCCCTGCAGGAGCTCGACGTGTTGCGGCCCGGCGGACGAGTACGTGAAGCGCAGTTTGATCGTCGTCGCCCCGATGTTCGGCAGCCACACCGCCTGGTCTCGCACCTGCGGTTCGCACCAGTCCAACGACAGCGCAGTGCCCAGCTCGGCCATCGCCACCTCGAGGTCGGGTACCCGCAGCCCCTGGTGGTAGCAGCGGGCGTAGTCCACCAAGCGGTTCACGTCGATACCTCCTGGAGGCTGTGGATGGGCAGTTGCATGTGGACGAGACCGGGCAGATACCGGTCGAGGTCGCCCGTGAACGCCGCCGCGCGCGTCTCCCCGAGCGTGCGGCGACTGCCGAGCAGGCGGAAGGCCTCGAACGTCGACGCCTCCAGGGTGAGGTCGATCGGATCGGCGCCGGCGACGAACTCCACTCCGTCGGCGAGGACACGGATGCCGGGCAGCTCGTGCCGGGCCAGATCGCGCTCGGTGATCCGCAGGCCGAGCTGCAGGCCGAGCCTGATCGCATCGTCGTCGCGATCGCCAGGGCGGCCGAGCGCGCCGCGCAGGTCGTGCTCGTGGGCGATCACGTCGTAGACGAGCGGCCATCGGCGCTGCGGGTCCGCGGCGATCGCATCTTCCATCCGTGGACCGGCGCCCTGCCATTCGTCCAGGATCTCCGCAACCCGGGACGCACGCCGCTCGGCGACCAGCCGGTCCAGCGACCCCTGGTGGTCGCCCTCGGGCACCCGGCCGCTCCCGTAGCCGACGGCGAGGCCGGCCACATGGGCGAGCAGGTCGGCCACTGTCCAGGCCGGGCAGGCGGGGACCTTCCGCCGACCGGCACCCTCCTCGACGACCTCGAGCAGCGACCGCACGCGCTGTCGAGCTTCGCCGTAGCCGGTCGCCAACCGCTGGTCGACGGAGAGCTCAGCCACGATCGGAGTGAGCGGGCAGCAGCTCGTCTGCCCGCTCGGCCGGGTCACCGAGGGACCGGGCGATGTCGAACACCGACCGGTCGCCGGTGAACCACGTGACGGTGAGCTGGCAGCGGGCGATGCGCCAGCCGGCGTCGGTGCGCACGACCGAGTTGGTGTAGTAGCCGCCGAGCGTGCACCACCTGGCCTCGTCGGCGGGATGACCGAGGCGCTGGAGCCGCTCGGCGCTGAACCAGTGCTGCGCCTGCATGTAGCTCACGCACGTCGCGGTGTCGGGCGAATCGAACGTGATGACGTGGTTCGTCGACAGGTGCTGGGTGGCCTCGAAGTTGCCGTTCGTCGACCGCACCTTGCGCGTCCACTCCCCCGCCGGCATCGTCGCCGCCGGCCGCCCGCTCCACGACGAGAAGTCGATCTCACACGGGTCCGTGAAACAGGCCTCGTACAGCGCCCAGTCGCGCCGGTCGACGCCGGTCGCGTACTGGATCACGAGGTCGACGATCGCTTGGCGATCCTCGAACAAACCGCTCACGGACGCGCCAGGTGCTCCTCGAGCAGCATGTGCCAGTGACGGATCTTCGACTCCTCGTAGCGGGCGAGCGTGACGTGCTCGAGCGGCGAGGCCTTGAGCCCGAGGTGGACGTTGGGCATGTTGAAGGAGTCCTGGTTGAACACTCGAGCCAGCGATCCCAGCTGGGGCGCCTTGGTCCAGTCGCTGTCGGCGTCGAGCCAGTGGACCGGCGCCGGCGGCGGGCGCTCGCCCGCTGGGAACGGCGAGAGGAACATGCACTCCATGATCGACTCGTCGACCTCCATCCCCTTCGGCCGGAACCGGTAGACGATCCGGTTGAACGCCCCCCATGGGTGGAAGTTGGGGAACAGCGTGAAGTAGAAGCTGTCGTTGACCTCGGCGTCCGAGAGCGTGTCGGCATCAGCTCCCAGGACGGGACGGAGCTGGTTGCGGCGGCTCTCCGCGGCGACCTGGCGGGCCGTGCGCCCCTCCGGAACGGTGAGCACCGGCGGCTCGTCGAGGTTCCGGTCGTACATCGAGTCGAGCATCTCCTGCTCGGTGGGCGACCAGTTGAGGTGCGGGCTCGGCGTGCCGTTGGCGGTGATTGCCCGGCTGAAGTTCCCGAACACGTCGTACTGCGAGTTGGCGTCGCCGATGCTGGGCAGGATCTGGGGGTGGGTGGCGACCACGTGCATCGCCTCCATGAACGCCTCCTGGGCGACCTTCCAGTTGCAGCGCAGGATCTTTGCCACGTGGACCTGGACGAACCGGTCCTCGAGGGGCCACCGCGCGAAGTGGTCGTCCAGCTCACCGATGTACTCCGCCAGCGGCGGCGCCGCGGGATCAGGGTTGATGAACACGAACCCGCCCCACGTCGCGACCTGCACCCCGCGCAGGCTCCAGTCCGCCGGGTCCTCCACCTGCGGGAAGTCCCATGCGCACGGGATGTTCAGCAGCGACCCGTCGATCTTCCAGCCGAAGCCATGGAACGGACACCGGAACTCGGTCGCCCGGCAGCCACCCTCGGTCCGCAGCATCCGGCCACGGTGCAGGCACACGTTGTGGAAGCCTTGGATCGTGCTCGGGCCGCTGCGCACGACGAGGTACGAGCGCCCGGCGACGTCGTACACGAGGTAGTCGCCGACGTTGGGGAGGTGCTCCTCGCGGCATGCCATTTGCCACGTGCGGTCCCACACCTTGGTCCGTTCGAGCCGGAAGAACTCGGGGGAGATGTACCGCTCCACGGGGACGAACGTCGGACCGCCGTCGAGCGGGCTCTGCCGGCGCAGCACCTCCGGCACCTCCCGTGTGTCGGTGTCCAGCAGCTCCTGGTAGCTGATGCCCGGCGCACGGGGCCGTGCTTCGGTCGTACTCATGTCACCTCGTCAACCGTCGAAACCGGCCGGTACTGGCATGTCCTTCATGTTCGCCCCACCCGGGACCTGCGGCCCGGCGAGCCACAAGCACATGTGCGGGTCGGCGGAGTACAGGTCGCCCGAGAGGTACTGGCCAGTCGGGGTGAACACGCCCCGACGACCCTCCTTCTCGACGTAGACGTTGCCGTCCGCTCCCACTTCGTAGAGGGCTCCGCTCAAGGCGTGACGTCGCTTCCGCATCGCACCTCGCTTTCCGGTTCGCGTGGTCGCGTCCGACGCTACTGCGACCACCTCGCCCACGACAGACCGTACTTTGTTGACGTCGTATGCAGCAACTCGCCCGAGAGTAACTTGACACGGTCTGACTACACTCGCCTCGTTGGCCACGAGACCAGAGGGGGTTGAGGTGGCAGACGTCGCAATCGTGGGGGCCGGCATCCACCCGTTCGGCCGCCATCCGGTCTCGGGCCTCGAGCAGGGTGCGCGGGCGACCCGCGCCGCGCTCGCCGATGCCGGGATCGAGTGGTCGCGAGTCGAGTATGCCTTCGGTGGATCGGCGGCGGCCGGCGACGCCGACACGCTCGTCTCGCGGCTCGGCCTGACCGGGGTGCCGTTCATCAACGTCGCCAACGGCTGCGCGACCGGCGGCAGCGCCCTGATCAGCGCGTACAACGCGATCCGCGCCGGGGCCGCCGACGTCGTCCTCGCCGTCGGGTTCGACAAGCACCCACGGGGCGCGTTCGACCCCGATCCGGCCAAATACGGCATCGGCGACTGGTACGGCCAGACCGGGCTGATGCTCACGACGCAGTTCTTCGGGATGAAGATCCAGCGTTACATGCACGAGCACGGCATCTCGCGACAGGCGCTGGCGAAGGTGGCCGCCAAGGCGTTCCGCAACGGTGCGATGAACCCCAACGCTTGGCGGCGGACTCCGCTGTCGGAGGATCAGATCCTCGACGCCCCCCTGGTGGCCGACCCGCTGACCCAGTACATGTTCTGCTCGCCGGCCGAGGGCGCGGTGGCGCTGGTACTCGCGTCATCGGACGTGGCCGCCCAGTTCCCGGCCCGTGCCGTCTACCTGCGCGCGGCGGTGCTGAAGTCCCGTCCGTTCGGCTCGTTCGAGGTGTTCAGCCCCGCCCTGGCCGACCACCGGGGCGACTCGCCGTCGGTCGCCGCCGCGGCGGGCGCCTTCGAGATGGCCGGCATCGGCCCCCCCGAGATCGACGTCGTCCAGGTGCAGGACACCGAGGCCGGTGCCGAGGTGATGCACCTCGCCGAGTGCGGCTTCTGCGCGGACGGCGACCAGGAGGATTTGATCAGGTCGGGCGCGACTGAGGTCGACGGCCGCCTGCCGGTCAACACCGACGGCGGCTGCCTGGCCAACGGTGAGCCGATTGGTGCGTCCGGGCTGCGTCAGGTCTACGAGTCGGTGATCCAGCTGCGCGGTGGTGCGGGCGACCGCCAAGTGCCGGGCGAGCCGGCGACCGCGTTCACCCACGTCTACGGCGCGCCCGGCATCTCGGCGTGCACCGTGCTCACCCGGTGAGCCAGGCGCGGTGACCCTGCTCGACCGGTTCCGGCTCGACGACCGGGTCGCCGTCGTCACCGGCTCCGGGCAAGGCATCGGCCGGGCGATCGCGTGGGGCCTGGCCGATGCCGGCTGCGACGTTGTGGTCAACGCCAGGCGGCGGACCGACCTGGAGGTGACGGCGGCCGGTGTGGAAGAGCGGGGGCGCCGGGCGCTGATCGCCGAGGCAGACATCCGCGACTTCTCCGAGGAGCTCGCCCACCGAGCGACTGCGGAGTTCGGCCGGCTCGACGTGTGGGTCAACAACGTCGGAGGCTCGGACGAGAAGTCGGTCCGTGAGCTCGTCGACACGCCGGATGAGATCTGGCGCGCCCAGCTCGAGCTCAACCTCACGTCGGCGTTCCAGGGCGCCAAGGCGGCGGCCCGACGAATGGCGCCTGGCGGAGTGATCGTCAACATCTCCTCGGGCGCCGGGACCCGCGGCTCACCGCGCACCGGCCCGTACGCGGCGGCCAAGGCCGGCATGGTCAACCTCACCCAAACGCTCGCCCTGGAGCTGGCACCGCGCGGGATCAGGGTCAACGCCGTCTCGCCGGGCCCGGTTGCAACCGAAGCGTTCCTCGAGGTGCTCGGGGTGTCCGATCAGCTCGACCAGCTGCAGGCGACCATCCCCCTCGGCCGCCTCGGCACGCCCGATGACATCGCCGCCGCCGTGGTCTTCATGGCCTCTCCGGCCGCCGACTGGGTGACGGGTCAGAACCTGCTCGTCGCCGGGGGCCGGACCGAGCGCAGCTATCAGTACCAGCCACGAGCCGACTGAAGGGGGTCGTCGCGATGGACTTCGAGGGCAAGGTGCTGTTCGCCACCGGCGGCGGCTCGGGGATCGCCGCGGCAACGGCGCGCCGGTTCGCGGCCGGCGGCGGAAGGGTGGCGATCGTCGATCTCGACGCGGCCCGGGCCAACGAGGTGGCCGGCGACATCGAGGGCGCCATCGGACTCGGCGGCGACGTCGCCGACGAGGCCTCGGTGGTCGCCGCCGTCGAAGCAGCCCGCGACCAGCTCGGCGGCATCGACTGCGTGCTCAACGCTGCGGGCCACGCGGCGTTCGGCCCGATCGAGGAGTGGACCCTCGACGCCTGGCATCGAATGATGGCCGTGCACGCCGGCGGGACGTTCCTGGTGTGCAAACACGTGCTGCCGATCATGCGCGCCCAGGGCGGCGGGTCGATCGTCAACGTCTCCTCCACGGCCGCCCTCACCGCCAACAAGAACAACACCCCGTACGGCGCGGCGAAGGGCGCCATCGTCGCCTTCTCCCGGCAACTGGCCCGTGAGGCGGCGCCAGCGGTCCGCGTCAACGCCGTCGCCCCCGGCCGCGTGCGGACCGGCATGACCGAGCCGCTTTTCGCCGGCCGGGGGGCGACCGCCGAGGAAGGCGCCAAGCAGTTCGGGATGGCCAACCTGCAACAGCGCGTCGCCGAACCCGACGAGTTGGCGGTGCCGATCTGCTTCCTGCTGTCGGACGGCGCCAGCTTCATCACAGGGACGCTGCTCGTCGTGGACGGCGGCGAGACAGCGATCTGAAGGAGGACACATGGACAACGCGTTCCTCGCCCGCTTCCGCGAGCGTTCCGCCTACGAGGCCGGCCGAGACGGACCTCCCGACGGGTTCCCGAAGCTGCCCGACCTCCCGCTCGGCCGCTACACCGACCCTGAGTTCCAGGCGCTCGAGGACGAGTTCCTGTACGGGCGAGTGTGGCTCTACGCCGCCCACGACAGCCAGCTGCCCACGCCCGGCAGCTACCGCCTGAGCCACGTCGGCGGGGCACCGATCCTGCTCGTGCGCGGTGAGGACGGCATCGTGCGGGCGTTCCGCAACGCCTGTCGGCACCGCGGCGCGCCGGTCGTGCGCGGCGAGTGCGGGACGGCTCGGCTGCTCGTCTGCCAGTTCCACTCGTGGAGCTATGACCTCGCCGGTCGACTGGTGCGGGTGCCGGACCAGCGCGACTTCGTCGGCTTGCAGACCGAGGAACGCGGCCTGCCGCCGGTGCGCTGCGAGCGCTGGGGCGGGTGGCACTTCGTCAACCTCGACGACGACGCCGTGCCCCTGGCCGAGTGGCTCGACCCGATCCCTCGCCTCCTCCCCGAGGTCGCGGCGGCCCCCCTCAGGGTCATCGACGAGAAGAGCGTCACCCTCGGCTGCAACTGGAAGATCCTCGCCGAGGCGTTCCTCGAGGTGTACCACGCCCGCACGATCCATCCGAAGACGGTCGGCCCGTCATTGGACACGCGGGGGACGGTGATCACGCTGTTCGACCACGGCCACCAGAACATGCTGTCGCCGGTGAACCGCGGCACCCGCGGTGACCGGCGCGAGTTGCTGCCGACGTGGGAGGGCGTCACCGAGATCTTCACCAGCGACGTCCAGCCGGCTTACGGGATCTTCCCCAACCTGATCACCCCGCTCGACGCCCGAGGGTTCCCGTTTCTCGGCTTCTGGCCGCTCGCGATCAACCAGACGCGCCTCGACATCACCTGGTTCGCCGCCGACTGGGGCGAGGGTGAGATGCCGGACGAGCAACGGGAGATCTGGAAGTCCCGCCTCACCCGCTTCGACACCGTCATGGACGAGGACTACCAGAACCTGGAACCGATCCAGCGCTCGATGGAGACGGCTGCCCACGGCGGGCAGGTGATCAACTACCAGGAGCGGCGCATCTGGCACGTCCAGGCCTGGATCGACAAGGTCATCGGCCCCGACCGCGTCCCGGAGCACCTCCGCGTGCCCGACCTGCTCGCCGACTGGGTCGAGTACCCCTGACCAGGTGATCCGCAGCGTCAAGGATGGGTGGGCTTGGCGTGATCCCGGATGAACGAGAGGATCTTGATGTGCTTGTCGGTGTCGACTTGCATCAGAGCGTGCGCCAATAGGACGCCGACGCGGCCGACCGCTGGACGCCCGTTGCCGTGGCCGGCTCCGGAAGGGGAAAGGGCTGGCCGGCGTCGACGCGATCCGGATGCGGCCGCGGCGGGAACTGGGCGCGAATCGTCTCATGAGGCGTTCTGGGCGCGGTCCCCTTTCTCGACGGCGAGCAGCCGACTCGTGGTCTCGAGGATCCGCTCTCGGTCGTGGCGCAGCCCTTCGGGCGACGGGATCGGCTCGAAACCGATGAAGGTCCCTCCGGATCTGGTCGCATCGTCCCGACCACCGCCGCCGCGCTCGCCGTCTCGGATCGCGAGCTCGATCAGATCAGGTGCGGCCGGCGGCCATGAACTGGCCGGTGACCGCCTGCTGGTTGGCGTGACGTTGGTCCATGAGGCGGATGACGGCGGCGATGTGGTCGGCGTCGCCGGACTCGTAGGCGGCCTCGATGGCGCAGGAGAGCACCTCACTGGCGCGGGCGTAGTCGGCTTGGGCGTCCTTCAGGTAGATGCTCCCCGTCAATCCGTCGGTGTACGCCTGCAGGGCCTCCTGCAACGGCTTGGCGTCGGGCAGCGCGCCGAGTAGCTCACGGGCAGCCTGCTCGATGGCGTCCCGCTCCTCCTGCATCCACGCCAGCTCGTTGCCGCTGCGCACGGCGGTCGTCGCGAGCACCGCGATAGCCATTTCGAGATGGACCTTGACGACCGGGTCGGTTACCGCCGGCGCCACCTTGCTGTTGAGCTCGGCGCAGACCGCCTCGATGAGCTGCTGGGTGGTCGGTCGCGAGATCACTTCGCACCTCCCGTCGCGGCGGTGTGACGCTTCAGGGCCCGGTAGAACACATCGTGCATGCCGGCCACCGCGGGCGACATGTACGCCAGCTGGATTCCGGTCGTGTCGCCCTTGTCCAGGGTGGCGAGCTGTTCGATGACGGCGACGAACACGGTGGCAGAGGCCAGGAGCAGGAAGTAGTCGGTGGTGGTCGGGTTCACCTGCTCCTCGCTGAGCCCGCTGAGCTCGCGGTAGCGGGCGTAGAACGCCTCCTCGTCGGCGCCCACAACGTCTGGCGGCTGGGTGACGCTCGCCATCATGCACCAGCCGAGGTCCTCGCGCGGATCGCCGATGTGGGTGAGCTCCCAGTCGACGATGACGTCGTTGCTCGGGTCGTCGGCGATCAGGATGTTGGCGACCTGGAAGTCGCCGTGCACCAGCCCCAACGGCACCGGCGGTGGTCGGTGGGACCTGAGATAGGCGCCGATCAGACGCATGAACGGGTCCCGATCGACGTGGCGCTTCTCGGCGTCGACCCAGTACTGGATGCGGGCGTCGATGTAGTCGTCCCACGACGCCGGCACCTCGAGACAGGCGGGTGCCTCCTCCAACGGGAACGCCGCGAGGGCGCCACCGACCTCGGCCATCCGGGGCGTGAACTTGGGGAGTTCGCTCGGGTCGCACTTGCGTCCCACGCTGACGAGCGCCTCCGCCTGCACCATTTCGATGACGATGCCGGGGCTGCCGAGCTCCTCGCCCGTCGGGTCGTACCACAGCGGGGCGGGCATGGGGATCTTGCCCGACTTGTGCAGCGTCGACAGCACCTCCCACTCCGTGGCCCGGTCGGTGTCGATGATCGCCTGGCCGGGTGGTGGATCCTGGCGCACGATGTAGCCGCGCTTCTCGCCGCCGTCCTCGACCCAGACCCGCGCCATCTGCCGGCTGTAGCCGCCGGTGATCAGCTGGTAGTCGACGACCTTGACGCTGTCGGGATTGTCGCTCCGCCGCCGGAAGAACTCCTCCAGCCGCGCCAGCGTGTCGCTCTTGTCGCTCATTGGTGCGCCTTCCGCTGTCGCCGACTCCTCCAACGTCGCTGAGGCCCACCAATGACCTCGTCGCCGCTGCGCGGCGACGCCGCACCGTGATGTCCGAGCTCGCTTCGCTCGCTCATCGGCCCCCCTTGCTCTCGGCCCCCGACGCTTGGTTTCTCTAGAGTAGCTCCGGTCAGCGTCCCACCACGGCCGGGTTGCCGTCGGTCCACAGCGCCCTCATCGTGCGGTGGGTGATCCGCCACCCGTCGGGCGTGCGGGCGAGGCGGTCCTCATAGACCCCACCGATCAGGTAGTTGTCGCCGCCCGGCGTGCCCCGCTTGACGTGCTGGCTCTGGAGGTGGCAACGGTGGGTTGCCGTGTCTCCGTCGACGCGTACCTCGTGGTTACCGATGAGGTGCTGGGTGGAGTCGAGCCGGCTGATCGGCCGCTCGATGCGGGCGATGATTGCCTCGAGGCCGTCGCAGTCGACGCCGTTGAGGTCGGCCGTGGCGCCCGGGGCGAAGATCGATCTCAGGTCGTCGAGCTGCTTGGTGTCGAGCGCCCACGTGTAGGCGATGGCGAGAGCGATGATCGACTGCTCGTCACTGAACACGGTGTCAACATACTCGCTAGACCAGCGTCCAGCCGCCGTCGACCACGAGCGTCTGGCCGGTGACGTAGGAGGCTGCTGCACTGGCCAGGAACAGCACGGCGTGGGCGATCTCCTCCGGCTCGCCGCGGCGGCCGAGCGGGATGTTCGCCGATCGCATCCGCGCCAGCGGCCCCATCAGGCCGGTCGCCACCGACGGCTCGTCCCAGAGTGGCGGCAGCTCGCCGGCCTTCATCCGGCGGATCGTCTCCACCGGCACGTTCCCGGGCGCCACGCAGTTGACGCGCACCCCGAGCGGAGCGAGATCGACGGCCAGGCTGCGGGTGAACTGGAACAGCGCGCCCTTGGCCGAGTCGTACCCGGTGCCGAGGCAGGGCACGATCCCATCGACCGACGAGATGTTCACGATCGCGCCCCCACCCCCGCGGGCCACCATGTGCTCGGCCGCGGGCTTCGAGCACAGGAAGACGCCCTCGTAGTTGACGGCGATCGCCCGCTTCCACGACTCGTAGGTCTGATCGATGATGCTGCCCGACTCGTGATACGAGCCGGCGTTGTTGACGAGCACGTCGAGCGCCCCGCCGGCGGCGATCGCCGCGTCGATCCCGGCCCGGGCCGAGGCCTCGTCGGTGACGTCGAGACCGACGGCGCCGGCGTGCCGGCCGCGCCCACGGAGCTCGGATGCCACCCGCTCGGCGCCATCCACGTCGACGTCGGCGACGAGCACGTGGGCGCCGGCGGCGGCCACGACTTCGGCGATCGCTTCGCCGATGCCCGTCGCCGCGCCGGTGACGAGGGCCACCTTCCCGTCGAGCGAGAGCAGCCGAGCGATCGAGTCGTCCACGGCCGGATCGTACCGATGCATCCCGTTCTGTCGTTTACAACGGGCCGGATCTGTCGATCCCAAACGACAGAACGGGGTCGCCAACGTTGGACGAGGCTCTAGGTTTCGGCCATGACCGACGAGCGCATCGAGATTGCCAAGAAACTATTCGCCGGGTGGAGTTCCGGGAACCCGGACGCGCCGCAGGAGCTGATGACGCCGGACGTAGTCCTCCACGACGTCGCCAGCGGGACGTTCGAGGGGTGGCCGGCGATCCGAGCGTTCTTCGCATCCGGACTCGCCCGATGGGAGGACCTCCAACTCGTGCCCGACGAGTTCTGGGCCAACGACAGCGGCTTGGCGCTGCACTACATGATGAGCGCGACGGTGAAGGATCCTTCGACCTATGGCCCCGAGCATGTCGGCAAGAAGTGGTCGGTCGAGGTGATGTCGTTCCTGCGGTTCGACGGCGACCGGGTGTGCTTCGAGGCGGACTTCCACGACCGGGGCTCTCGCGCCCGGTCGCTCGGGATCACGTGACTCACCAGGTGCGCCGGCACTCGGCCAGTTCCTCCTGCTCACCTGGTGTGAACTGCCAGCGAGCGGTGCAGACCCGGCGACGGAACCGCCATCCCTCCGGCGTACGTACGACCACATCGTCGTAGTCGCCGCCGAACCACCGCGGTGGATCATGAGTGGCCCGCGTGTACGGGGCGAGGAACTTGCTCATCACCCGAACCTCGCCGCCGCCCTCGATCACCACGATGTTGGTGACGTGGTGGGCCGAGGGATGGTTGGCCTCACGGAAGTACTCGCGGATCTCCTCCAGCCCGTGGAACACCCCTCGGCGCCCGCACGCCGGTGTAATCGAGCACGGCGTCAGCCTCGAACAGCTCGGCGAAGCGATCCCACTCCTTGCCGTCGACGAGGTGGCCGTAGAGCCCGAGCAGCTGATGGATCTCGATGATGTCGCTGGCGTCCATACTGCCCCTTCCAAGCACACTCGGTGTCAAGTTACGCTCGCGCCTCATGCAGGCGTACCGCATGGTGGCGTGGAAGGCCCCTCCCGAGTACCAGGAGGTGCCACAGCCCGAACCGGGCCCGGGCCAGGTGCTCGTGCGCGTCGGCGCCGCCGGGCTCTGTCACTCGGACCTCCACGTGATCCACGAGTTCGAGGCCGGCGTGTTCAACGCCGAACTCCCGTTCACGCTCGGTCACGAGACGGCCGGATGGGTCGAGGCGCTCGGACCGGGAGCGACCGGCATCGAGGTCGGCGAGGCGGTCGCCGTCTACGGGCCGCTCGGCTGTGGCACGTGCCCTCGCTGCCAGACCGGCGACGAGAACATCTGCGACCGGGCTGCCGAGCTTCCCGGGGCCGGTTGGGGCCTCGGCGTCGACGGCGGGATGGCGCCGTACATGGTCGTCGATCGCGTGCGCCAGCTCGCCCCCCTCGGCGATCTCGACCCCGTGCAGGCGGCTCCGCTCACCGACGCCGCGGTCACCCCGTACCGGGCGATCCGGCGCTCACGCGACCAGCTCGGTCCGGGCTCGATCGCCGTCGTGATCGGGATCGGCGGGCTCGGTCACCTCGCCGTGCAGATCCTGCGCGCCGTCACGCCGTCGACGGTGATCGCCGTCGACAACAAGCCGGCGGCGCTGGCGCTGGCCTCGTCGCTCGGCGCCCACCACACCGTCGAGGCCGGCCCCGACGCCGCCGCCGCGATCACCGACCTGACGAAAGGGCGCGGCGTGGATGCGACGTTCGACCTCGTCGGCAGCGAGGCCACGCTGTCGCTGGCTCTGGCGACGGCCCGGGCCGGATCGCGGGTGATGCTCGTCGGCGCGGCCGGCGGGTCCGTCCCCTACTCGCTGTGGGCGACCAAGTTCGAGGTCGAGCTGTCGACGTCGATGTGGGGCGGCGTCTCCGACCTGCGCGACGTGATCGCCCTCGCCCGCGGCGGCCTCCTCGAGCCGAAGGTGACCACCTTCAAGTTCGACGAGATCCCGGATGCCTTCCACGCCCTCGAGGACGGCACCCTCGAGGGTCGGGGCGTCATCGTGCCCTGAGCGAGACGCCGTGACGGACGTCGGCCACATCGACCTGATGGACGCGGAGGTTCAGGAGGACTGGTTTCCTCACCACCGCGTGCTGCGGGAACGGGCGCCGGTGTGGCGGATCCCCTCGACGGGCGAGTACTTCCTCAGCCGCTACGACGACGTGATCTACGTCCTGCGCCACCCCGAACTGTTCCCGTGGCGGGGCGTGGCGCGCGACGTGGAGATCGGCGGCGTGCTGATCCCCAAGGGAGCGACGGTCCACATCCGCTACGGCGCGGCCAACCGCGACCCGGCCATGTTCGCCGAGCCCGACGAGCTCGACCTTTCCCGGAGTAACGCCGCCCGGGACCCCGCGTTCGTGGCGGGCGAGCACCGCTGCCCCGGCGAGGGCATCTCCAAGCTCGAACAGCGCATCGCCGCCGAGCTCTTCCTGCGCCGGATCAGCAACCTCCGCTTCACGCCCGGCCGCAACGACTTGACCCACTTCCGCGGGTTCTGGCTGCGGGCCCTCAAGGAGCTCCACGTCAGCTTCGACCCGATCGGACTCTGAGGAGTGACTAGCAACGATGGACGAGACACCGATGCCGGAACGCCTCGAGCGGTTCCTGGCCGAGGTCGAGCCCGAGCTCGGAGCGACGGTCGTGTCGTTCCGGCCGATCAGCGGCGGCTACAGCAGGGTCACGGCGTTGACCGAGATCCGTACTGCGAACGACGCGACACAGAAACTGGTGCTCCGATCCGACCCTCGCGGCGACAAGGGCGTCTTCATGAGCGACCGGGACCGGGAGTGGCCGCTGCTCAAGGCGATGTGGGACGTCGACACGATCGAGATCCCGCGGCCGCGCTGGTACGACGGGACCGGCGAGCGGCTCGGGACCAAGACCATCGTCATGGATCACGTCGAGGGGAACCCGCTGCAGTCGACCCTGGGTCAAGGGGCGAACGTGGCCGCGGCACGGACCGTGTTGCTCGAAGTCGCAGCCGGGCTGCTGCGCACGCCGCTCGACGCGCTGCCGGCCGACATCGAGCGTCCCACGGATTGGGACAGCTACATCGACAGCGCGATCGACATCTACGTCCGGGCCGAGTCCGAGCTGTCGGACAGCAGCCCGATCATCCGCTACGTGTCGGCCTGGCTACGAGCCAACAAGCCCCCGCCCGTCCCCCTCGCCGTCGTGCACGGCGACTTCCAGCCCGGCAATGTCCTCGTCGCCGACGGCCGGCCGCCCGTCGTCATCGACTGGGAGTTCACCCGCATCGGCGACCCGCGTGAGGACATCGGCTACTACAGCGGGAGCCCGCTCCCCGACAGCCTCTACACCAGCGACCCCGACACGTTCCTCGCCCAGTACCGCGAGCTCACCGGCTTCACCGAAGAGCAGGTGAACCCGGAGGTGATGGAGTACTTCTTCATTCTCGGCATGGCCGAGCTGTTCGTGCAGATGATGCAAGGAGCCGACGCCCTCTCCCGGGGTGAGGCGAAGGGCATCATGTCGCCGTTCCTGGTCAACAGCATGTGCTACTTCCACGAGAAGTACCTCGAGATCTGCAGCCGCTGACCGCGATCACTGGGGGGTTCGATGATTGCCAAGCCCACGACGGAGCAGATCCTCAACGACTGCAGCCGCGAGCTGATGGAGGTGGTCCTGCCGGCCGTCACCGACGAGACCGTGATGGTCACGATCTACATGATGGATCTCGTGCTGCGCAACGCGGCCGTCCGCGCCGCCCACGAGATCGCCTGGATCACCGACGAAATCGGCGAGCTCGAGGCGTTCGCCGGCGGCACCACTCCGGCAGAAGCCGACGGCAGCCTGCATCTCGACGACGTCGTCGAGCGGTACCGACGGGCGAGCGAGGCGTTCTCGCGTGCCATGGAGGAGGCCGTCGCCGCCGGCGACGAGGAGCGCACGCGCCGCGGCGCCGCGCTCATGGCGCACCGCGTCGAGCGAGAGCAAGAGGTCATGTGCGGCTGGAGCCCGGTCGGTCGATGACACCGATCCACCAACATCCCGGACGAGTGTGATTGACGTGGCGACTCTCCTGGTCCATATCCGTGTGCGACCCGGCATGGAGGCGCGCTTCGAACGCGTCGTCACCGAGCTCTATCGCCGGACCCACGACAGCGAATCGGGGGTCCGCAGCTACGAGTACTTCCGCGGGACCGACCCGGCCACGTACTACTGCCTGCTGTCCTTCGACGAGTACCACGGGGTCCTCACCCACCAGTCGAGCGCCCACCACGAAGCGGTCGGCCCGGAGCTGCGCACGCTCACGGAAGAGATTCGGCTGGAGTGGATCGACCCGCTGCCACTGGCGTCGCCGCTCGCGCCTACCGACCCCCAATCACTACCTCCCGATGCCTCGCCAGTGGCCGCTCGCTACCAGGAGCGGTTTCACCCGATCGGGGCGGCGTGGTGGGGAGGGATCCGGTCAGTCTCGTCCGATCCGGTCGACGAAGGGAGGTGACGTCATGAGAACGCTCGTGCTCGGTGGCTCGGTGTTCGTCGGAAAGCACACGGTCGAGGCGCTGCTGGCCAGCGGGCACGACGTGTCCGTGCTCAACCGGGGCCGGACGCCGACCGAGATGCCCGACGAGGTAGAGCGCCTGGTCGCTGACCGCACCGACTTGGATCAGCTGCGCGGCGTGCTGGAGGGCCGCGAGTGGGATGCCGTGTTCGATGTCTCGGGGTTCGTGATGGCCGCCGGCGGGTCCGACATCGAGGGCCTGTTGGACCTGGTCGACGGGCACGTCGGCCACTACGTGTACGTCAGCTCGATCATGGCGTACGACCAGTCGCTCGTGGGGATCTTCCCGTGGACCGAGGATTTGCCGGCCAACCGGGACGGGCCGGGCAGCTACGGCGGCTTCAAGGCGATGGCCGAGGCGGCGATGCTGGCCCGCCACCGGAAGTCGGGCTTCCCTGCGTCGATCGTGAGGCCCGCCGCGATCTACGGGCCGGACAACAACATCTTCGACATGGAGCTGCCGATGTTCCTGCGCCTGCTCGCGCAGCGGCCGATCATCGTGCCCCATGGCGGACTGGTGGTCGGCTCCTACGGGCACGTCGACGACCTGTGCGAATCGATGGTCGCGCTGGTCGGCAATCCGGCCGCCACCGGCGAGGTGTTCAACATCACCGGTGAGTCGGTGACCGTCAACCGCTACATCGACGTACTCGCCGGCGTGGTCGGTAAGGAACCGGATGTCGTCTACTTGCCCGACTCGATGCTCGGCGATCTGCCGGGTCCGGTGTTCGGTCACCTGTTCGGGGTGCGCCACCACGCCATGGCCAGCATCGAGAAGGCGCAGCAGCGGCTCGGCTTCACGTGCCGCTACGACCTGCGCTCGGGTCACGAGCACACCTACGACTGGTTCCGGCGCAAGGGGTACGCGGACGTCGACGGACCGATGGTCGACCCGATGTGGAAGGCGTCGTGGGACTTCGACGCCGAGAGCTCCGTCGCCCGGGAGGTGCGCGGTGGATGAGCCCTCCGATGTCGAGATGTGGCGGGCCGTGGAGGCGACGGTACGCGACGTCCTGCTGCCGTCGCTAGCCGACGACTGGGCCAGGGTGACCGCCGTGCAGCTGGTCGGGATGGCCCGCTTCGCCGCCACCCGGCCGGCGGACCCGACGCCGTCTCGCGTGGCCGAGCTCGCAGCGGTGCTGGACAAGCTGAGCCACAACCCGGTCGTGGCTCCCTACTGGCCGGCGCCGGCGGCGGCGCCGGCGCCGTCGGCGGAGGCGGTGCTCGGCGC
>JBKOUV010000166.1:0-12801 GCA_046723555.1 Actinomycetota bacterium | reverse complement strand
TCCTGGGCACGCTGCACTTCGCGGCCGAGGCGTCAGCGAGCGGCGGCTTCGAGGAGCCGGAGTTCGACTTCGGCAACCTCTACCTCGACGTCGGCTCATATCTGTCGAACTTCCTCAAGCCGGTGATCGACGGGATCAACGACATCATCTCGCCGTTCAAGCCGATCATCGACGTGGTCAACGCGCCGATCCCGGTCGTCTCCGACCTCGCCGCCCTCGTGGGCGAACCGCCGGTGACGATGATCTCGCTGCTCGAGGCGGCGACCGGCGCTGACCTCAGCATGGTCAAGGCGATCCTGAAGATCGTCCAGTTCGTCGGTGAAATCGCCGAGGTCGTCGGTCAAACCCCCGAAAACGACCCCAGCTACCAGCTCCCACTCGGCGAGCTGCTCGGCGTGAACGCCTTGGCGGGCGACCCGTTCGAGGATCGGGCGCCGGGGAGCTTCTCCGTCGACACGGCCAAGGCCTCACAGGCCACCACCCCGGAGAACCGCGGCTCGTACATCACGAATTCCAGCGGTGGCGGAGGGTTCGTCAACGACATCGCCGGCAAGTCCGGGATGGACGAGACGGGTACCAACGACGACGGCCGCCCGACGACGTTCGGGGTCCCGGGCCTCAGCTTCCCGTTCCTCGACGACGCCAGCCAGATATTCGGCCTGCTCGTCGGCAAGGACGCCACGCTGATCCGCTGGGACGCCGGCACGATGGAGGCGTCGGCGGGCCTGTCGTGGGACTTCGGTCCGATCATGGTCGGCCCGGTGCCGATCACCATCACGATCGGTGGCGAGATCGGCCTCCGCGGCCGCTTCGCCATCGGCTACGACACCGTCGGCATCCGCAAGCTGATCGACGGCGGCAACGCCGCCAGTCTGCTCGACGGCATCTTCATCGACGACCTCGACGCGCAGGGCAACGACGTCAACGAGCTCGAGTTCTTCGGGCGGGTGTTCGCCGGCGCCTCGGTCGACCTCGTCATCATCTCGGCGGGCGTCAAGGGCGGCATCGAGCTGACCTTCGGCCTCAACCTCAACGACTCCCCCGACCCTGACGGCAAGCTCCGCATCGACGAGATCCTGGACAAGCTGCAGAACCCGATCTGCCTGTTCGACGTGAACGGTCGGATCGAGGCGTTCCTCGCCGTGTTCGTCAAGATCGACCTGTTCTTCTTCACCGAGGAGTACAGCTTCGAGCTCGTTCGGGTCACCCTGCTCGAGTGGTCCAGCGCCTGCGAACCTCCCGAGCCCAACCTGGCCGACCAGGACGGCAACGTGCTGTACCTCAACCTCGGTTCCCGGGCGGACGGGAGGCGCCACGTCAAGGAAGACGAGCCCGACGAGAAGCTCGAGGTCCGGCAGCTCAGCGCCGACGGGGACGTGCGCGTCTCCGGCTACGGCTACGAGGAGACGGCCGACAACGTCCACCTGATCGTGTTCGACGCCGGCACGGGAGACGACGAGATCCTCTTCCTCCCGGGTGGTGGAGAAGGCAACACGATCCCGTTCACGGTGCCGGTCGCCGGTTCCGGCGGCCCGGGTTCGGACATCGTCAAGATCGGCGGCGAAGCCTCGTCCAACGGAACGCCCGCCGGTGGGGCTCCGGATCTGATCCGCGGTGATGCGTCGCTGGCCGGCGTGACCTCGTGGGCCGGCGTGGCGTTCAAACCCGGTGAGGTCAACCCCATGGGCGGCCCGGCCGGCGACGACTCCGTCGAACCCGGCGCCGGGAACGACACGGCGGCCGGCAACGGCGGCGAGGACACGTTGAGCGGCGGCCTCGGCAACGACAGCCTCGACGGTGGCGCGGCGAACGACCGCGTGACCGGAGGACCCGGCAACGACGTCCTCGACGGCAGCGGGGCCGACGACACCCTCTCGGGGGGCCCGAGCGAACTCACCTCGGCGAACGACGACGACGTGATCCGTGGCGGCGTCGGCACCGACACCGTCACCGGCGACGTCGGTAACGACGTGCTCTTCGGCGACGACAGCCCCGCCGGCGTGATCACCGGCAATCCGACGCTGGTGTTCAGCGGCAACAAGGCCGACTGGGCGTCGTGGTGCGACGACGAAGGCCAGACCGACCTGATGACGGGCAACGATGGCGACGACATCCTCATCGGCCACGGCGGCGACGACCAGATGATCGGCAACGCCGGCAACGACAAGGCCAAGGGCTGCGAAGGCGCCGATCTGATCGCCGGTGATCAAGGCGACGACGAGCTGCACGGCGACGCCGGCACCGACACCATCAACGGTGGTACGGAGAACGACGTCATCCGCGGCGGCTCAGAGAACGACGTCGCCCACGGGGACGAGGGCAACGACATCGTGTTCGGCGACGAGCACTCCGACCTGCTGTGGGGTGACGACGGCCGCGACATCGTCGTCGGTGACATCGGCTCGGTCACCAACCCGGCCTTCGGTGTCGCCGACGGTTCCGGAACGGCACCGGACCCGACCAAGGCCGTGGCGATGGACGCGTCCGTCGACCACAGCCACGGCGGCACCGGGGCGCGCCGCGCCAACTGCGATCCGGCGAACGCGATCGGCAACTCCGACTGCCTGTTCGGCGGCAACGGCTCCGACGCCGTGTTCGGAACCGGTGACGGCGACATCATCGCCGGCGATGCCGGTGTCGACCTGCTCGTCGGGGACACCGGCAACGACCTGATCCGGGGCGGCACCGACATCGACGTCGTCTTCGGCAGCGCCGACGACGACGAGCTGTTCGGCGAGAGCAGTGCCGACCTCGTCTTCGGCGACCGTGGCGTCGCCGCCTGGCCGGCGGACACCCCGTCGGCGACCGGCGGTGCCGACCAGCTCTTCGGCGGGCCCGCCGCCGACCGGCTGGAGGGCGACGGTGGCAGCGACACCATCTTCGGTGGCGCTGACAACGACCACGCCGAAGGCAACGGCGACGCTGACACGATCCAGGGTGAGAGCGGTCAGGACAACCTGATCGGCGGCTCGGACACGGCCGGCGTGGACGATGTGGGCGACACGCTCATCAGCGGCGGTGTCGAGAACGACGTCATCGCCGGCGACAACGCCGTCGTGACGCCGGGCGGCGGCTACGTCTTCAGCCGCAACGTGACGCTGCTCGATCCGACGGTCGGCGGCGGCGACACCATCGAGGGCGACGCCGACAAGGACGCCGCCTTCGGTGAGGCCGGCGACGACGTGATGTGGGGCGACCACGGCACGGTCGGCCCGTTCCTCGGCTCGGCAGCGCCGGACTACCTCGAAGGCGACGCCGGTGACGACGGGATCCACGGTGAGCAGGGCACCGACGACATCGTCGGCGGCAACTCGGCCGTGGACGGCGTGATCGACGCCGATCGCATCGGCACCGGACTCACCGATGAGACCGACCCGAACGACTCCAACGACGCCATCGACGGCGGCGAGGCGCGGGACTGGATCGCCGGCGACAACGCCCGCATGGACCGGGTGCTCGGCAACGGCCTCGACTACCCGGACCCGAATGTCACCCCGGTGCTGCTCTTCGACCTGGCGAAGGTCGGGGAAGCGGCGACGGCGGGTTCGTTCGGTGGTGACACCGTCACCGGCGGCGACGCGACCGACCTGATCTTCGGTCAGGGCGGTGGCGACACGCTCAGCGGACAGAACGGCGCCGACTATGTCGAGGGCAACGACGGCAACGACACCATCGATGGCGGGGACGCCAACGACGACCTCGTCGGCGGCGGCTCGGCCAACGACGGCCTGATCGACGGTGATCGGGTCGGCAACACCCTGCGCGATGTCGGCGAGACGAACGTCACCGGCGGACCAGGAGTCGACTGGATCACCGGCGACAACGCCCTCGTCAGCCGCAACGTGCCGGTCAACGCATCGTTCAACCGGGCGCCGATCGAGCTGTTCGACGTCCAGACCGCCGGAGGGCCGGCGATCGACCAGGGGACGAGCGGCGGCGACCTGCTCCAGGGCAACGACGGGAACGACCGCGTCTTCGGCCAGGGCAACGGCGCCCAGCCGATCAGCGGGCCAACGGCACAGACCGATCCCGCCGACGGCCGCAACAACGACTTCGTCGGCAGTGCCGCCGCTTCCGCTGACTTCCAGCGGTTCCCGGCGCCGGCCGGCGTCGACGAAATCGATGGCTTCGGTGGCGTCTGGTCCGGTGACACCATCTATGGCGGCATCGGTGACGACTACATCGAGGGCAACCACGGCAACGACCTGATCTTCGGTGACGGCACCGGAAGCACCGGGCAGGACGAGGACGACATCGCCGGCGGCGGCTCCGCCAACGACGGCAAGATCTTCGACAACGCCCGGCTCGGGTTGGGAGCGGCGCTGCTCGACGGCGCCGACACGATCCACGGCGACTCCGCCAACGATCAGGTCGGTGACGACGACGCGGCGATCGGCGACAACGGCTGGGTCAAACGGCTCGGCACCACCCAGGTCGGCGCCGGCCCGGAAAAGGACGCGCAGGGTAACCCGATCCCCGTCGACATCGTCGGCCGCGACGTCCAGATGGGACAGGTGATGCCGGCCAACACCACGTTCGGCAACGACTTCATCGCCGGCAACGGCGGCCACGACGAACTGTACGGCCAAGCCGGCGACGACGCCGTCGAGGGCGGCTGGGGCTCGGATGCCGTCCTCGGCGACATCGGCAAGGTCACCACGGACCTGCTCGGCGATGGTGTCGGCGACGGTGCGTGCACGCCGCCGCGGACGATTGCGCCGCAAGAGCCGTTCGTCACCGCCGACGTGTGTCAGCCGGGCACGCTGTTCCGCCTGGTCCAGCTTTTCGCCTTCGACGACACCCAACCGACGTCGGCGAAGGGCAACGACGTGATGCTGGGCGGCGATGGCGACGACTGGATGCACGGCGGCGCCGGTCAAGACCTGATCCAGGGCGACGGCGACGCCGGACCGGAGCACCCACATCCGACGCTGCCCGGCGTCACGGTCGTCGACGATCCAAACCTGGCCAGCGCCGACGTCGACCGCATCTTCGGCGGCGACTCCAACGGCGCCGGCTCCGTCAACGTGCCGCTCGGTGGCAACGGTGACGCCATCTGGGGCGGTCGCGGCACTGACCACACCGACGGCGGCCGCGGCGACGACATGCTCGACGTCCATCCCGATCCGCAGTTCCCGGCGACGTGGAGCGCATGGGCCGAGGCGGACATCGAGAGCTTCCACGACATCGACATCGTCTACGGCGGCTACGACCAGGACGCGATGCAAGCCAACATCGCCGACCAGGGTCCGACCCAGGGCGACCGAATGTTCGACTGGGTCGGCACGTACAACATCCTGTACCTCTGTCCGGCCACCTACGGGGCCTACGTGACCATCAGGGACCAGAACCCGGCGCTCATCGACTACCTGCTCGAACAGGCGGCGACGGACGGCGCGCTGACGCCCGGCGTCAAGGCGTCGTCCGGCGGGAACGAGATCGCGATGGTCTTCAAGCCGGACGTGAAGAGCAACTCCAACCCGATCTATCCGGGGACGCCGGGCCACTTCTTCTGCCCGACCTGAATCGGTCAGAGCAGATCGGCTGACCTCGGGGCCGCGGCGGGAGGCGGCCCCGAGGTCACCGCCTGAACATCGCGGCGAGCTGCTGCCGTGTGGAGACGCCGAGCTTGTCGTAGATCCGCTGCAGGTGGTTGTCCACGGTGCGGCGGGAGAGGTAGAGCTTGTCGGCGATCTCCCGGCTGGTCAGCCCATCGGCGGCGAGGGCCGCGACCTCCTGCTCGCGGACCGTGAGGGCCACGTACCCTGCCTCGGTGCGGGCGGCCGGCGACCGGGCGCCCTCGGACTCTGCGGCCAACCGTTGGGCCAGCTCGTCGCACGCTCCGGCCCGTCGCCGATACCCCTGGACCCGCCACGCCGAAGCGGCCTCGGTCGCCGCCTCATGGGCGGCGAGCACGGCGCCGACGCCGGCGAGCGAGTGGGCCGCCGCCTCGAGCGCCGCAGCGTCACTCGACAGGCGAGCCCGGGCATGGTCGGCGAGGGCGCGGACCAGATCGCCATCGACGGCCTCGGCCAGCGCGGTCAGCCGTTCCTGTTCGGCGCGGGCGTCTCCGAGGCGGACGATGTCGTGACGGAGCTGGGCCTCGACCACGAGCTGATCAGTGTCACCGGCGACCGCTGCGGCGGCACGCAACAGGGTGATCGCGTCCGTCGTCGCCCCGGCTGCCGCGGTGGCCCACGCCCGGCCCCGTTCGACGAGATCCTGGTCGAACAGCTTCACCGGAGACGGGTCGAGGGCGTCGAGCTCGGCGATGACCGCCGCACTCTCCAGGCGCGCCGAACGCATGCCAGCGGCGAGCGCCAGCCCACCGAGCGCCCAGCGCAACGAGGCGACGTCGTTGAGCTCCTGGTACACGACCGCCGCCTCGCGGAAGTGGCGCCCGGCCTGCTCGAGCTGGCCTTCGTGCACCGCGACCCGCCCGGCGTGAAGGGCGAAGGCCGCCTGCAGGTCGCCGTCCCGGGCGGCGACGGCCGCGTCGTAGCCCGCCCGGACGAGCGCGGCGGCGTCACCCGGCCGGCCGATCCCGATCAGCGCGAGCGCGGTCCCGATGTACTGGGCCTCGGCCAGGAACCGGACGGCGGGACCGAGGCGGGCGTGCGCGTCGTAGCCCTGCGTGCCGACCGAGATCGCGTCGGCCAGCCTCCCGCAGGTCGCCATGGCGATCGACGCGGCGTAGGTCGCCCGATAGAAGCACGAGCCGTCGGGCCGGGCGAGCAGCGGTTGCACCGCGTCGATCGCCGCGGCCGGGCGAGGCGCCTGGGCGAGCACGATCGCCAGCGACGCCCGCAGCGGATCCACGAGCTCGGGGTCGGACACCTCGGCGAGGGTCGCCTCGACCACCTCGGTCGCCTCCTGCTCGCGTCCGAGGTACAGACCGAGCACGATCGCCCGGGAGTCGGCGACGTCGACCCGTTGCCGGTCCGTCGACGCCTCGGCGGCGAGCTCGGCGAGCAGGGCCGCGGCTGCCTCGTGCCGGCCCGCGATCATCGCCGACTCGGCGAGGACCAGCCCGGCATCGACGCCGCCGCCCTCGGCTCGAGCCGCCGTCGCCAGCCGGTCGGCCAGCGGGTAGTCGTTGGCGATGTACGCCCGCCGCGCCGCGGTCGTGAGCAGCTCGGGATCGACCCGCTGGCCGGCGTCCAGGCGCCACGTGGCCACCCGCACGATGTCGCCCGGGCGAGCCATGCCGGACGCTTCCACCACGTCCGCCACCGCGCCGCAGGTCCGCCGCCGGCGGAGCACCGGCATCGTGGCCCGCACCGCCTCGCCGTACAACGGGTGCGCCAGCGCGATCAGCGGTACGCCGCGCTCGTCGACAACCTCGACGATGCCCGCCGCCTCGAGCCGCTCCAACGCATCCACGTCGGCGAGCTGGGTGAGCTGATCGAGATCGATGCGCTCGGCCACCGCGACCACGGCGAGCGCGTCGCGCGCGTCGGGGTCGAGGGCGTCCAACCGTTGCTGGATGAGTTCCAGCAGACGCGGCGAGATCCCGGCCGCGCCGCGCAAGCGCCAGATCCCGCCCTCCTCGCGGAGCGATTCGGTCGCCAACGCGCCGAGCACGAGCTCGCGCAGATAGAGCAAGTTGCCCCCGCTCGCTTCCCACATGCGGTGGCGCGTCGCGCCGTCGACCGGACCGCCGAGCGCGGCCGCGAGCAGCTCCTCGGTGCGTTCGCGCGAGAGTCCCGCGAGCTCGTGCCGCTCGGCCAGTCCACCCGTCCAGAGGGTCTCGATCGCATCCGGAGCCGGCTCGCCGGTGCGGATCGTGATGACCACGCGACACAGCTCCTCGGCCACGACTTGGTGGACCAGCGTCGCCGTTCCGGCATCGAGCCACTGGCCGTCCTCGACCACGAGCAGGTGATCACTTCCGCGCCCGGCGTCGGTGAGCGCCCGCCTCGCCTGGGCCAGCATCTCGACGGGTGATGCGTCACCCATCGGCGCGTCGATCCACGCCGCGACGGCGAGGAAGGGGATCGACTGGGCCGCCCGCGTGCCGACGATGACGTGCGTCGACCAGCCGCGGTCGCCGGCCCGGTCGGCGACCTCCCGGGCCAGCCGGGACTTCCCGACACCGGCCGGCCCGGCGAGCACGAACGCCGCACTCGCGTCCCGTTGGAGACGGGCGAACACGGCCTCGAGCTCGACGTCCCGGCCAACCAGCGGCCAGTCCCTCACGTCGACCAGTCTGCCGCGCGCCGGCGAGGCGGAGGCGTAGCGTCACGGCCGTGCCGAACGGCTGCGGGCGATGATCACACCGTGGCCGCTGACCGGACGGTCGGCGGAGCTCGAGCGGCTGGGCAGCCTCTATCGGGACGGTGACGTCGGCGGGGTCGTGCTGTTCGGACCGGCGGGTGTCGGCAAGACCCGTCTCGCCGAGGAGGCGTTGCGACTCGCCGAGCGGGCCGGCCGGCGGGCCGAGCGGGCGGTGGGCCATCCGGCGACCCAGTCCATCCCGCTCGGCGCGCTCGCCCACGTACTGCCCGCCGACCTGACGCGCGACCTCGGCGTCGGCGACGACGAGCGCACCGCGCTCTTCCACGCCGCCCGGGCCGAGCTCGGGCGACTGTCGGTCGACGGGCGAGTGGTGCTGCTCGTCGACGACCTCGACCTGCTGGACGACACGTCGGTCGCCGTGCTCGTGCCGCTGATCGTGGCCCGGTCCGTGTTCCTCGTCGGCACGGTGCGCACCGGCCGAAGTCCGTCACCGCGCCTCACCGGGCTCTACCGCGATGGCCACCTCGTTCGCATCTCGCTGGAACCACTCGCCCGCGACCAGCTCGATGCGGTGCTCCATCGGGCCCTGGACGGGCCGGTGTCGGCAGCGGCGTTCGCCGAGCTGGCTCGGCTCTCGGGCGGCAACCTGCAGGTGCTGACCGAGCTGGTGCGCGGAGCGCAGGAGCGCGGCGTCCTCGTCTCGGTAGCAGGCGTGTGGACCCTCACGGCGCCGCTGCCGACGACCGCCGCCCTCGACGATCTGGTGACCGAGCACCTGGCCGGCGTCGACGGAGCGGGGCTGGCCGTACTGGAGGTGCTCGCCGTCTGTGAGCGGTTCGGCCTCGCCGACCTCGAACGGCTGCACGGGGCGGCCACGTTGGAGGCCCTCGAAGAGAGCCGTCTCGTCACGGTCGTCAGCTCCGGCCGGCGCACCGCGGTGCGGCTGGCCCACCCGCTGTACGGCGAGGTGCTGCGGACGCGCCTGGCGCCGCTGCGGATGCGGCGCATCTACGCCCAGCTCGCCGACGCCGTCGAGGTCCACGGGGCCCGCCGGCGGGAGGACGTCGTGCAGCTGGCCCTGTGGCGCGTGGCGTCCGGAGGGCGGGTGTCCGGCGACCATCTGCTGACCGCCGCCCGCCTGGCGCTCGCCGGCCGGGACCCGGCGCTCGCCATCCGGCTCATCGATGCGGTCCCGGACGACGACGCGAGCGTGACCGCCGGTGACCGGGCCGAGGTGCTCGTCGAGGCTCATGCGCTGCAGGGCCACGATGAGGAGGTCGAGCGGACGGTCGCCGCGGTCTGGGATGAGCCGCTCGATGACGCCCGGCGGGCCCGCCTCGCCCGCCGGCTCGCCGAGACCCGCTTCTATCGCCGGCGCGATCTCGAGGGCGCCCTCGCCGCCCACGAGCAGGCACGCGAGCGGCTCACCGACCCGGCGGAGCTCGCCGCCGTCGACGTCCGGCGCGCCGCGCTGCTCGCCGGTGCCGGCCGGCCGGCGGAGGCCTTGCGGATCGCCGAGACGATCAGCGGCCCGCTGACCGCGCTCACCCGGGTCGAGTTGGCCGCCGCCCGATCGGTGAGCCTGCTCAGTCTCGGCCGGTGCGACGAGGCCAGCGCCCTCGCCCGCCAGGCAGCCGCCGACCACGCCAACCTGCCGGGGTGGTACGCCCGGCGAGGCATCGCCCAGCACGTGCTCAACGAGGGCCATGCGTTCGCCTACTCCGGGCGCTACCAGCAAGCTCGGGAGGTGCTCGAGCCGGCGGCAGCCCGGGCACGCGCCACGAACGCGCTGGGCGCGTGGGTGTGGTTCGAGATGGCGCTCGCCGAGATCGCCCGCGACACCGGCCGCGGTCGAGAGGCGATCCGGCGGTTCCAGGCCGTGGCCGACGAGGCGAGCGCGGCCAGTCAGGACGCCGCCCTGGTGTGGGCCCACGTCGGCGTCGCCCAGGGTCACCTGCTCGTCGGCGAGTGCGGTCCGGCGGCGGTCGCGCTCGCCCGCGCCGACGCGGTGGGCGACAGTCCGGTCGCCACCTCGTACACAACCCGGGAGCGCACGCGGGCGTGGCTGGACGCGTGCCGCGGCGACCTGGCGACCGCCCTCGACCGCATCCGGGCAGTGGTCGCGTTGGTGCGCCGGGACCAGATGACCATCTTCGAGCAAGCGCTGCTGCGGGATCTCGTCCGGTTCGGCGCCGCAGAAGAGGCGATGGCGCGCCTCGAGGAGTTGGCCCAGATCATCGACGGCCCGCTCGTCCCCATCGACGCCGCCCACGCCCGCGCCCTCGTCGAGCGCGACGTCTCGGCGATGGCGGTGGTCGTCGACCGCTACGCCGCGGCCGGGGTGGAGTGGCTCGCCGCCGAAGCGGCGGCCGAGCTGGCGGAGATGTACCGCGCCCGGTCCGAGGCCCGGCTCGCCGCCGCCGCGGCGCAGCGCTCGGCGAGTCTGGCCGAGCACGCCGGTGAGCTGCACACCCCGGTGCTGGCCCGCGGGACCGGCGTCGAGCCGCTCACGCCCCGGGAGCGCGAGGTCGCCCTGCTCGCCGCGGGTGGCCGGACGAGCCCGGAGATCGGTGAGCACCTGGGTCTGTCCACCAGAACCGTCGACACCCACCTCGCCCGGGTGTACCGCAAGCTGGGGATCACCCGGCGCTCGGAGCTCGGCAGGACGCTCGAAGCGTCGTCCTGACCGCCCGTACGTAGTCGGCCGCGGCGCCTACGTAGCAGCTGCGGATGCGCAGGTGGCGGCCGTGGGCGCACGATCGAATCCCCGCCTCCGCGCTCGTGACAGGACATAACGAGAATGCATCGACACAAGCACTGGCAGTCCCCCCGGATCGTTCGCATCGACGGCCGCACCGAACGGGTCGTGATCACGATGCTCGGCCGGTTCGAGGTCGAGGTGGACGGCACGGCCACACCGGAACGCTGCTGGCAGCGCCGCTCGGCCGCATCGCTGGTCAAGGTCCTCGCCCTCGCCCCCGGCCACCGTCTGCACCGCGAGCAGGTCATCGACATGCTGTGGCCCGACGACACGCCGGCCGAGGCCGCGCCGAAGCTGCACAAGGCCGCGCACTACGCCCGCCGGGCCGCCGGCCGCCACGACACCGTGGTCCTGCGCAACGACATCGTGCACCTGTTCCCCAACGCCGAACTGATCGTCGACGCGCTGCGCTTCGACGAGCTGTCGCGCCGGGCGATCGCCGACCGCGACCCGGCGACGGCGCGGGCGGCCATCGAGCGCTACACCGGGGAGCTCCTTCCGGACGACCGCTACGAGGGCTGGGCCGGCGAGCGTCGCGAGCTACTCCGGCTGCGGCACCTGAACCTGCTCCGGCTCGCCGGCCAGTGGCTGGAGTTGAGCGAGCTCGACCCCAGCGACGAGGTCGCCCACGTCAAGCTGATGCGGGATCACGTCGCCAACGGCGACGCCGGCACGGCGCTCGTCCACTACGAGCGGCTCGAGCGGGTCCTCGACCGCGAGCTCGGCGTGACGCCGGGGGCGGAGGCCCGCGAGCTTCGCGACGACATCTCGATAACGCCGCCCCACCCGACGATCGAGGACCTCGTCGCCGAGCTGGCCGAGCTCACCCGCCGGCAGACGATCCTGCTGCAGACCCTGGCCGCCGCCCAGTCATCGCTGCTGGCCGGTTGCTGTCCATGAGCCCGGAGGACCTCAGCACGGTCGACCACTCGTGGGCCGAGCTCCGCGACCGGCAGGGCGAACTGGTCGCCGGGCTGGAGTCAACCTTTCGTTCCATTGGTGAGACGGAGGCCGCAGCCGGCCGCGCCCGGTGGCTCGTCTACGCCGTCGCCGAGCTCGTCGACCTGCTCGCCGCGCCGAGCCGGCTCGGCGAGCGGGCGCGCCTGCTCGCCGACTCGTGGCCGCTGCCCGGCACGGCACCGACGTTCGCGATCGAGGGCCAGGCCTGGATGCGCGCCGCCCAGGAGGTCAGCCCGTCGTGGACGGACGGTACCGAACAGGCGTGGCGCACCGCCTGGCTGCTGCTGTCCGACGTCCTCGCCAACGAGACGCTCTCCCCGTTCGCGATCCCGGTCGCCCAGGAGGGCTGAGCGCCGCGGCTCGCGGGGAACTCTGACGCCACGAGGCGGCTGTCAGCCGCGTCCCGTCAGCGTTCGCGCGTGCGGCCGCCGGTGATGTGGTCGGCGAGGTAGGCGGCGTCCCGCCCGACGCCGCCGATGAAGTTCGAGCTGCGCCGGTACTGGAAGCGCTGACCCAACACGTAGAGCCCTGGCACCGGTGTCACCCCGCGCCGCTGCCGGATCTCACCGGAGGCGTCGAGCACCGGGATCTGCAGCCAGTCGTAGTTCCGCCGGTGACCGGTCGCCCACACCACCGCCGTGATCCCTTCGCTACCCAGGTCGAGCTCGTCGACGTCCGGCTCGAGCGGCACCGGGGCCAACGGCTCCGGGTCGGTGAGGACGAACCCGTCCGGGAGTCCGTGCTCGTCGACGTGACAGTCGATCGCCGCGAGCAACCGGGCCGCGCCGCGATGAGCGTCGGCGACGTTGCGGTCGAGGTCGGCGGCCAGCCGCAGCCGCCGG